>DATEQN010000023.1:0-30429 GCA_035272625.1 Terriglobales bacterium | reverse complement strand
GCAGGCCGCCAGGTACTGTTGGCAAGCCTCCTCGCCGGCGAACTTTGACTGAAACTCGCGCAGAGTCTTCGGAAACGGAGGCCGCGGCACCCCCTTACACTATCGCTTGCGGCCTGCTGAAACAACCGGATAAGCTAAAGGCAGCTAGGAGTCAGGTCTCAGGCGTCAGGTCTCAGCAAGAACCTAGAAGGCCGATCGTGTCGAGATTTTCCTGACACCTACGACCTGAGACCTTTCCGGCTTTAGCGGACCAGAAACTTCCATGCTACAACCGCGACAAAAACGGCTATGCCGAGGACATAGCCGATCATTCTTCCGTTTTGAAGTTTTTCGTGCATATGCATTAGGACACCTCGCCTGACTATGCCATCATGCCACAGGCGGAACGCTCAAAGCCAGGCTGGAAATCCATTGTCTCGCCCGTTCCGGTCAGCCTCCCACAACTTGTACGTTGGCTTCGACCCCCTCTACCGGCGGCACTGGGCTGGCGGGAATCCTTGCCGGAGCGCCGCGCCAGGCGCCTGCTTTGAACCCTTCCCTAATAAGTTTGAAGATGGTTCGCCGATTTTGCGCAATCACCTTCACCCACGCCATTTTTCCCAGCATGGGGAAATAGATGCCGCGGAAACAGAGCCGCGCAAGAAAGATGTTGATGCGATAACCCAGCGGCTGATCGTTCAGCGACTCGACCGCGGCCGCCAGCGCCTCCGGACTATAGGCCTCGGCCCATCCGTGATTCACTTCGGCATGAGCTTCTTCGATGGTCATCCTCAGCGGCGTGTGGGCCATCGCAAACGGGATGAATTCCTGCCAGTGCTTGGGCCGCGTCAGCCGCCCGGCAGTCTCCAGGCGGTTGTAGAGCGGCGTTGCGGGCAAGGGAGTGAGCAGACCAAAGATCGGCAGACCCGGAGGCCAGGTACGCACTTGCCCAAGAGTTCTTTCGGCGACTCCGACGGTGTCATTGTCCATGCCAAAAATAAACGACGTAATCGCGTACACATTGCGTTGCGCCAGCCGCTCGAGCACGGCCGCATATTCGCCCGGCTTGTTGAATCCCTTGTTCACGTCTTTCAAATTGGCGGGATCGATGGACTCCATGCCGATAAAAATCCACTTGCCTCCGGAGGCCGCTATTAGGTCGACAAGTTCCTCGTCGCGCAATAAATTGGCGCTGATCTGCGCCACCCAATGCACCTGCGCTTTGGCGGCGATGATGGCGCGCAGCAGCGACTTGGTGCGCTTGATGTTGATGGCGAAATTATCGTCGATGAAGAAAACCGCCATCTGGCCTTTTTCACTGCGGGCGCGGGACTTCAACAACAGCAATTCATTCACCACGCTCTCATTGGTGCGGAAGCGAATCGCGTCGCCGAAGAATCCGGTGGCGGTGCAGAACTCACAGCCGTAAGGGCAACCCCGTCCGGATTCCACGGGAATAATGCGAAATGATCCCCAGCCTTCTCCGATCTTCTGCAGCAAGGCGGTCGCCGCCTTCGGCACCAGATTGAATTGCTTGAGATCAATCGACTCCCACGGAATCACCGGATATTCCTTCAGCGACGGCTTGCTCTCCTGGCCGAAGGCATCCACGGGCGCATAAATGTCTTGGAGTTCTCCACGGGCGGCGTCTTCAACAATCCGCGGCCAAGTGGCATCGGCCTCGCCCAGAGCAACCGCGTCGGCGTGGCGCGGGCCGCCATCTCGGCCGAGGGCCTCGTCGGCCATCTCGGTCACGTGCGGTCCGCCCATCACGACTGGAACTCCGGTGGCGCGCACTGCATCGGCCATGCGATACGCCTTGGCAATCATTCTGGTCATGGCGCCGATGCCGACCAATCCAATATTGTTATCGCGCACAAACTGCGCGATCCCCGCTTCATCCATCGGATTTGCGTTGCCATCCACCAGCAGCACTTCGTGGCCCGGTGGAGTAAGCGCCTGCAGCAGGAACATCCATAGATGCGGCATGAAGTTACGTGTTACGCCGTTGTCGGGGTTGTAGAGCAGGATTTTCATAGGAGCTTAGCGATTCCGCAAAGGGCTGCTTTGCTGGGTGTTTGAGTGAAGAAGGAAATCCACAACGCCAGAGCGGCAGGGTCCCCTGGCGCCTATAAGTTTGGAAGCGTTCGTTTGAATGTACCCTAGGGTACAGTGTACACCGCGTTCGCTCGCGGCGCGTGGTCTCGGGTGGTCTCGGGTTACCGTTCAGATACCGATTCGGGAAAACGTCTGCCGCATAGCCCTCATCGTGGAACCAAAGTGGAGAAGCGGAAATTCTAATTTGACAGGGTTGCGTTTGGGAGCTATCGTTGTGGGCGAACAAATAGCGAATATCTACGGTGGCTTCCCTTCCGCTATTCCGTGAAACCGACTCCCGCCAGAAACTGGTGGGCATTGCGCGGATCGCCGCCGATGGCGAGTCTTTGCGCGAGGGACACAATGTCGAATACTTTACCCTCGGGACGCGTTCGCTGCTTAGCCGGGTGGTAAGCGGACGCAATCTTCCGTTTACGTGGGCGATCAACCCTTACCGTGGTTGCGAATTTGCCTGCAAGTACTGCTACGCGCGCTACACCCACGAGTTCATGGAACTGCGGGACGGCGTGGACTTCGAACGAAAGATTTTCGTCAAGCAGCAAGCGGCGGCGCTCCTGCAATCGGAGTTGAAAAAGGTGAAGCGTGGGGAAGAGATTGCGATTGGCACGGCTACAGATCCGTATCAGCCGGCGGAGCGCCGTTTTGAGATTACGCGGGTCATCCTCGAAGAACTGGCGCGGCACTCCGGACTGGAGATTGGAATTGTGACCAAATCGAACCTGGTGACGCGCGATGCCGAGATCCTGCGGCGGGTGGGCGAGCACAACCGGATCTTTGTGAATGTTACCGTGACCACGGTGGATACAGAACTGGCGCGGAAGCTCGAGCCGCGGGCACCGCGTCCCGATCTGCGGCTGGAGGCGGTTCGTCAGTTGAATCTTGCGGGCGTGGACGCGGGCGTGATCTGCGCTCCCGTGCTGCCCGAGATTACGGACCGGCCGCGCGACCTCGAGGCCCTGGTGGAAGCCGCCAGTGAAGCGGGCGCGAAGTATATCTTTGCTAATCCGCTTTTCCTGAAACCCTGTTCGGCGGCGATCTTCATGCCGTTTCTGGAAGAACACTTCCCTGCCCTGGTGGAACATTACCGGACGCGTTATGCCGAACGGGCATTTCTGCCAAAAGGGTACGGGCAGCGGTTGTCACAGTTGATGGCGGCCTTGCGGCGGAAGTACGGGATTGGAGACCAGCACGCGCGCAGCAGTCGCGGAACGCATGTGGAGATCGGGCAGATGGAGTTATTTTGAGGCGGCTGAGTCTTTTCGTTGTTGGTGGAGAGCCGGGCGTCCCCGCCCGGCTGGACCCTTCGGCTTCGCTCAGGGCAGGCTCGCGAGACGCCCGTCCCTCCACAAGCAAAGGAGCCAGCCTATAATGTTGACTCCGTCATGGCCTCTCCTCCGCAGACTGCCCCGCCGCGACCTCGACTGAAGGGCAAGGCCCGGCGCTTCTGGTATCGCGTGAGCGAGGGGCTGGCTCTCAACCAACTCTGGTCGCAGTTTGAAAAAGACGCGCGTTCTAGCTACCGGCTCTATTCAGCGGGGATCGACCTGCAGGCGGAGCCCTCCAGATTAAGGCGGGGCTGGCGAACCGCGAAGGCACTATTCTGGGCGATCCTGGAAAAGCTGACACCGGCGCGGCGCGTGCTGGTGCTGCTGGGGCTAATTCTGCTGTTCTGGCCTTCCGTCGCGTTTACTTACACCAACGGCGAGAATCGTGTCGAGATCCATGAACTAGATTTGCACGTCTGGGGTGGATTGCTGTTGTTGCTGGTGCTGCTGCTGGAGCTCGCGGATCGCGTGGTGATGAAGCGCGACCTGGAGATCGCCAAAGATATTCAGGCCTGGATGCTGCCGGGCGCGCCGTTGCAGATTCCGGGATACCAGATTGCATATGCGACGCAGCCGGCAAACACGGTGGCGGGCGATTACTACGATGTCATCTTGCGGCCGGGCCGGGAGCCCAGCGCCGACCGCATTCTGTTTGTGGTGGCCGATGTGGCGGGAAAGAGCATTCCGGCGGCGATGGTGATGGCAACCTTCCAGGCTAGTTTGCGGACGTTGTCGACGAGCGGCGGCGCGCTGGCGGAACTGGTAGCCGGCGTGAATCGCTATACCTGTTCCAACAGCCAGGGCGGAGCTCGTTTCACTACCGCCTTCTTTGCCGAGCTCGACCCCGCGACCGGAGACGTGGTTTACATCAACGCCGGACATAACGTCCCGATTCTGCGGAAGAAATCGGGCGCGCTGGAGCGCTTGGAAGTGGGAGGCATCCCGATAGGGATTTTCGCCGAATCGCGCTACGAGGTGGGAACGACTCGGCTGGAGGGCGGCGACTGGCTGGTGATTTTTACGGACGGGGTCGTGGAGGCGGTCAACTCAAAAGATGAAGAATACGGCGAGCCGACATTGATCAGACTGGTGGATCGCGAGTCGGCATCGGCTCCGGCTGAACTTCTGCGCCGGTTGTGGACGGAATTGGATCTGTACGTTGGCAACACTCCGCAGCACGACGATATTACTTGTCTGTTGCTGAAGCGCAGCTAGAGCTCGATTTCACCGCCGAGACGCCGAGGGCACCGAGATGAGGCGAGGAAAGTCAAAACCTTTACCACAGGGGACACAGGGGCGCACAGCAAAGCGAAATGTCGGTCGCTCCTCTACAGCGGCTTCAGGCCGACAAACGCGAGGAATTGTCCCGCGTCGAACTGCGCCTGGCCCAAGTCTGTAGAAATCTTCTGTACCTGCGCGGCAGCGGAATCGGCCTCCGCAGCACGACCGGCCCGACGTAGAGCTTGCGCGAAAAGAAGGACATTCACATCGTTGGGATCGGCCTTCACCGCGTGCTCCAACTGAGCGACCGCTACGTCATCCTGCCCCTGCCGCATCGCCAGGACGGCCATACCCACCAGCGCCAAGTCGTCGTCCGGATTCAAGCGTAGAGAATTCTGGTTGCTCTCGGCGGCCTGATCGTATCGGTGCAACTGCAAGTAAGCTTCACCAAGCCCGCTCCATGCGGCGGCTTGCAGCTTCGGATCGTCGGTATCGTGCAGCACCGCCTTGCAATCCTCAATCGCGTACAAGGAATATCCAACGTGCAACTCGTACCTGCAGAGACCGAGGACCTGGACGGGAGGGTATTTGTGCAGTGCCTTGCCCGCCCGGAAATGCTCGATCGCCTCCTCGGGTCGGCCCTCCTTAGCAAGCGCGAGCGCGAGATTGCTGTGCGCCGTGTAGTTCCCTTCCGTGACGCTCAACGTATAGCGCCACAAAGTTTCACTGTCGTGCCAGTAGCCGAGCTGGCGATAAGTGAGACTCCCCAGAAGGAAGAGCGCGGCAACGGCGGAACCAGCGAGCCAAACCCTGCTGATCCGGCGACTGGAGGCCGCCTCACCAAGAGCCCACACGACTGCGATAAACAAACCTATGAAGGGAAGATACCCGTAACGGTCGGCCATGGCTTGCTCACCGACGGTGATGATTCCGATCATCGGGACTAAGGTTCCCAGGAACCAGCACCAGCCTACGAGCAAATAGCGGCGGTCGCGCCAGCGCCATACGAGCGCGCTCAGCAGAAGCAGCAAGGCCCCCGCTCCCAACACCTGCCAGGCGGGCAGCAAACCCACCGGACGCGGATACAGGGGAACGAGCGGGGATGGCCAGAACGCTTTTCCGATATATCTCACGTAGGAGACGAAGACGTTTTGGAACCGCAAGAAGATCGAAACTTCCGAAAGCGTCCGTACCGAGGCTCCCGCGCGCTGCGCTATAACGGTGACCACCGAATCGGCCGCGGCAAGAACGAAAAGCGGCCACTTTTCCCATACCAGCGAACGGAACGAGCGTTGAGTGGAGACAGAAGGCGAACCTGCGGCCGCGGATCCCGCGGGCATTCCGATGCTCATTCCCATGCTCATTCGCTGCAGCGGCCAGTAGTCCCAAAGCAGCAGCACAAAAGGCAGCGTGACCACCTGCGGTTTTGCTATTAGGCCAAGCGCAAAAAAGATGGCGACCAATAAATAGAGATAACGTCTGCCCGTGCGTCCGTACCGGTCATAGGCATGGAGAGCGAGCAGGAAGAACAACATGCTGAGTACATTCTTGCGCTCAGCGGCCCAGGCAACGGACTCAACATTGACCGGATGCAGCGCAAATAGAGCGGCCACCATCAGACTGGGCCAGGTAAATCCGGTCGCCCGCCGCAACAGCAGGAAGAGAAGGATTGCATTGGCCGTGTGCAGCAAGAGACTTGTGTAGTGGTGGCCAATCGGATTCAGGTGAAAGATCTGGCAGTCCAAGGCATGCGATAGCCAGGTCAACGGGTGCCAGTTTCCATCGCGAAAGGTAGTGAACGCCCATTTCACAGTGGCCCACGTCAAACCACCAAGAACATGGGAATTCTTCAAGATATAGGACAAGTCATCGAAATCGACGAACTGGTTACGGACGACAGGATTGTAGAAAGCCAGTGTGGCAGCGACCAACACAAGACAGTAGATGACGACGTGCTTCTCGCGGGACGGTGACATGTCCATGGGTAGAGGCGACTCCGTGGGCTGAAGGCTGGCCTTTCACACAATATCCACCCTTCACTGCCCAAGAAGATTCTAGCGCGATCCATATTGACTCAGACAAGCCGGTGCGGCTCGACGAAATCGACGGTAACTAGCTCTCCACTGGCTCTCCCGTCGCTACCTAGGTCAGCATGAGCTCGCGATACATCTGGTGGAACGCGTGGACGCCTTTTTCTTGCTTCACGCTGTAGCGGCCGCTGTGGTAGCTGCGGGAGTGAAGATTCTTCTGTACGATCTCGCAGATGCCGGCGTCCTCGACCTGAATCTCGTCGCTGAATTCCAAGGCTTTGCGGGCAGCTTCACTCTCCAGATCTTTCTCGGGTAAATACCACTCGAAGATTGCCAGCGTGCGCTCGGGATCGAGCGGCAGGATGATGTTGAGCGAGACGTTGTCGGGATAGCAATTGAGCATCCAGTTGGGAAAGACCCAGAAATAATCGGCTGTCAGGTCTTTGCCGGATTCCTGGTAGCGACGCGGGGTGGCGTCTCCGGGCTGGGCGCCGCGGATCGGGGTCCACTGCCGGACGTACTGAGGATGAGGCTCGACTCTGTAGGCGTTGTAGTTGATTTCGCGATTGAGCGCCGGGTGGAGGCTCGGCACGTGGTAACCCTCGAGATAGTTATCGATGTAAGTCTTCCAGTTGCATTTCATTTCGTAGGTGCGGCGCTCGGAAAACTTCATGCTGCTGAAATCGAACTTCCCGGCCTGGGCGGGCAATTCGCCCAGACTTTCGTGCAGCGGGCGAGCCTCGGGATCGAGGTTGACGAAGATGAGGTTGAACCATTCCTCGAGGCGAACCGGGGCCAAGCCGAAGTCCTTGGGATCGAAATCTTCGACACCCTCAAATTCGGGTGTAACCAGCAGAGCGCCGTCGAGCCGGTAGGTCCAGCCGTGATAGCCGCAGCGGAAGAGTTTGCGGTTGCCGCAGCCGGAGGCGGGGTTGCCGGCGCGATGGCGGCAGACGTTGTAAAACCCGCGCAGGATGCCGTCCTCGCCGCGAGCGATAAGGAGCGGTTCTCCGATGAGGTCAAAGGTAAAGTAGTCGCCGGCGCTTGCGGCCTGGCGAACATGACCGACGACCTGCCAGGTGGAAGCGAAGAGCCTGGCCTTTTCGGCCTCAAAGGTCTCCGCGCTGAAATAGACGGGTGCGTCCAGAGTGGAAGCGCGGGCGATGTCGCGCTCCGAGTTTAATCGCAGGTTCGGCATTGGACGCTCCAGCGAGGCTCATTCTAGCGCACAGGAGCATGGCTAGTTATGCGGTCACGACACCAGTGGGTTGAAGGCCAATCTAATCCCAAGCGATTGTAAACATTTGTCAATTTGCCGCGCCGAAGGACATCTAACCTCCGTAATTTGAGCCGGAGTCATACTGATGCCATATTAGATTCGAGTTGGTAGGATATCCAACCGAAAGTCAAACGGACGCGGACAAATGGAGAGATTTTAGATGCGGAAACAAAAGGGCTTCTCGCTAATCGAACTGCTGATCGTGGTCGCGATCATTCTGATCATCGCCGCGATTGCTATCCCGAACCTGCTGCGCGCGCGCATTTCAGCGAACGAATCGGCTGCGGTGGGGGCGCTTCGCACCCTGAACACGGCACAGGTTTCCTATAATTCCACCTATCCGACGGTGGGCTATGCGGGCACGCTGTCTTATCTGGCGGGCACGACCTGCGCCACCACTGCGCCCACATCGGCCACGGCTTGCTTGATCGATTCGGCTTTGGGAGGCGGCACTAAGAGTGGTTATGTGTTTGCTCTGTCGGGCGTGAGCGGCACACCGGCCTCCAGCTATCAATTCGTCGCATCGCCGGTAGGTCCGAACCAGACGGGCGTGCGCTATTTCTGCTCGTTCGCGGATGGCGTGATACGCTTCGACCCCGCCAATCTGATCTCCACCTGCGACGGCACCGTGCAACCGATGCAATAAGTTTGGATGGGCAAAGTACCTGAGGGAAGGTACCGGCCGGGAAAAGCAGAGGAGAAATCCTCTGCTTTTTTATTGCCCCGGACTTTATCCTGTTCTAGCGATCCCCCGAATACAGGTTTAACCGGTTCTTCTGCAGAAATTGCAGTTTCTCGAGGAGTTGGGTCTTTCTTGGATCGGGATGCAGCGGGAATCCGGTAGCCTGATCGCAGTAGTTGATGTTTCCGGTTTGCAGAATGCACGTCTTCCACGCTTGCTTTCCATCGCTCGCAACTTGAGGGGAATATCCGCTGGGCATGCGCACGGTGCCAGGGATCAGTGCGATCACAAATAGCGCCAGCAGGGCCGTGCGGAACGTGCTTTTCCGCCAGGTGAGGAGATGGAAATAAATTGCCAAAAATGCTGGCACCAGCAATCCCATGTAGCGCGAATATTGCGCTGCCCCGGGCATGCCGAGGCATACCCTTCCGACCGCCGCGTTGGCTTCAAAGAGCAGCGAGAAGCTGAGAAGAATGACGACCGTCAGATCGGTGGCGGACCATTCCCGGTGGCGCCACAGACGAACACCATGCCAGATAAGGATCGCGAATGCCGTCAGCGCGAGAAAACTCCCGGCCATCGAGGCCAGCACTACCGTCCGCAGGCCGAGAAAGTAGGACATCATGAGGCCGATGAACCACGGGTAGTTCAGCGGATGGGGATCGGGAAAGTGAAAGCACGGGACAGCCGGGTTCCAACGATAGCGATAAAAGAAGCCAGCCAGGGACGCTGCCGCGAGCAAGAGGGCCACTGCCGGAAAGCGGGGTGATCCGGATTCTGTTCGCAACGCGCGTCGCAGGTCGAATAGAAGAACACCGATGGTTACGACTCCCATGAAAAAACCAAACCCGGTGTAGATCAGCAGGAAGTTGAGTACGAGGACAGCTGCGTAGCGCGCGATCGGTTTGGGAAGCATCCACGCCAGGCAGTAAAATCCAATGAGCAGCTCTGGAATCGCGGAATAAGAAGGATTCGGCTCACCCACCAGAGCTTCCATCTGCGCGAAGGTCAGGAACAGGCAAGGGATCGCAATATCGCTGTAGTCGAGATCTCTGGGTCCCAGGCTGCCAAACAGCTTTTGCTTCAAACGCAAAGCGACTACCGCGGCCGCGAACAATGCCCCGACCATGAACAGAGCTTCGGCCCGGGAATTCCAAGCGGTCGACTCCAGCACAAATTTGTCGAGCACCAGCCCGATGCCTTCGCGGTGCGGCCCATGCTGCCAGGTGAAAATTCGCCAGAGGGAAGCGTGGTTGAACAGAGGCGTGTAAAAGTCCCATTGGTCCCAGAAGATGAGGTTCACGGAATAACGCCAAACCGCCAGCACCAGCTTGCAGGCGGTGGCCAGGAGAACCGTCGATACAACGATGACCGGTAAGCGAAAGGGTTGCCGAGACGAAGCCGCACTCTGCGGATCGGCATCCGCTTTGAGAGTGGGCGCTTTAAAAGTGGGGACCATGGGGACCGGAATTTCCATTTTGCTTCCGGGCTACGAGCCAATATACCTCCAGTTGCCTTCGCCTCGGGTTCGTTTCCTGCATCCGTTTCCATCGCACAGGCTCAGGCGGACCGGAAAGGGCCGTCTCCAGGACAGAAAAGCCGGGCTACTCCGCCCCACCCATGCCGCCTTTGATTTCCTTGGCCCGACGGGAAAACTGCAAGCGAAGCGGACGCAAGAAGAGCAGCGGTGAGCGTTCCCAGAATGGGGGTCGCGGCATCTGACGGGCGGTTTGAAGGGTGGACGGGGATGAAGGGCAACTGGCAAAATATGTCAATCGCGGTCGCCAAAAGTGTCATACTGGGAGAGTCGAGGGCGAGTGAGGAGGGAGCGATCCAGCGGATACCGCTGAAAACGCTAAGTTTTGTTCCCGAAGGGCATCTTACCTCCGTCACTTGGGACTCTGGCCCTAGGAGTGCGATAGTACAAGCGAGTTGGTCATCCAACCAAAAACAGTAAACGGAGACGAGGACAATTTAAATGCGGAAACAAAAAGGCTTCTCACTGATCGAATTGCTGATTGTGGTGGCGATCATTCTGATCATCGCCGCGATTGCTATCCCGAACCTGCTACGCGCACGCATTTCAGCGAACGAGTCGGCTGCGGTGGGAGCGCTTCGCACCCTGAACACAGCCCAGATTTCCTACAACTCTACCTATCCGACGGTGGGCTTCGCCGGCACGCTGTCTTATCTGGCGGGCACGAACTGCGCCAGCACCGCACCCACGTCGACCACTGGTTGCTTGATCGATTCGGCCTTGGGAAGCGGCACCAAGAGTGGCTATGTCTTTACTCTGTCGGGTGTAAGCGGCACGCCAGCCTCCAGCTATAACTTCGTGGCGACGCCGATTGGTGTGAACCAGACGGGTGTGCGCTACTTCTGCTCGTTTGCGGATGCGGTCATTCGCTCCAGTTCAGCCTCGCTTTCAAGCTGCGACGGAACGGTAAACCCGCTTCAATAGCTTAACCTTAAAGTTGGCAAAGTACCTGGGGGAGGGTACCAAGCCGGAAAGAAGCAGAGGAGAAATCCTCTGCTTTTTTTATTGTAGGAAGGTCTTAATGCTGGCTCGTTCCCGGTCCCTAAACTTCACTGACACAAAATGTCACTCCCGCAGCGCAAGAATGACGAAAGTGGCGAAAAAAGAAACCGCAGTGCTGCAGATTGCATTGCATTTGCAATGGCTTAGAAGTTTGGGGGATCGGCGAAGCCCGGCATTCAACGTGCATAGGTAGTTATGAAACCCGGATATGCTTGTCCGGAATCAGGGAGATATGATGCGAAACACCAAAGGATTTTCTCTCATTGAATTGCTTATTGTTGTGGCTATCATTCTGATCATTGCAGCGATCGCGGCGCCCAGTTTTCTTCATGCGCGCATGGCGGCCAACGAGTCAGCCGCGGTGGGACAACTTCGCACCCTGAACACGGCACAGGTTTCCTATAACTCCACCTACCCGACGGTGGGCTTTGCCGGCACTCTGTCTTACCTGGCGGGCACGACCTGCGCCAGCACTGTACCCACCTCGACCAGCGCTTGTTTGATCGATTCGGCTTTGGGAAGCGGCACCAAAAGCGGCTATGTGTTCGCTCTGTCGGGGGTAAGCGGCACTCCGGCCGGCACCTATCAATTCATCGCAACCCCGGTAGGCGTGAACCAGACGGGCGTGAACTATTTCTGCTCGTTTGCGGATGCAGTCGTGCGCTCCAGTGGATCCACAATCGCGACCTGCGATAACACCATCAGTCCGCAACAGTAGGAGTAGGGCTGCCGGCGGCGGAAAATTCCCGGACCAGCCTTGGTCCCAGCCGGCGGTTTTACCTTCGTAACCGCCGGGTAAGCCAGACACGCGCATGGCGCACCGTGCATTGCTTATAATTCTCTTCATTGGAATTGGAATAAAATTCCGCATCAAAATCCACGCCTCGGATTGAACGCATAGCCATGGCGGCAATTGAAATTCTCGACCTGGAAAAAAGCTATTTAGTGGGATTCTGGCGCAAACGTCCGAAAGTGGCGTTGCGCCGGCTTCGCCTGACCATCGAAGAGGGAGAGGTGTTCGGCTTCCTCGGTCCGAACGGCGCGGGCAAGACCACCACCCTGAAACTCCTGATGGGGTTGGTGTTCCCGACCGCGGGAACGGCGCGGATTCTGGGGCTGGACATGGACGATCCGCGGGTGAAATCGCAGATTGGATTCCTGCCCGAGCAGCCCTATTTCTACGACCATCTGACTGCCAGAGAACTGCTCAACTATTACGGGCAGCTTTCGGGAGTTCCGGCGAAAGGGCGCTCGGCGCGGGTCGAGCAGATGCTGGCGCGAGTGGGATTGAGCGATTCGGCAGGAGTGCAGTTGCGGAAGTTTTCGAAAGGCATGTTGCAGCGGGTGGGGCTGGCACAGGCGATCCTGCACGATCCGAAACTGGTGTTTCTGGATGAGCCAATGTCGGGACTGGACCCGATGGGGCGGCGCGAAGTTCGGGACTTGATCCAGCAGTTACGGCACGAAGGCAAAACGGTTTTCTTTTCGACCCACATTCTGTCCGACGCGGAAGCGCTTTGCGACCGGGTAGGGGTCATCCATCAGGGCGAGTTGCGCGGGGTGGGGGCGGTCGCGGAATTAACTTCCAAGATGCAAGGCAAAGTCGAGATTGTTTTTTTCGCGCAAAAAGTACCGGCGGGCCTGGCGAGCCTGGGGGCCGAGGCGCGGGTCAGCGGCGACATGGTAAACGCGGTCTTGCCGGAAGCGCAGCAGGAGGCGGCATTAGATGTCCTGCGGCGCGAGCACATCAAACTGATTTCGCTGACGCCGGTGCGCCGGTCGCTGGAAGAGTATTACATCCAGAAGCTGCGGCCCACGGAGGACCGAAAAGAGGACGGCCGGAAACAGGAAAGCCGGAAAGGAGTGGGCGTATGAATTCGCGCATCGGATATATCGCCTTCAACACTTTTCGCGAGGCGGTCCGCGATCGTGTGCTCTACAACCTGGTCGCCTTTGCGCTGCTGCTTTCCGGGGCGGCGATTCTGGTGGGAGAAATTTCGATCGATGTCGAGCGCCTGGTGGTGGTGAACCTGGGACTGACGGCGGTGTCGCTGTTCGGAGTGGTAATCGCCATCTTCATCGGGATTGGCCTGGTTTCGAAAGAGATCGACAAGCGCACGTTGTACACAGTGCTGTCGCGGCCGGTGCGCCGCTGGGAGTTCGTCGTGGGCAAGTTTTTCGGGCTCACGGGAACGCTGGTGGTGAACACGTTCTTCATGGCGGTCGGCGTGTTTCTGGCGCTGCTCTACGTCGCGCACAAATTCGAGAAAATGGACGGGTGGGTATTGGTCGCGCTGTACTTCATCGTGCTGCAGTTTCTGATTGTGTGTGCGCTGGCCCTGTTCTTCTCGTCCTTTTCCACGCCGCTGATGTCGGCGGTCTTCACCTTCGCACTGTTCGTAATCGGAAGTCTGGCAGAGGATTTGCGAGGCTTCGCCAAAATCACGCAAGGGGTGGCGGGTGGCCTAGCGACGGCCATCGCCTATCTGGTGCCGAACTTTTCCGCTTTGAACGTGATCAGCCAGGTGGCGCACGGGGACGCTATACCCGGCCGCCTGATTCTGTACAACAGCATTTACGCACTGCTGTATTCGGCGATGGCGATTTCGGGAGCGGTGCTGATCTTCCAGCGCCGGAACCTGAAATGAATATGACTGCGACCGGACGCGTGAATCTGGTGGCGATGGCGGTGTTGCTTTTTTCGATGGCCGGCGGAATGGCCACCCTCCATGCCATCGACCAGTTGCGGCGGGGATCGGTAGCGCAGGAAGCGCTTTATCTGCGCTCTTCCAAGGTGCTGCGGCGGTTGAGCCTCGGCTACACCGGCCTGCTGGCTGACATTTATTGGACGCGTGCGGTGCAGTACTTCGGGGAACAACATCACAAAGGTTCCGGCGATTTCCGCCTGCTGGCGCCGCTGCTCGAAGTCACGACGGAACTGGATCCCAGGCTTCTTCCAGCGTACCAGTTTGGGGCGAACTTTCTGGCTCCGAAACCGCCGAACGGGGCAGGATTACCCGGATCGGCGCTCGCGCTGATGAAGTACGGAATCGAGCACAATCCCGGCCAGTGGCGGCTCTACTACAACCTGGGATTTCTGTACTACACCGAGTTGAAAGACTACGCCAAGGCGGCGGATGCGTTCGCCCAGGGAGCGGAGCTTCCTGTGACCAACGAATTCATGCCTATCCTGGCGGCCCGAATGGCGCAGCATGCGGGCGAGTTCGACACGGCGCGTATGTTATGGTTCACCACCTACCAGAGCACCAAGGATGCGCTGGTCCAGGAAAACGCGGTCCAACATCTGCGCGCTCTGCAAGTGGATGAGGACGTAACGCGGTTGGAGCAGGTGGTCGAAAAGTACCGCGAAAAGACGGGACGATGGCCGCTCAGCATAGGCGATCTGGAGCGCGAAGGGTTTATCCATGGAACGCCTGCCGATCCGAATGGACGCCCCTACAAGCTGATGCCCGAGGGGCGGATCGAAGTGCAGGATCCGAAGAGTCTCTACTTCATTACCAAGGGACTTCCGCCGGGAGCAGAGTCGCCAGAACCGCCGCGTGAGACCGAACCAAATTCAAAGCCTTAGGTTTGTGTGGGGACGGGCGCCCTCGCCCGTCCAAGGCGAGCGCAGCTCGGCAACTGCCGGTGCTTATAGCACCTCTCGATTCGCGATTAGACAACCATCCGCTACGGGGCCCGATTCGAGCAGCTATTTGTTAGCATCCAGGCGTGTCCTCAAGTTTCCCTCAACAATTCTGGCGCGCGTTACGCAGTTGGTGGCGCGAACAGGCTGGAGAAAAAGGGGCTGCCGCTGCGACTTCCCTGCTGATCGGCAATCTTTGGACGTTTGTGCGCGAGTCGACGCCCGAGCACCGGCGGCAGCGCTATGGCGACATGGAGTACGACTGGGAGCATCGTGTCAACACGACCAGCGGCACGGTGGGGTGGCGGGCGCGGCTGCTGGGATTATTTCATTCTGCTTATCAACCAACCGACCCGGCTCTGTTCCGGGAGATGATGGCCAGCCTGCCCATCGAGTTCGAACCATTCACCTTCGTCGATCTTGGTTCCGGCAAGGGACGGACGCTGCTGATGGCTTCGGAATATCCGTTTCGGAGGATTGTGGGAGTAGAGCTTCTGCCGGCACTACACCAGATCGCACGGGAGAATCTGGCCCGGTACAAAAGCGAATCGCAAAAGTGCTTTGCGCTGGAAGCGGTCTGCGGCGACGCCGCCAACTTTTCCCTTCCCGCCGAACCCCTGGTGCTCTATCTCTTTAACCCACTACCCGAGTCAGGCTTGAGGCGAGTGATTGCCAACCTTGACAGCAGCCTGAGAGCCCATCCGCGGGCGGTGTATGTGCTGTATCACAATCCGTTGTTGGAGCGGGTGCTGGCCGGGAGCGTGGTTTTGACGAAGCTGGGCGGGACGCAAAAGTACGCGATCTACACTTTTCGGGGAAACGGCTAGTCGCGGCCGTAGCGCTTGGCGTCATAGCTGAAGTCGACGAGCGCATCGCGGTAATCGATCTTGATGTCGAGGAAACGGAGCAAGACGAAGCCGAGAAAGCCGGAAACCTCGGTGCCATCGCTCTCGCTGATCGAAGTGGTATCGAAAGACAGCATGTCCTGATTTTCCTGACGCAAGTGGCCGAATTGAAGAACGGCTTTGTTGGCACTGTAAACGTTCTTGACCGATCCACTGATGCCTTTCACGGTCGTATCGGAATCGCCGTGCACTTTCGTGACTTCACGCGCCGCCTCGGGCGAAATCGCATTGGTCAGCGCCCCAGTATCCAGCAGAAACAACTTGTTCGGCGCGCTGCCGATCTTGGTCGGGATGAGCAAATAATGCCCGAACCGGAAGACGCGCGTGAATGATTGCATTTCTGGCGCAATGTACCGATCCTGGGGCCCCGACGACTTTACCGTGGATGCGGTTTCCTTTGCACCCGCTTCCGAGGTCGCTTCCGATCCATCCGATTTGTCAGATTGCTCCGGCTCGTCGGAATAGTCCTCGTCATTCTTCAAGGCCAGTTGCTGATCGCCTTGGCCGGGCCGCTTCGGCAACTCGCTAAGTTTCAGTTTCTCGTCTGGGAAGTCGATGTCCACCAGAAAGTCCTCAAAAACGTCAGCGCCAATCAGCCCGTCTTCATCCGCCACCGACCGGCTTTCGATGACCTCCACCGGACAATCTTGGAATTCCAACTCGCCGATCCGAATCGAGTTGGCCGTGCCGACGTAGGCGTTCCTGGGGCCTTTGTCTCCAACCCCTCCGATCTTGGTTTCGGTCAGCTTGGCAACCCCCGCTTTTTCCGCAGTACGGCGCTTCACCACAATTCCATTCGCTCCGGTGTCGAGCATGAGGTTGGTGTGTGTTCCATTCAAACTCACCGACAAGCCGTAGCCGCGCAGGTGTTTCGGATCGGTCAGCAGGCGGACCAGAGGCGTCTCCGTATGCGTAACCTTGCTCACCAGGCGGCAGGGGCGGTCGTGTCGCTTCGCTCGTTCTTTCAAGTACGTCAAATAACTTTCCAGGTTCTCCCGTTTTTCAGCGTCGGAGTTGTTTCGGTCGGCAATATACTTCTCGTAATACTTGATCCGCTCCGAACGCGGCAATGTCCCCACCCAAGAACTCTCGATTTCGGGGTCGGCGGGGTCCAGTTCGCGCGCTTTTTCAATCATGGCCTTCGCCGACTTGTTCATTTCGATGGCCCATCGCACCCGGGCCAAACCAAGGTAGGCCCGCGCTGCCGGATGCTGCGAATTGATCACATCAACCCATTCCTTTTCCGCTTCCGGAATCTTTCCCTGACGAAAGTACACTTCCCCAAGAGCCACTCGGACTGGCCAACCATCCGCCGCCTGCAATCCCTTGGTTATCGTCTCGTAGGCTTGCGTCACATCTTTCTTTTTCAGGTAGCAGCGCGTCAGACCAGCATAGGCGTCGGGGGACTTTGGTTTCTCCTGAAGAACTTCCTGATATTTCTTGATGGCAGCGTCGCAATCCCCTTTGCTGGCAAGAACCATGGCCTCGCCGAGAGGAGTGTGAGGCACATCTGAGGTTGGGACGGACGGCGAAGTTGCTGGTGCCGATGGCAAAGGCGCCGCTGCCTGGTTTTGTGCGGTTGGGGTGGGCTTCGCCTCCTGCTGAGCGATGGGCAAGGCAGAGCCGAAAAGTGCGACGACCGGGAAAAGAGCGACCGACAAGAGCAGCCAGCGAATTGAAGCCAGGTGCATCATAGAAACTGAAAGTCTGCCATGCCCGTGAGTCCTACTCAAGCGCTAAGAAGCTGCCCAACATTCATGTGTGATTAACAGCAGGCAGGAGGCCGCCGCAGTAGAATTGAGAAAAGGGGAGAAGCACCGTTGCACTGCCGCTACTTTTTTTGTTGGCTACTGTTGGTGGCGATCACTGTCCCCGCGCAAGGCGAGGACATCCGTCCGCTCGCCCGGGCGGTGGATGACCACTACAACCACCTGCGCAGTCTGCAGTCGGACTTCACTGAGATCTATCGGGGCGATGGGCCGGAGCGCGTGGAATCGGGCACGTTGTGGTTGAAAAAGCCACGCAAGATGCGGTGGGAATATCGTTCCCCGAATGAGAAGCTGTTTGTCAGCAATGGCGAGGTTGTGTGGTTTTACCTGCCGGCGGAACGGCAACTCCGGAAGACGACCCTGCGGAAGCTGGATGACTGGCGGTCGCCACTGGCGTTTCTGCTGGGCAAGACCAAGCTGGAGAATGAATTACAGGGACTTTCCAAAGCTGTGGATCAATCGCCGTTGGGCGCAGGCAACACGGTGTTGCGGGGGGTTCCGAGGGCCGAGTTTCAGCAGAGCGTGGCGGGCCAGGTGAGCGAGGTGCAACTGGAGATTACACCGTCCGACCAAATTGTCCGCATCGTATTGGTGGAACCGGACGGGGCGGCGACGGAGTTCCGCTTTGCGGGCTGGAAAGAGAATGTGGAGGTAAGCGACGGCCGGTTTCAGTTCACGCCTCCTCCGGGAGTGGAAACGGTGGAAGGGGAAATTGGACCGTAGTTGGAAGGCTGGTCGAGTTTCCTGGTGGAGAGCCGGGCGTCCCCGCCCGGCGGTCCACTAGAAAGCGGGTTACTTGCGTACCACACCGCTGGACAGGGCGCGTAAGCGCTTTGGGAACAGAATGTTACACTTGGTATACGACGCTTAGAGACTAAGTCGGAATCGCGGACGCAAACTATAGCGAATGGCACAATTCCTGGTCAAAGTCGCCGACGAACAGGGGCATCTGCGGCAGCAGGTGGAGCACGGCTATTCTGAAGCCGAAGTGCACGACCGCTTCACGCAGCAGGGCTACCTGGTGTACTGGGTCAAGCCCAAGACCATACTCAGCACGGGCGGAGGCCAGTTCGGGCAGCGCGCCGGGAAGCTGCGACAGTCGACGTTTCTGATTTTCAACCAGCAGTTTTTGACGCTGATCAAGGCGGGACTGCCGATCCTGACGGCGCTGGATCTTTTGATCAAGCGGCAGCGGGACAAATTTTTGCTGCAACTGCTCGAAAACGTACGCGAGCGCGTAAAAGGCGGCGAGTTGCTGTCGGATGCCTTCGCCGCCCAGCAGGTCTTCCCGAAAATGTACACGACCACGCTGATGGCGGGGGAGAAGAGCGGCAGCATGGAAGAGGTTCTGGGCCGCTACATCGCCTATCAGCGGATGGTGCAGACTTTTCGCAAGAAGCTTTTCGTGTCACTGGTGTATCCGGCGCTGCTGGTATCGGTGGTGACAGTAATGCTGATTTTTTTGATCACCTACGTGGTGCCAAAGTTTGCCGACCTGTTCAACAACCTGGGAGCGGATCTGCCAGCGATCACGGTGTTCATGTTGACGCTCGGGGTGAACGCGCAGAAGTATGGGTGGATCGTGCTGCTGGTGGGGGCGGTGGCGGTGGTGCTGCTGTTGCGGTGGAAGCGGAGCGACAAGGGAGCCGAACGCATCGACCGCTTTCTGCTGTCGCTGCCGCTGCTCGGGGAAATCCGGCTGAAGTACCAGGTGGCGAATTTCTCGCGCATTCTGGGGACGCTGCTGCAGGGCGGGCTGCCTTTGGTGCCGGCGATGGAGACGGCCGGCGAATCGATGAGCAGCCGGCAGATGGTGAACGGGGTCGTCGCCGCAGCGGAGCGGGTGAAAGAAGGACAAAGCCTGGCGCACAGCCTGGAGGCTCAAAAGTTGTTTCCCGATCTCGCGGTGGAAATGCTGGAGGTCGGCGAATCGACGGGCGCGCTGCCCGCGATGTTGAATTCGGTGGCGGAGTTTTACGAAGAGGACGTGCAGACGGCTCTGAGCGCAGCCATGGCGCTGATCGAGCCCATGATCCTGATCATCATGGCGGTGTTTGTCGGCGGAATATTGATTTCGTTGTATATGCCGATCTTCACCTTGGGAGCGAACGTGCACTAACCGAGTGGCGACGGCAGCCCCTAAAGGGACGGTTCAAGGCCAAAGAGTGTGGCATCGCTAAAGCGATGCCCTGATACAAAACGCGAGATACCACTCGCAAGGGTTGTCGGGCAAGGAAGGGCTTTGAAGGGCTGTAGACTGGAATGGGCATGGCGGACAAGAAAACAACCGTAGTGGTAGGCGGCACGAATGGCGGGAAGCTGGGACCGGAACCTGCGTCGGTTTCCGACGAACTGGTACACGCGCGGGATATCGCGCGGCGCTACCGTTGCGAATTCATCGACCTGAGCGATTTCCAGTTGCACCACGATCTGTTCGAGAAGATCCCGGTGCACCTGATGTTCCGCTATAAGTTCGTGCCCCTGGAAGAGACGGCGGACGGGCGGTTGGCGATTGCGATTGCCGATCCCAGCCAGTTGATGATGATCGACGAGATCAGCCTGCTGCTCGGCAAGCGGATCGTCACCAAAGTTTCGACGCTCAAGCAGATCTCCGACATTCTGCAAAAGACGGAGCAGTCCAAGCGCGTGCTGGAAGACGCGAGCGAAGGATTCACGCTCGACGTGATCCGCGAGGACGAAGCCGGGAACGACGAGACCATCTCCATCGACAAGTTGACGGCGACGGCGGGAAGCGACATGAGCCCGATCATCCGCTTAGTCGACACCACGATTTTCACGGCGCTGCAGCGGCGGGCGAGCGACATTCACATCGAGACGCGGGACGACTCGGTGGTCATCAAGTTTCGGATTGACGGTGTGCTCACGAACGCCATGCCGCCGATCGGCAAAGAGCACCACTCCACCATCATTTCGCGCATCAAGGTCATGAGCGAGCTCGATATTTCCGAGCGCCGCGTGCCCCAGGACGGCCGCTTTCGAGTGAAATACAGCGGGCGCGCCATCGACTTCCGAGTTTCGATCATGCCCTCGATCCACGGCGAAGACGCCGTGCTCCGCGTGCTCGACAAAGAGTCGATGAGCGAGAAGTTTAAGAAGCTCACGCTCGACGTGGTCGGGTTCGACGAGGACGACCTGCGCCGTTTCCGCCGGTACATCAAGGAGCCGTACGGCATGGTACTGGTCACCGGGCCGACGGGCAGCGGCAAAACCACGACGCTCTACGCCGCCGTCAACGAGATCAAGACCGACGAGGACAAGATCATCACCATTGAAGACCCGGTCGAGTATCAAATCCGCGGCATCACCCAGATTCCGGTTAACGAAAAAAAGGGTTTGACGTTCGCCCGTGGGCTGCGCTCCATTCTGCGTCACGACCCGGACAAGATCATGGTGGGCGAAATTCGCGACAACGAAACCGCCCAGATCGCCATCCAATCGGCGCTGACCGGCCACCTCGTGTTCACCACCGTCCACGCCAATAACGTGGTCGACGTGCTGGGGCGCTTCCTCAACATGGGCGTCGAGCCTTACAACTTTGTCTCCGCACTGAACTGTATTCTGGCCCAGCGGCTGGTCAGGGTGATCTGCGATTCCTGTCGCACGGCTGTGCATTATCCAATCGACGTGCTCGAGGCCAGCGGTCTGGACCCGAAAGTGTGGTCGCAGGTTCCTTTGTACGAAGGGCAGGGCTGCATCGAGTGCGCGGGAACGGGATTCCGGGGCCGAACGGCGATTCATGAACTTCTGGACTTGACCGACCGCATCCGCGAGATGATTCTGGAACGGAAGCCGACATCGGAGATCCGGAAAGCTGCCCGCGAAGAGGGCATGCGTTTCCTGCGCGAATCGGCGCTGGATAAGGTGCGCGGCGGATTCACCACCTTGAAGGAAATCAACAAGGTCACCTTTATCGAGACCATGCGCTGAGGGTGGTTACAGGAGGCATGGCCGGCAGTGAAGTAAGAGCACCCGCCGAAGTAACTGTTCTCGCCATGAAGGTACGAGATATTATCAAGTTGCTGGAGCGGGATGGCTGGTTTTTGAAGCAAACACGTGGAAGTCATCGGTAATACAAACACCCGACAAAGCGGGGGGACGCGTGGCATTGTCGGAGATGCTGCCGGGGCATCCGAATGACGATCTTCCTCCAGGCACTCTGAACAGTGTCCTCAAGCAGGCAGGATTGAAGCCTTGAACTACGTTGTTGTTTACGAAAAATCTGGTACCGGTTGGGCGGCTTACGTTCCCGACCTGCCGGGAGTGGTGACCACAGGCGGAGCGAAAGCCGAGGTCCGCTCTTTGATCGAAGAAGCGATTGAGTTTCACCTGGATGGGCTGAAAGAAGACCGGTTGCCCATTCCTGAGCCGAGCGCCGAAGCAGAGGTAATTTCGATCAGCCGATAATCAGCCAATGACCAACTCTTCCAAACACGTTCGCCGTCCGACGCTGGCCTGCGAAATCGCGGCGGATCGCGTGCTCGCCGGCCGCGCCGCTGATACCGGGCGACTGGTGGAGATGTCGTCGGCACGGGAACTGGCGCCGGGCACGGTGGTGCCCGATTTGATGGAAGCGAATCTGCGGGACGGCGCGGCCATCCGGCAGGCGATCGCAAGCGCGCTCGGCAGCGTCGGCGGGCGGTCGCGCGACGTGATTGCGATTCTGCCCGATACCTCGGTGCGCGTTGTCCTGCTTGATTTCGAAACGCTCCCCGCCAAGCGGGACGAGGCCGAAGCGGTGGTCCGCTTCCGGCTCAAGAAATCTTTGCCTTTTGATCCTGCCGAGGCCCGCATTTCCTACCACGCGCAGTCGTCGGGTAAGGGGATGCGGGTGGTGGCGGCGGTCGTTCTGAACAAGGTTCTTGAGGAATATGAGTCGGTGTTTCGCGATGTGGGCTACAGCGCGGGAGTAGTTATGCCGTCGATGCTGGCGGCGCTCGGAGCCGCGGACGCGGAACGGCCCACGCTGGTGGTCAAAGTGGACGCGCGCACGATCAGTATCGCGATTCTCGATCAGGAGCAACTTCTGCTGTTCCGCACGCTCGAAAATGTGCGGGGCGTGACCATCACCGGCGATCAACTGGCGGAGGAAGTCTATCCCTCGGTGGTGTTTTTCCAGGACACTTACAACCTGAACATTGAGCGCGTGTATGTGGCGGGCCTGCCGGAATCGGGCGGGGCCGCATCCGCGCTGAAGAACCAGTCCGGCGCGGTGGTTGAGGAACTGGTGGCGGCGTCGCAGATCGGGTCCACAACCGGGACGGTTCCACGCTGGCGCATGGCGGGAGTGGTGGGAGCTCTGATTTCATAGCTGTTCGTGGTGTAAGTGAGATTCGTATCAGGGCATGCCTTCAGGCATGCCGCAAGCTCATTAACCAAGTCGTTAACCAGGTTCGTTAACCAGGTTCGGTTAACATCGACGCGCCTTTAGGCGCCGGATTCAGAGTTCATAAATATGCGTCTCGATATCAATCTTGCGACCCGGCCTTATGAGGATGCCCGTGAATTCTGGACGCGCTGGGGATTGGGAGTGGGGCTGCTCGGCCTTTTGACGTTGTTTCTGCTGGGCTTGACGGTGAGCGACTGGCGCAAAGCCGGCAAAGATCGCCAGGACATCGCGTACCTGCAGGCCGGGATCGCGGAACGCGACAACGAACGGGCTAAGGCGCAGGCTTACCTCGACATGGCCGCCAACCGCAGCACGCGGGACCAGTCGCAGTTCTTGAATGGACTGATTCAACGCAAGTCATTTTCGTGGACGAGGGTGTTCGAAGATCTGGAACAGGTGATGCCGCCGAACCTGCATGTGGTCTCGCTGCGCCCGGAATTGAATGACCAGAGTCAAATGGAACTGGACATGAAGGTGGCCGGCAACACGCGCTCCGCCGCCATCGAACTGGTCCATCGCATGGAAGGCTCGAAGCATTTTCAGGGAACGCAACTGGTGTCGGAAGCGCAGGCTGGGGAGAACGGAGCGAACATCGTCGTCGCTTCAGTGGTCACGATCTATGTTCCCGACCTGGTTTCTGAAGCGTCCAACCGGAGCGAAAAGTAATGCCGGATCTGCAGAATTCACGGCGCAAGTTGAAGATCGCGATTGGGGCGATGCTGGCCGCCGATGTGATCGCGGTAGGGGTTCTGTTCTCGCCGCTGGTCGGTTCGGCAGAGTCGCGGAACCAGCAATTGAACCAGCTGAAAGTCGAACTGCTGAAGAAGAACCGCGAGGTGGCGCCGCTGCGCGGCATGCCCGATAAAATCAACCTGGCCAAGGATCAAATCGGTGCGTTTTACAAGGACCGCTTTGCCGCCAGCGATTCCGAACTGCTGAACGAGCTCGGGAAGCTGGCGTCGGAGAATAAGATCCCCATGCAGCACATGAGCTACAAGGAAGAAGCCGCGGAAAGCTCGGGCGTAATTCCGCTCGAAATCGGGGGAACTTTTTCCGGCGACTACCTGCAACTGGTGCGGTTCATCAACACGCTGGAACGGTCGAAGCTTTTTTTCGAAGTGGAGAGCGTGGACCTCGCCGGCGAAAGTCCGGGGTCGGTCCGCTTGCAAATCACCATGCATAGTTATCTGCGGTCGGGTACCTGAGTGAAACTGGGAATCGAAAACCGGATGCAAGTCATCGCGCTGGCGGTGTTGGGCGGGATTTTGATCCTGGCGTTTGGTTATGAGTTTTGGCCCTCGTCGACCGCCACCTCGCCGGCAGCGTCGCAGACGACTTCGGCGGCGGCGAAGCCTGTCATGAGGCGCTCGGCGAACGGAAAAATGGTGGTGGTGGCGGAGCCGCGGCTGGATCCCACGCTCGACTTGAAATTACTCAGCCAAAGCGAGGAAATTAAGTACGCTGGCAATGGAAGAAACATTTTCGTCGCGGGGTCGGTGGCAGTCATCGAAAAGCCCAAGCGACCTGGCGTCACGGATCGGCCTGTCGCTTTCGTGCCGCCGCCCGTTCCAGGGCCGCCGCCTATCACGCTCAAGTTTTTCGGTTTTGCCAACCGGCCTGGGGAGACGAAAAAGGTATTTCTGGTTCAGGGTGAAGACATTTTTATCGCCGGTGAGGGCGACATCGTCGACCGGCGCTATCGCGTCCTGCACATCTCGCCCACCGCAGTGGACGTGGAAGATGTGCTCAACAACAACCGGCAGAGCCTGCCGTTAACTCAAGCTCCGGGATGAAGGCCATAGCTGATTGGTAATTCGTAATTGGTAATTTGTAATTTTAAAGGCGAGTGAGCGGTTATGCGACGTCGTGGCTTGAGATCACCAAGTTACCAAACTACAAATTACAAATCACAAATTCGTCAGCGCGGATACATGATGATCACGCTGATGCTGGCCGTGGCGCTGATCACGATTGGGCTGCTCGCCGTCCTCCCCGACATTAAACAGCAGGTCCAGCGCGATCGCGAAGAGGAGTTAAGACACCGGGGCAACTCGTACATGCGCGCGATTCAACACTTTTTCAAAAAATTTGGACGGTATCCCTCGCGCGTCGAAGAACTGGAGAATACCAACAATATCCGTTTTCTCCGCAAGCGCTATACGGATCCGATGAGTCGGGATCCGAAAACGGGCAAGGAGAAGGACTTCAAATTCCTGCACCAGCAGGACATCGCCTTGAACAATGGGCCGGTATTGCCCGGGCAGAATGGGCCAGGTGGAGTCGGCGGACCAGGTGGACTCCCCGGGCAGGGCGGATTCGGCGGAGCCGCTCCGGGAGGGTTTGGCAGTACGCAAGGCGGCCTTGGCGGTTTGGGAGCGCAAACCGGTGGGCTTCAGCAAACCGGTGGCGCGGGCGGTCAGACTTCTGGGACTGGCGATTCGGGCAACTCATCTTCCGGTAACTCGGATGTGTCGGGAAATTCGAATTCGTCCGGATCGTCGTCTTCGAATTCCAATACAAGCTCCAATTCCGGATCGGGCTTCAACGGGCCGACGTTCGGCGGAGGGCCGATTCTGGGGGTCGCCAGCACGAGCAAGGCGAAGACCATTCGCGTGTTCTTCGACAAAAGCCATTACAACGACTGGTTCTTCATCTATGTACAGCAGCTCGATCGCGGAGGCTTGCTGGTGGGGCCGGTGAATCCTAATCTCCCCCCGGCGGGGAACCTGAACGGCCTAACCCCTGGACAGCCGGCGGCCGGTATGCCGGGGCAAGGATTCGGAGGACAAGGACTCGGGCAAGGTCAAGGGCTAATGCCGAACGCCGGGCAAACCCCGGTCGCTCCGACGCAACCTCAGCAAAATTCGGGCCCGACGCCGCCCCAACAGTAGAGCTCATCTTCCCCGCAATATCCCCGCAAACTGAAAAGCCCCGCGTCCTGCGCGGGGCTTCGGGTAAAACCGGAAATGCAACTCAGACGTTGAACGAGGAACCGCAGCCGCAGGTGCTCTTCACGTTCGGGTTGTCAAACTTGAACCCGGCGCCTTCCAGGGTCTCGACGTAATCGACATGCGCTCCGCCAAGATACATCAGCGAAGTAGCGTCCACGTATACCTTCAAACCGTCGAAGTCAAACACCTTGTCCATCATGCCCGCGCCGTTCTCGAAGGCCATGGAGTACTGAAAGCCGGAGCAACCGCCGCCAACTACGGACAACCGCAATCCCGACGGAACTGGCGACTGCGACGCCATGATCTCTTTAACTTTGGCGATCGCAGCGGGGGTCAAAACTGGCGCTGCGGTTTTGGGTTGAACTCCGGGTGCGGTGGTAGTTGCCATCTGTTTATCTCCTTGTAAGGCCTAGTATAACAAAGGTTGCAACCGGCTAGGCAAGCCTTTTCGGAAGCCCGTAAGAGTCCCCGAACTCAGCCTTTGGATGCTCCAGGTAAGCAAGAAGTCGCATCCCCTCTTGCCAAGGGGTCTATAATCGTGCACAGTAGGGGGCCGTACCCGAACACCGGCGATACCAGAGAGTTTCGCTGGGGAGGCAATTTCGGGAATTGGCTCGATCTCAGCTCCGAGGTGACGTATGACTCCTATGTTCATGCTGCTTGTCGCGTGGGGTGTTCTGACGGGCATCCTCATTATCCTCCTGATCTATAAAAGCACCCTCAGCATGCACGAGGACGATTCCATCTTCCTCCATGACACCGAATCCCAGATGCATAAGGATCAAACGGAAGTTCTGGCCAAGATGAGAAAGATCACACCGATCGTCAAGGTGCTCGGCGCCATATCAGGGGCCATGATCCTGGTCATTGCGGGATTGTTCATCTACCAGGGGCTGACCAGCGCCACCACGCTGCAGTAACGGGAGCTCACGGATTCCGCGGGCATCCTTGCCAACCCCACCTCGGGGAGAACTCGCGAGAGCAGCGGTGCGGCGTTTGCTGCCCGTCGGCGAGTTCTTCTCTTTTTGAGGCAAAATCCTGGCGGCAAAATCCGCGGCTAGAACATGCGAACGCGTGAACCCATTGCCATCGTCGGAGGCGGTCCTGCGGGCGCTCTGGCAGGTGCGCTGCTGGCGGCGGGAGGCAGGGACGTCGTTCTCTTTGACGAAAAGCTTGCCTGGGAAAAGCCTTGCGGCGGCGGACTCACGCACAAAGCTTTGCAGCAATATCCGTTTCTGGCGGATGCCGGGAGCGAGAGCAATCTCGGCAATCTCAATCTCAATCTCATTGACCGATGCGAGCTGATCAGTCCGTCCGGCCAGCGGGTACGTTTTCACATGCAGTACCCGGTCGCGATCTTCTCGCGCTTGGCGCTGAATGGATTGTTGCTGGAGCGAGCCCGGTGCGCCGGCGTTGCTGTGCATCACGAGCGCGTCACGCGGATTTCGCGAACCGGCCGAGACGAGCAAGAAGACGGGCAAAGAGACTGGCAGTTGCTCACGCCCCAGCGTGAATACCGGGCGTCCTACCTGATGCTGGCAGCGGGCGCGCGCAATCCGTTCCGCTCGCAGTTTCTCTCACCGATTGCCCCGGGCGATCTGATGGTCACCGCGGGCTACTTCATCCCCGGCCGCAGTTCTCTGATGCAAATTCAGTTTCTAAAGGGAATCTCCGGTTACATCTGGGTGTTCCCGCGGGCGGATCATGTTTCCGCCGGAATCGCGGGCAAAATGGGCGAAGTCCCTACCGTCGAGTTGCGCCGCATACTGGAACGTTGGCTCAAAGAACATTGGCTCGAAGAGAACGGTTTCCAATTGGACGGTGCCCGCTTCTACTCTCACACCCTTCCATCCTTTCGTGCGCAGACCTTCGAAACGCTCGAAGTCTGCGGCGATGGTTGGGCCATGATCGGCGACAGTGCGGGACTGGTGGATCCAATTACCGGAGAAGGTCTCTACTACGCACTAAGATCCGCGGAGTTGTGTGCCAGCGCGTTGTTGGCCGGACGACCACAGGAGTACCGCGCGATCCTGGCAGAAGAGGTGCTCCCGGAGTTGAAGCTGGCGGCGCGCGTTTCGCAGCGTTTCTACCACGGGCAGATTTTCGGGGAGAGCGTGCTGGAGCGGATGGTGTCTCTAACCGCGCAAAGTGCAAGTTTGCGCGATCTGATGAGCGACCTTTTTGCCGGCATTCAGGGCTACCGCGATTTGCGAGCGCGGCTGTGCAGGATCCTGCCCTCGGTGATGGCGGAAGGGCTGCTTGCCGGAACCTTGCGCCGGCCGTGGAACGGCCGCAGCAGTAGCGGATCGGAGTTCGCCACCGACCCGCTAGCGGAATAGCTGACATCCTAATCGTAGAGAGCCGCTTGCCGCGGCTCTACAGTAACTATCAGGCGGCCTTCGCCTTCATCCCCTCGATGTCGGCGAGCAGCACTTTCTCGTGGCCTTCCGGGTTCACCTTTTCGTACACCTTGCGGATCACGCCCTTAGGATCGACCACGAAACTGGTGCGCTCCCAGAACTTCATCCCTTTCCATTCCGCTTGGCCGATGCCGAGCGTCTTCATCAGGCTGGAGTCGGTGTCGGAGACCAAATCGATGGTAAAGGCGAACTTGTGGGAGAAGTTCTTGTGCGATGTGACGTCGTCGGCGCTGATGCCAATGACCTTGATCCCGGCAGCATCGAAATCAGCCTTGGCCGCCGTAAACGACTTGCCCTGGGTGGTGCACCCCGGCGTGTCGTCTTTCGGATAGAAGTAAACGACGAGCCAATGTCCGGCGAAATCGGAGAGCTTCGTGGTCTTGCCATCCTGGTTAGGGAGAGAGAAATTCGGAAAAGGATTGCCAGCAGAAAGCATGGGGAGATTTCCTTTCTAAGGTTGTGACTACAGTATACGAGCACGCGGCGACGGAGGATGCAATCACCGAGCCTCTCTAGCCGTTAGCTTGAGCCGTTAGCCAAATCCGACTTCGTGCTAACGGCCAGAGCTGTCGGTTGCTACGCGGCCTGCATCGCTTTCCGGGCGCGTTCGTCCATCTCCTTCGGGGACAAGTCTTCCTTGTGAGTCGCTATGCCCCAAAGGTGTCCGAACGGGTCCTGGATGAATCCGGAGCGATCCCCATAGAACTGGTCCGCAACCGGCTTCAGGATTTTCGCTCCCTGCTCGGCCGCTTTGGCGACGACTTTGTCGCAATCCGGAAGATACACATACAGGCTCACCGGAGACGCTCCGATGCTCTCGGCGCTGCGGTTGCCCATGGCGGGGTTTTCGTCCGCCAGCATGATGCGCGAGTTGCCGATCTGCAGTTCGGCGTGCCCGACGCGTCCGCTGGGATCGGCCATGCGCACGAGTTCGGTTGCCCCGAAAACTTCCTTATAGTACTCGATCGCTTTCGCGGCGCCCTTGATGACGAGGTACGGCGTCACCGAATTGTATCCCTTGGGAATGTAGCTTACTTTTTTCATGATTCTTCTCCTCTGGTGTTCCGCTCATTGTATTCCGCGTATTCCGCCCAAAGATGAGGTTGAGGGTTGAGGTTCAAGCGACGCAGACGGACCCCCACGGGCCCGGTCATTCCCTAATGAGAACACAGGTTGGGAGGAGACTCAAGAGAGGTTGCTGCCTACTGCAAAAGCTGTACCGTCAAATCTTCAGCTATCAGCTTTCAGGCACCCAAATCCAACTGGTCGTCCTGAGGCCGCCTGCATCTCTCCGTCCCCGAGATTCGGCCAGAACGCATTGCCTTGCTCTGTGGTTCCTGGCGATCGCCTCACATCAAGATGTGACTCCTGTCACTGACAGAACGCGCGCATTCGTGTGAGGTATTAGAACGTCGCGCCTCACCGAAGAGCAGGTCCCACCACGGTGTGCACACCCCCTGAGGCGAGAGCTTTGAACGTCGGCCCTCTAGTAATTGTGTTGTCGGTGACGATTCGTATTTTGGGCCTGGCAGATCGAGGCCGGAACGATCGTAGCTGAATGATCGACCTCGACCATGGCCCCTTGCTTCCGTCCGTGAAGGAGGTCCGCATGACGCGCAATCCCGCTCGTAACTATTTTCTCAGTGTTGTTGCGGCTTCTGTCGCAGTTCTGGCAATTCTGACTCTCCTGGTCGTGTCCGCCTTGCGATTAGGGTAACTGGAAGGGCAAACAAAGGGGGTGGCGACTATGGCCACATACGGTGAGTGGATGAAGAAGTCTGAGCTCATCGGCGCATCAATCGGTGGTGCTGCCGGGTTTTTCTATGGGGTCTACATCATGGCGACCAGCGCCGCTCTCAGCTGGACAGATGTACTGGACGCGATGGAGTCCGTTGTCGTTGTAATTGTATGCGCGGTCATGATCAGTAGCCTTTGTATCGCAATTGGTTGGCTGGCCGGACTGGTCTTAGGCATCGTTGCGTCCCCGCTTAGCTCATTCACTGAAAAACCCGGTCACTGAGTGTAATCGGGATTAATGAGATGGTCCGCCGCCGGGTAGCATAAACGGCTCGGCAGTTTACATCAGGAGGATCATCCATGAACATCGCATCGATCGGCATCGATCTGGGCAAGACCACCTTTCACCTAGTTGCATTGG
>DATEQN010000022.1:0-60876 GCA_035272625.1 Terriglobales bacterium | reverse complement strand
CAACGGATGATCCTGCGGCACTCTCTTGTCGGGTGAGATATAGCTGAACATCCCGTCCTGTTGCTGATCGTCTCCTCGCATTCGCAACTACTACCATGTCACCCTGTGGATTGGGAGTAGTTTTTCAGCAGCCTGCTAGGGGCAGCGCATCGAAATCCGACACGACCTAGTTACCATATCTTTCTTTTAACTTGCTCGTCATTTCTTCCTGCAGTTGGCGGTAGTCGGAGTGGACGGTGGCCCGCAGAGCGGCTTCAGTGGAGCTGCCTTGGGATAGGCGTTCCAGGATATGCGCGATTTCGCTCATGCCATAGGCGTCGCGCATGTATTCGGCGGCGGCCAGGGATTCGGCGTAGGCCACGGTAGCTTCGCGAGCGGAGAAGCGTATGAAACTGCCTTCGAGCATGTTGAAGGGGATCTCATTGCCGGCGGCGAATAGTTGCGCGAGTTGGCGTCCGTTGGAGGCGGACGACTTCCCTTCTTCGATCTGTGCGATGCCTTCGTTGAGCCAGGTGGGGCAGCGGTTGCTGGACATCTGGGAGACGAAGGAGTGAGTTAGTTCATGTTTCAGGACTCGAGCTAACTCAGGAGTAACGCTCTGGACGCCACTGATCGGGATGCGCAGCTTGCCATCGTTGATGGCGCCGCTCCAGGAAGGGGCGCGGGTCACGTCGAAGAAGGCCTGCTGCGTGTAGAGGGTGACCGCGATGTTGGTGTGCGGCGAGTATCCGAGGTCGCGGACCAGGTCGTCATACTCCGAGTCAAGCGTGGCGAGCAGGTCGCGGCGGAAGGTCTCGGAAGTGTCTTTTCCTTCGAAGTGAAGATTGAAGTGGCTGCTTTCCCGTTGCGAAAAATCGGATTCGGCCGTAGATTCGCGCTCGGCGCGAGCCAGGTACTGGCTGACCGTGGCATCGGGACGCAGCGCCAGCGACTTCTTCCAGGAGCGAATCGCATCAGGCGTATGATCGCTGGCGAATTGAACGAAGCCCAGCATGGCAATGGCATCGGGTGAGTCGGGAGCGATGCTGGCCGCGTGTTGCGCGTAGGACAGAGCTTCCGCGGCATGGCCCGTGCGCAGGAGGGTGGCGACGTAGTAGATCAGCAAGGTGGAGTTATCCGGCTGGAAGCGGAGCGCGGATTCGTAATAGCGCTTGGCCTGCGGGAAGTTACCGTGATCGGACTCGTGCTTGCCAGCGAGGAAGTATGCGGTGGCAGCGAGTTCGGAATTGGCGGTTTGCGCGACGCTGGCGAGGGCGTCGGTATCCACTTTGCCGTCGTGGATGACTTTTCCGGCAACATCGGCTTCGTGGTTGAACGAGGGCGCGGGTGGAGTGATGTCGGGTGCACTAATATTGCCCGATGTTCCGGCGTGAACGGGGGCAACGCCTCCGGCTTCGATGCGCTCGACGGAGGACTTCGGGATGGCGTAGGTGTCTTCGCCGAGGTCGTATTCGACGCGGTCTTTATTTTCGCGGACCTGGTCGGCCCAGATGGTGCGTCCATTCTTGAGATGGATGACGTCGGCGGGCGCTGGCAGCGCCGGAAGAAGCACTAGAATGAGGACGAGGGCTCGCACTCGGCTGATTCTAGCAATGGGGTGGAGAGTCGGTAAGGTGACGATGGTGCTGGGGCTCGGCTCCCCGACCGGACAACGAGACAATTGTCAAGAAGTTCCCAGTTCTCAACTTTCGGTGGGAACCGGATGGTCCGTGGGTTTTTCTGAGAACTGAGAACTGGGAACTGAGAACTGTTTATGAGGCCACGGTCGGTTCGGTGGCGTTGGATGGTCGGATTGGCGTGCTGCTGCCTTGGCGCCCTCACCGCGTGGGCGCACGCTGCGGGGTCGGGCCCCGACTGTCCGCAAACCACCAGCGGGCTTTATGCCCGGATCCGTTCGGTCGGCCTCGATCCGCAACGCGTCTACCGCATTCGGGACGCCTCGATCGACCGGCCCAGTCTTCATCTTGATTTCGACGACGGCACGCTGGCCTTCACGGAAGACATTTGCGGGCGGATCACGGGGGCATTCTTCGAGGGTGAGGGCGAGATTCGGTTGCGGCCCCCGAACCGTGTGGAGCGCGGGTCGCTGGCGCTGTTTACCGGGATGGCGATCCTCGAAGAGCAGTTCACCTCGGGATATCTGCGCTTTAACGACGACACGGCGGCGGTCCTGCAGCCGTTTCTGAAACCAGAACCGGAGGGCTCGGAATTCACAAAAAATTGGAGCGAGACGAGCCGCAGCCTGGCGGAATTTGACGCTCTGCGCTTGCTGCTGGACTTCAGTCATTTTCTTCCGGCGTCCGGTGGAAATGAGGGGGGAAGCGAGTTGGCTCGCAAATTTCCGCCTTTGCTGCACGCTCATTTGCTGGGCAAGAAACTGGGCGGCTTTGAAGTGTTCTGGGATGCGGCGGGCGCCGAGCCTTTGTGGGCGGGACAGCCGCGCGTAGAAGACGGCATCCCTTTCTTCGATATCTGGACTTCGTTTGCGCCCACTGGAGCGGGCAGCCTAATTTCCGCTCCACCGGCCAGTGGCGCCTCGATCACGGGTCTCCGGATTCGGGCCTCGGTCGAGCCTCCGACCATGTTGCGAGCATCGACGGAGGTAAAAGTCCGCATGCGCAGCGGCGGGGAAAGGACGCTGCTGTTTGAGTTGTCGCGTTATCTGAAGGTTGATGTCGTCGAGGCGGATGGGCGGCCGTTGGACTTCATCCAGAATCCGGCAATTGAAGGAACGCAGCTGCAGCGCAAAGGGAACGATCTGGTGGCGGTGGTGTTCCCTGCCCCGCTCGGAGCCGGACAGGAATTGAAACTGCGGTTCAGCTATGCGGGCGAGGTTCTGTCGGAGGCGGGAAGCGGACTGCTGTATGTGGGTGAGCGTGGCACCTGGTATCCGAATTTCGGTTTGAGCCCGGCGCAGTTCGAGATGGAATTTCACTATCCGGCGAACTGGACGCTGGTGGCAACCGGGAAACAGTTATCACCAGCGGCGGGCGAGGAAGCGGAAACGAACGGGGAAGCAGGGGCGGAAAAAGTCTCGCGGTGGACCTCGGAGCGGCCAATCCCGGTAGCCGGCTTTAACCTGGGCAAATACGTTCGGGCCGAGGCGAAGGCAGGCAACATTCTCGTGGAAGCGTATGGCACGAAGGGAGTCGAGAAATCCTTTCCCAAGGCGCAGCCGGAAGTGATCGAACAGCCGACTTTCCCCAGCGCTCGCGGGCCGAAATCGCGGTCGCTGGGCCCGATCGTGGTGACTCCGCCGCCTCCGTCGCCGGCGCATGACGTGCAGGCGGTGGCGGACAAGGCGGCAAAGGCCATCGCAAGTTTCTCGCAGTGGTTTGGGCCGTATCCGTATGGTTCGCTGGCGCTGACGCAGATGCCGGGGGAGTTGAGCCAGGGATGGCCGGGGCTGGTGTTCCTGTCGAGCTTCGCGTTTCTCAGCCCACAGGAGCAGACCGATCTGCGTCTTGACCCGGTGAATCGCGCGCTTGACAGCCAGGTCTTGGTCCACGAGACGGCGCATCAATGGTGGGGCGATCTGGTGCTGTGGAAGAGCTATCGGGATCAGTGGCTGGCGGAGGGTCTGGCGAACTACGCGTCGCTGATGTTGCTGGAGCAGCAGAAACCAGCGCAATTCCGCCAGGTTCTCGAAAAGTATCGCCGCGATCTTCTGAGCAGGAACAAGGATGGAGAGCGGCTGCGCGACGCGGGACCGGTGACGCTGGGGCCGCGGCTGGAGTCGTCGCATTTTCCGCGAGGATACGACGCGATCAGCTACGAAAGAGGGACGTGGCTGTTTCACATGCTGCGCATGATGTTGCGCGATTCCGAAATGGCATCCCGTTCTCGGAAAGGACACGCCGATCCAGACGAGCCGTTCTTCCGCGCCCTGCGGAAAGCCCGCGATCGGTATGCGGGAAAGAGCATGAGCACTGAGGACTTGGTAAAAGTCTTCGAAGAGGAACTGCCGCGACCACTTTGGTACGAGAATCGTCGCAAGCTCGACTGGTTCCTGGAAGGTTGGATCGAAGGGACGGCGATACCGGAGCTGGAAGCGCGAGAGATCCGCATCACGGAGAAAACTGGCGTAACCACGGTTACAGGCATGATCGTACAAAAGGACGCACCCGACGATCTGGTGACGGCGGTTCCGGTGTACGCCACGATGGAAGGAAACGCGCTGGTCTTTCTCGGTGAAGTGTTGGCAGATGGCGCGGAGACCGCGTTTCGGCTGACCGCGCCGAGCGCTGTGCGGAAGATCGTGCTCGATCCCAGGCAGACGATTCTCAGCGCGCCCAAGTAGATTCCAAACATATTTTCGAATGGCAGGGACCTTTGGTGCCGAGCGCCACGCGGCGAGGTCATGTTATTGCTGAAGAGAATATGTGAATTGGAGCATGTCATGACTCTTCAGCCCTATGCATACGCCAAGGAAAAGGAAAACGACCGGCCGCGGCGGCGCACGATTCTTCTGGTGGAAGACGAACCTTTTGTGCGCGAGGCGACTTGCAGCATTCTGGAGCATGCGGGCTTTGAGGTTCTGCCCACCGAGGATGCGCGCGAGGCAACCAAGGTCTATGAAGAGTGCAAGCGCGGAATCGATCTGGTGATGACCGACATGGTGCTTCCGGGACGATCGGGCCAGCAACTGGGGCAAGATCTGCGGGAACATTCACCGGAGGTTGTGGTGCTGGTGACGTCCGGTTACGGCAACGCGGAGTACGAGACGGAAGCGCCCGAGTCCCGCACCTATTTTCTGGCGAAGCCCTATTCACGGCGGACGCTGCTGGAGAAAATTGAAAAGATTCTTGCGACGGTCTCGCTGGCGCGCGCTGCGACGCAAGCGGGCTAGTGTGGAAGCGGGGCTTCGCTCCGCTTGGACGGGGCAAAGCGCCGTCACCACACAGGATGCGTTCCCCTTTAGCCTTTACCAACCGCCGATCTTCCACTGCGTTTATAATCCTCCGTTCCTGACTTCGATTCCTGAGTTTGATTCCTAAGTCCCGGTTCCTAAGGAGCACGCATGAAACTCGACGGACGAGTTGCGCTGGTTACGGGAGCGTCGCAAGGCATCGGTCATGCCTGCGCGCTGGCCTTGGCGCGGGAGGGCGCAAGCGTTGCGGCAGCGGCGCGCAATCGGCAGAAACTCGACGAACTGGTCACCGAGATCACGGCAGCGGGCGGCAAAGCCGCGGCTTTCGTCATCGACGTGGCTGACGAAGAGCAGGTGAAGTCCGGGATCAAGTCGGCGCTCGCGCAATTTGGCAAGATCGACATCCTGGTGAACAACGCCGGCATCACGCGCGACCAACTCGTAATGCGCATGAAGCGCGCCGATTGGGACGCGGTGCTGAATACGAATCTGACTTCCGCGTATTTGTGCATCCAGCAGGTGATCGGTTCGATGCTCAAGCAGCGCTGGGGACGGATCATCAACATCACCAGCGTCTTCGGACAGATGGGACAGGCAGGACAAACGAATTATGCCGCTTCGAAAGCCGGGCTGATCGGGCTGACTCTGGCAATGGCTCGCGAGGTGGCTTCGCGCAATATTACTTGTAATGCGATCGCTCCGGGATTTATTGAGACCAGCATGACCGCAGCGCTCAGCGAAGAATTCAAGCAGAGTGCGGTGAAGCAAATTCCACTGGGTCGAGTCGGCTCTCCGGAGGACGTTTCCAGCGCGGTGTGCTTTCTGGCCTCCGACGATGCGTCCTACATCACGGGACACGTGCTCAACGTGAATGGTGGGATGTTGATGGGATAGTTGAGTCAGTGCTGATGTTGTCGCCAAAGAGCTGCGGTCCTCAAAGACCCCCCTAATCGCGGTCTTTTAAAGTCAAAGACTTAGCGGAGATTGTGGTACTGTTTCTCGCCAGGTCTTTGAGAAATAAGGACTTACTTGTAAGGTATTTTGGAATCAAGGAGTTAGCTTGGTGCCCCACCTTTCGCGTTTTTCGATAATGTGGGATTCCAGAGTCGTGGCGAGCTTAGGACTCTTACCACCGTGCGGAAATCACTCAGGGAGCAAGAACACGCGCCTATTTCCACCTCGAACTTTAAGTTCGCGATCTCGAGCCGTCCACTCCGATTCGATCTCGACAGCGCCAATTTCCCTCAGCGCGTAGTGCCGGTAGCTGCTCCACTTCCACTGTTCGGGTGTTTGCACCAGTCCGCGTTTCACCGGATTCCTGTGCAAGTACCGCAGCTTCACCTTGAATTCATCGTAGTCCCGCACATTGCGATCATAGTAGCGTTTCTCCCAGAAAGACCCCAGAGGGTGCCCCAGGTTCGCGCCCGCCTTTTGGGCGCTAACCTGGGAGTCGGATGACCATAGACTCCGCCGTTTAGTGAAAGACAACTTCAGGTAGTGAATAGCTTCGGCCAGTGTTACGGAGGCATGGTGCCCCAGGTTCGCGCCCGTCCTTTGGGCGCTAACCTGGGAGCAGTCACCTCGGGAAGACTGATGTAATTCGAGGCCGCCCGGTTCACTCAGCAGCAGATGAACGTGTTCCGGCATGACCACATACCCATACACGCAAATGTCGAACCGGATCCGCATATTCTCCAGGCACCGAACGAACAAATCGAAGACCTCGGCAGTTGCGAAATAAGCGTGTCGGCGGCGGCAGCTAAAAGTTACAAAATGCGATTGCCCGGATTCGTGAAAGCGTCGGAGACCGCGCGGCACACGACCAACCTACATCGCACTGTCGGAGGAGGAAAGTCCACTCAAGTAGACTCTCCGAGTCGGGTTCGCCTTCGCCCAGGTTAGCGCCCAAAGGGCGGGCGCGAACCTGGGGCACCGTGCCATTAAAAATGCGGGCTTTAGCCCCTGAGGGCCGGACAGCCTGCTCGGAGAACCATTGATGAGACCAGTTGTAGTTCTCGGTCCTCTCCCAGTTTTGGACGCAGTTACTGAGAACCGGGAACTGAGAACTGGGCTCAGAGGCCTGTGATGGCTCTCACTGGTTGGGTGTGATGAAAAAGGTCGGGGCGGATGGGAATCATGTGGGCGCGTCCAGCCGCATTGAGCCCAGCCCTGCGGGGCGCAATGAGGGACACCCGACTTTTCAAGGGGCTGGTGCCTACTGGCCGCGGCTTGCCGCTATGGAAGTGCAATAAAGGCAGCAATTACTCTGTTGACTCGGTATTCGCTGAAACGCTGAAAGCGCTTGTACAGTCCCCAAGCTCCTAGAGCCGAGATCAGCAGCACGACACTAAGTTCACACCGTGACGGGGCAAATACGGTGTCCCCGACAAGCAGCCGCAGCTTCCCGGTGAAGATGCAGACCACAAGTCCGGCGCAAAACAAGACTGAAGCGACAGTGCTGCCGCGATAGAACCCCTCCCGGTAGGTGAATATTTCCCGGTCTCCTTGCTGGCCTACCCGTATGCACCGCTCATCCATCACACGTTCTAGCCAGGTATCGCAGATCTCGCTGATATTTACCGTCGTTCCTTGAAACAGTTTCGCGGCGCGCTGTTTCGCTACGAGGATCGCCGGGTCATTGTCAGACATGATGCGTTTGTCGGCCCCCTTAAGCACCGGGTTCGCCAAGGCCTGAACAAGGTGTCCGATCACGTATGCGACGAAGAGCACCGCCAAGACTCCGGTCGGGCTGAGGCGCCAAAGGCTAAGCGGCAGGACGGAATCACCGCGAAAAATGGTCCACAGGGAGATCGTCAGAGCCGCGGCGGCGATCAAGCCCGGCATTAGATAGCCGAGAATCTCGTAGAGAGTAAACCTCAAGCTTTCTTTCATTGCAGCCTCCGTCCTTTCTCAAAACGTCCACTTCCATGAGCCGTCAACATCAGTTCTCCTGACATCATGGGCGGTGTTGTCTTCGTACCTCTTCAGTGCTGTCGGATGAGGTACATTCTCGTGCCTACCGCTCGCGGTGGAGATCAGTGTGTATTGTGCCCCGCACTTCTTTATGAACTCCAGGTTCGCGCCGTCTAGGCTCGCGTGGTGGCTAGCGTGCAGAATGTCGTCGCAAATATGGTTGATCGTGGCGACGCCCGAGAGGTTCGCATCCGAGGCGTCACCCGTGAACGTGCATTTCCGCTTACCCATGTCGGCTCGAAAGACCAGGCAGGCGTCATGCAGTTCGCGAGTCTGGCTCGTCGCTGTGTTTTTCTCAGGTCCGAGCATCCAGAACTTCAGGCCGTCAACGCTCCAGTATGGCTTGTCCCAGCTATCCTGCTTGTACGGCGCGTACAGTTTCGTCCCGTTCCCCTTGAAATGGTCTCGGACGGTGTTGAATTCGTCCCACTCCTCGACTGTAACGCTTCCGTCGCCGTACCTGCGGTCGTACGGGCTATAGATTAGATACTCAATGGCGTAGCCCTCATCTCTCAGGTATTCCAATCCAGAATAATGATCGAAATGCTGGTGCGTGATGAAGACGGCCCGAAGCCTTTTGCTGGACGGGAGAAGGTGGCTGTGGTCACTAATGTTGTGGCAGTCAACGAGAAAGGTCGCGGTGTCCGTGATGATGACACTGGCGTCAGCGCAACCCACGTTGAGGCAATGCAGGCTACCCATTTGCCACCTCCCGTCGAACTCGAGCGTGTTTTCTAGAACGCACTCTGCCTTGCCATGAGAAAAGGGCCATGGGTTTCCCCATGGCCCCCTCGGTCGGGATCATTATCTACCAGTCTCGACTAACGGTGCAAAGGGCAATTTGGTGATGGTTGGGTTGGGGGTGCGCCCCCTCAAAACAGAGTCAACGGACAAGAAATCCCATACGGCACACTTTTGTGGAATCCCACCTTTCGAAAGGCGCGAAAGGTGGGGCACCCGGCATCCGAAGCCGATACGCGGCCAGATGCATAGGTCCTTCGCTTCGCTCAGGATGACAGATTTAAATTAACTCTTAGCGGGGATTGTGAACTATCAGAATCATGCCTGGGCGCAGCGCCGCGAGGTTGCGGTTGTCGTGCTTTAGAGCGGTCACCGTGGTGTTGTAGGAGTTGGCTATCGAATAGAGCGTTTCGCCGGGCTTGACTTTGTGATGAACCACTCCGCTGGGCTTTGCAGTGGACATTGCGGTTTGGGTTGCGGCGGGGTGCTTTGATCGGCTGGAATGTTTTGCGGCTACCTGGGTTTCGCCTGCGCGCGGAGTGACGGGCAGGTGGAGATACAAGACTTTTCTTCCGGCGAGGCTGTTGCCTTTGAGGCGGTTCCATCCGCGAACCATTTTGGCGGAGACTCCGAAATTCTCGGCTACCGATTCGACCGTATCGCCTTTGCGCACGTGGTAACGCGTGGTGGCGTGGGCGTAGGTGCTGGTGTCGCTCTGCTTGCCGGGAGCGATGGGGATGATTAGACGGCTCTCGGGGGCGACCGCTCCGTTGTTGAAGCCGTCGTTCAGGTCGTTAGCTTCGGCTATGGCTTTTGGATTCGTGTGGTAGGTGCGGGCTATGGAGGCTAGGGTTTCTCCGGATTGGACCTTGTGATAGCGCCACCAGACACGCTTGTCGGTGGGAATCGAGGCTACGGCGGTTTGAAACTTGGCGGCGGTTCCGGCGGGCAGGTGGAGCTCGAAGGCCTGATCTTTTCCAGTCGCTCCGCCCGGATTTCTCGGCGTGGTCATGCGGAGCAGGCTGGGATTTAGGTCGAGCAAGTCTTGGGCGGTCGCGTCCACGCACTCGGCGGCTAACCTAAGATCGATGGGATAGGCGATCTTTACGGTGTCGTAGGGAACTGGCTTTTCCTTCACGACCTCATCCAGTCCGTACTGGGCGGGATTCTTGGCCATGATGGTTACGGCGAGGATGATGGGAACGTAGTTGCGGGTTTCCTTGGGTAGCGCGTTGCGGCGGTAGAGTTCCCAGAAATCGGCGTAGCCGGTGCGCTTGACGGCGCTCTGGACGGTGCCGGGGCCGGAGTTGTAGGCGGCCATGGCGAGGTACCAGTCTCCGAATTCGTTGTAGAGGTCTTTTAGGTGGTGGGCGGCGGCTCGGGTGGCTTTTTCGGGATCCTGGCGGTCATCTACCCACCAGCTGCGCTCTAGTCCGTAGCCTTTGGCTCGGCTGCCCATGAATTGCCACATGCCTCTTGCCCCGGCTCTTGAAACTGCCAGGGGATGAAAGCCGGACTCAGCCTGGGCGAGGTAGATCAGGTCTTGCGGCACTCCTTCTTCTTGCAGGGTGCGGCGGATCATGTCTTCGTAGCGGCCGGAGCGGGCTAGGGCGCGCTCTACGGTGCCTCGGCCTCGGTTGGAGAAATAATTGATGAAGCCGGCCACCTGGTCGGTCATCATCAGGGGCAGGTCGGAATGCGTGGATTTGATTTCGGCTTCGGCTTTGGCTTTGACGGTTTGGTCAACCGCGGGAGTGAGTTCGTTGGCTTCGTCGATGGGCGCGGGTTCCGACTTTTGCTCGGCGAAACCGTCACCCTGCTGCAGGGCGGCTAGCTCGAGGCCGTTGACGCCATCGAGAATGCGGTCTAGTTCTTGCTCCAGGCGGTCGTCTGATTGGAGGTCGAATCCGCTGCCGAGGAGCTGGTTGAAGGCGGAATCGAAATTCTGCTTTGCGGCTTCGAGGTGGCCGGCTTGATAGTTGTTCTGGCCGGAGCGGTATTCCTTTTCGACACGGGCGATCAGGTCGGCTACGGGATCGGCCTGGAGGGCCAGCGGAACCTGCGGCTTCGATTGGGGTTCAGCGACGGCGGGCCGTTGCCTTTGCGGATCTGGTTGGCGGGTGGCCGCGATCAGGGCTGGCGCTTGCGCCTGGGCAGGAGGCATGAAAGACGTCTTTTGGGAACTCTGGCAGGCGAGGGTCGCTGCCAACGTCGCGGTCAATGCGGCGGAGAGCAGGTTCGCCAGATACGGTTTAGAAGAAAACCTCATATTTTCAAAAAGTTATCGGAACCATCCCTGGACGCAATCGTGCGTCTCTCCAGTATGAGATGGTACTACCGCAAAATTCGTTGGGTCAACGCTACCGAAGGACCGTGACCCATGTTACTTTGGGGACCGGCTGGGCATATTACCTCAGGCCGGCGGAAGATGGCAACGAGTCTTTCGCCGGTTCGGAATCATCGAAAGCGCATATGAAAGCTATACAGATCAGGCAAACAGGCGGGCCGGAAGTGATGGAGTTGGTGGACTTGCCGGTTCCGCAGGCGAAGGCTAACGAAGCGGTCGTGAAAATACAGGCGGCGGGCGTCAACTTTATTGACGTCTATAACCGCGAAGGGCGGTATAAGGCTCCGCTGCCGTTGGTCTTGGGACAGGAAGCGGCGGGCGTGGTTTCGGCGGTTGGAACCGACGTGCGGGCGGTAGCGGTCGGCGACCGGGTGGCTTACACCATGACGCTTGGGAGCTATGCCGAATATGCAGCGGTGCCGGCCGAGCGTCTGGTGAAGATTCCGGCGGGAGTGGGAGAGCGCGAGGCTGCGGCCGCGATTTTGCAGGGGATGACGGCGCACTATCTGGCTTATGACACTTATCCGCTGAAAAAGGTCGAGACGGCGCTGATTCATGCGGCTGCCGGCGGAGTGGGGTTGCTGCTGGTGCAGATGGCGCACAACATTGGGGCGCGCGTGATTGCTACAGTTTCGACGGAGGAAAAAGCCAAGCTGGCACGAGCGGCGGGAGCGGACGACGTCATTCTTTATACGCAGGCGGATTTCGAGGTGGAGACGAAGCGGTTGACCGGCGGCAAGGGTGTCGATGTAGTGTATGACTCGGTGGGTAAGACTACGTTCGACAAGGGGCTGAATCTGCTGCGTCCGCGGGGCATGATGGCGCTGTTTGGAGGGTCGAGCGGGGCGGTCGCGCCGATTGACCCTTTGGTGCTGACGCAGAAGGGATCGATTTTTTTGACTCGGCCTTCGCTGGGGAATTACGTTGCTACCTCGCAGGAGTTGCAGGCGCGTGCCGGGGCCGTGTTCGGCATGATTCGCGATGGCAAACTCAAGCTGCGGATTGAGCATGTCTATCCGCTGGCCGAAGTGCAGCAGGCGCACCGGGATCTGGAAGGGCGGAAGACTACGGGGAAGCTGCTGCTGCTGCCGTGAGTTGATCCGCCGTGGTGACGAAGATTGCCGACTCTGCCGGACTTCGTCCGGCTGGACAGCCGGGGGCGGCTGTCCCTACGCGGATATCGGATGCACGCAGTTCAACAGCTGAATCCTTTGAGCGCACATGCCATTTGTGGAATTGAAAAACTCGCCACATGCGCCTGGGGTTCGGCCGGTTCGGATTCACTACAGGGATGTGGGTAGCGGACAGCCGGTGGTGTTCCTGCATGGCGGGTGGGGTTATGGGGTGTATCCGATTGACCGGCAGATCGAGGCCTTGGGAGACCGCGTCCGCTTTGTAATTCCGGACCGGTCCGGCTACGGCCGCTCCTCGCGATTGCCGAGGCAGATGCCGACGGACTTTCATCGCCGGGCAGCGAAGGAAACTCTTCTGGTATTGGATGCGCTCGGGATCGAGCGCGCGGTTCTTTGGGGACACAGCGATGGAGCGGTCATTGCCGCGATGATCGGGCTGTTGGCACCGCAGCGCTGCGTGCGTTTGATTCTGGAAGCATTTCATTTCTATCGGAACAAGCCGGGGTCGCACAGTTTCTTCGAGCGGTTTGCCAGCCATCCGAAAGAGGTTAGTGAAAAAGTGCAGGAGCTGTTGGTGGCGGATCATGGCGCGGCGCACTGGAGGAAAGCGATACAGCGGAATTGCCGCGTCTGGCTGAAACTTGCGGCGCAGTGCGCTCGTCCGGATCAGGATCTGTATGACGGGCGGTTAAGCGAATTGAAAGTGCCCGTGACGTTTGTGCATGGGAGACGGGATCCGCGAACTGAGCCGGGAGAGATGGAACGAGTGCAGGCATCGTTACCATCTGCGGAAATGCGCTTTATCGAAGATGGGCGGCATAGTCCTCACAGCGAAAGGGCGGCTTGGCGGGAATGCAATGGGATTCTTCGCGCGATTGTGGCCGGGAAATAGTCCGGCTGGGCGGACGAATGCGTCCGCCCCTACGCGAGCATTTTCAGGCTACCGATTTTTTCTTGCGTGAGTAGTTCTTCAAGTATGCAGGGAGTTGCTGCTTACAACGTTCATCACGAATCGCGGCTGCTACCTTCATCTCCAGCGGCATCACTCCTGCCCAGGTCGGAAACTCGTAATCTTCCTCGTCGTCCACGGGGGGGCCAACTCGCACTTTGGCTGAGAATTCAGTGATGGGCAGGCGCAGGACCGACGTGGCTTTCAGTTCTTTTTCGTTAGGCTGACGGGAGTCGTCCCACCGATGAGGGATGATGTGCTCGCTCAGCGCGCGCAGGGCTGCGAGTTTTTCTGCCGGGTCATCAACCAGTGTTGCCGTGCCGAGAATTACCACGGAGCGGTAGTTCATCGAGTGATTGAAGACGGAGCGGGCGAGAACTAACCCATCGACCAGTGTGACCGTGACGCAGACCGGGACGCCCTGATCGAGATTGCGTAGCATGCGGCTGGCGGCTGATCCGTGGATGTAGAGTACGTCTCCGTCGCGGCCGTAGGAAGTGGGGATGACGAAGGGCTGTGAGTCGGAATTGGCAACGAAGCCGACGTGGCAGAGGAAGGCTTCGTCGAGGATCTGGTTGACGGTGTCGCGATCGTACACCGCCCGCTGCGGTTCCCGCACTACGCGCGTGCGAGGAGTTGGAGCGGGATCGCTGAAGTTTGAATTGCCGGGCTCTGAATTGTTAGACATGGAGCTGACTTCCCAGGCAGGCGCCAAGAGTGGTGACGGAGAATTCTAGCAGGTCGGGAGCAACGTGCCCGAGGCGATGGGCATCTTGAATGGCAGTGTGGCCCCGACACTTAGTGAAGTACCGTGGGCAGACTGGCGTCTAGTAAAATTGCGGCGCGAGGTCCGATAAGGTTTATCGTCACTGAGAAAAAACTATGCCTTCAGGATTCGGGTTGTTGTTGATATTTGGTATTGGCGTAACCACGGGGTTGCGATGTATGACGGCGCCCGCGGTTGTGGCTTGGGCGGCGCACGTGGGCTGGATCAATCTTTCCGGATCTCCCCTGGCTTTCATGGGTTCTGTCTGGGCGGTTGCGCTTTTCACTTTGCTCGCTTTAACCGAATACGTTGTCGACCAGCTTCCGTCGACTGCAGCGCGTACGACCGCTGGGCCACTCACTATCCGAATTGTCATGGGCCTGCTTACGGGTGCGTGTCTTGCTACTGGCGAAGGCGCGTCGGTTTGGGTTGGAGCTTTGATTGGCGCTCTCGGAGCGATCGCCGGAGCGTTCGGTGGTTACCAGGCTCGCGTCCGACTGGTTCGAGGGCTTCACGTTCCGGATGCTGCGGTCGCTATTCCGGAAGACCTGGTTGCTGTGGGACTCGGGCTGCTGTGTTGCTTCCAAGTTTTAAAATTCCACGCAGCATTAGCCAACGTTTTAGCACACATGCAATTGCGAGCTTGATTGTGACCTCTCAGCAATACGATGCCATCATCATCGGCTCGGGGCAGGCAGGGACGCCGCTGTCGACCACACTCGCCGAGGCGGGGATGCGCACCGCTCTCATCGAGCGGAAACATGTGGGCGGGACGTGCGTCAACGAGGGATGCACTCCGACCAAGACGATGGTGGCGAGCGGGCGAGTCGCCTACCTGGCGCGGCGCGGCGCCGACTATGGCGTGCATAGCGGCTCGGGCGCCGTTAGTGTCGATCTTCGACGGGTTCGCCAACGCAAGCGCAATATCGTGGACAGCTTTCGCAATGGCAGCCAGACGCGCATTGAAAAGACTGCGAACCTTGAATTGATTTTTGGCGATGCCAGGTTCACGGAGCCGAGGGTGGTTGAAGTCCGATTAAACGATGGCGCACTGCGATTACTCTCGGCCAAATATGTCTTCATCAATGCCGGAACCCGTGCTTCGCGTCCCCGGCTAGATGGCCTGGATGACGTTGAGGCTCTGGACAATGTCTCCATCATGGAGCTTGATGCCGTTCCCGAGCACTTATTGATTCTGGGCGGCGGTTACATTGGATTGGAGTTTGGACAACTTTTCCGGCGCTTCGGCAGTGGCGTGACGATTATTCAGTCGCGAGGCCAACTGCTCACTGGCGAGGATCCCGACGTAGCGGAAGAAGTCGCCAAGATTCTTCAGCAGGACGGGGTTGAGGTTTTGCTGAACGCGAAAGCGGCTCGCGTCGGACAGACCGACGGGAAAATTCGGCTGGAGGTAGTGCAGCAAGATCATTCGACGACTCTAGGTGGTTCCCATCTGTTGGTGGCCACGGGGCGAGTGCCGAATTCGGACACGCTGAACCTGACGGCGGCCGGGATTCAAACGGATGACCGCGGCTTTATCAGAGTGAACGATCGCCTCGAAACTAGGGCGGGCGGAGTTTACGCGCTCGGCGACATTAAGGGTGGGCCGGCGTTCACGCATATTTCTTATGATGATTTTCGTATCATCCGCGCCAACCTTCTCGAGAAGAAGAATGCCACGACTAACGATCGTCAAATTCCTTACACGGTCTTCATCGATCCGCAGTTGGGGAGGGTCGGGCTAACCGAGACGGCGGCTCGCGCGCAGGGCCGTAATATTCGCGTGGCGAAGCTGCCGATGACTTCGGTGGCGCGGGCGCTTGAGGTGGACGAGACTCGCGGTTTCATGAAAGCTGTCGTGGATGCCGAGACAAATCAGATACTGGGCGCCGCCGTGCTTGGCATTGAGGGTGGCGAGGTTATGTCGGTGCTTGAGATTGCGATGATGGGGAAGCTGCCATACACGGCATTGCGTGATGGCATCTTTGCACATCCCACTCTCGCGGAATCGCTGAACAATTTGTTCACGGCGATGGATAAGGGCAAGTAAAGCGGAGTTCGTCTCGCCGCTACAGCAACCCGCCGGTTTTTATTGCCAAAGTGTTGAGCGCCATCTCCAGTTTGGTTATGGCTTCGCCGAGCTCGGGATGATTGCCGACCTTCTGCTGTAGTTCCTTGAGAATCTTGTGAGCACTGGCAACATGCTCTGCAGCCTCGGTTGAATTTTGCTCGGGCTTGGGTTGGCTCGGTGTTGGCATGGTTGTTCGCTCCCCGGTACAACTTAATTCTATACAGGATGGCTCGGGACAGGAGAATCCTCCGGCGCTAATAGAGATGGAAGTTGACTTCGACGTTGATCGCGACGGGTACGGGATTGCCGTCTCTTTCCGCGGGTCTAAACTTCCAGGCACTGACGGCTTTGACAGCCATCTCGTCCAAACCCAGGCCGAGGGGCCTCTGGATTTGCAGTTCTGCCGGCGCTCCCGATGAATCGACGACCAGGGAGAGAACGATGGTTCCCATGTATTTGGCTTTTCGCGCCTCTTCCGAGTACTCCGGGTCAGGGGTGTATGTTGCACGCGGCGCTGAAACTCCTCCCTTTGGCTTGATGTAATAAACGATTCCTTTCTTCGGATCGGGCGCGGCTTGCGGTTTGCCCTCCAGCTTGGCGAAATAGGACTGCCAGTAGCTGGGCACTATGTCGATCATCGATTCAGAGCCGGTTAAGAAGGCGGCGTGAATCGCGGCGGAGACGTCTTTTTCATCGGGATTCTGGCTGGGCAGTTCAATCTGGATCTCCACTTTCAAATGTTGAAGAGCTTTCTCCAGATCTTTTTGCTGTTTCCCGGGTTGATTTTTTGCAGTGGTCAGTTGATCGAGCGGTTTGCCTTGGGCGTCGAAAATCCGGTGGATTCGTCTTCCTTTAATCGTTAATTGCGCGCCGCGCAGATGGACGTCCTCGACTTCGATTTGCCCATCAAGCGTCCATGGACCGGCCGGGGCATCCCCGGCGAGGGTGCCGTCGGAGTGGAATCGAAGACGGTCGCCGGAATAGAAATGACGCAGCGTCAGCACCTTCTCCAAGTAGTCGAACTTGACCTTTCCCTCGAGACCTCCGCCTGCCCAGGCGGATTGCGTGGGCAACAACATTAGTGCCAGCAGTGCGGATATGCTGCATCTCGAGAAGAAACACAGAAGACTCCGCAGCGTTTTGACGTCTGTTTTCAATCTGTCCTCCGACTTTATTTGCGGCGGTGTTTCGCCGGTGACTTTGGCTGCTCTTCGAGCACTGCGAACTGAATCTTCTTCTCCACCGGATCGATGCGGTCCACCAATACGCGGATGCGATCTCCCAGGCTGTAGGTCTGGCGCGAGCGCTGACCGATGATTTGGCGGGTGTTTTCATGGTAGGTGTAGCGGTCATTCTTATCGCCGCTGTCGAGCGTGTTGAGCGGGACCAGGCCTTCGACGAATAAATCGGTTAGTTCCACGAAGAATCCGAACTTGGTTACGCTGATGATTAGGCCGTCGAAGTCCTCTCCGATGCGGCGCTCCATGAATTTCATTTTCTTCCATTCCATCAGGCCGCGTTCGGCTTCGTCGGCGCGGCGTTCGGACTGGCTGGATTCTTCGGCAATGCTGTGGAGTTCCTCGAGCGTGATGGGGCCGCCGAGAGGTTCGAGCGCGTGCTGATGCGCGGCGTGGTCGCGGCGCTTGGACCACGGGGATGGCGGCGGCGTTGATACCTCCGCGTCACGATTTTTCTTTCGTCCCTCCGGGGCTCGCTCTTGATCCGTCGCAAACCCACGGCTTGCGCCGTGGGCTGCATTCTCGCGCCGCTCAGCGGCTGTTTCAGAGCGACCTGTCGCAGCGGAGATACCTACAGGGACATCCCCATCCATCTTTTCGGGCGAGGTGCGCAGCACTTCTTTCAGGATGCGGTGCACGATCAGGTCGGGATAGCGGCGGATGGGCGAGGTGAAATGGGTGTAGGTGGTGGCAGCTAAGGCGAAGTGTCCGCGATTTTCTTCGGAGTAGCGGGCTTGCTTTAGTGAGCGCAACATCAGGAAACTCAGGATCCGCTCTTCCGGCTTGCCTGCGATCTTCTCTGTGAGTTTCTGATACATGCGGGGGGTGATGTGGATTTCTTTGGGCACTTCGATTTCGCGTACGCGCTTGCCGGTGCCGCGGGCGTCGCGGCGGTCGGCTCTTAGTTGCACGCGCTGAATGGGCAACGCGCCTACTCCCAGCGAGTATCCGAAGGTGGCGGCTATGACCTCGAAGTCGTAGACGCGTTTGGCGTCGGGCTTTTCGTGGATGCGGTAGAGCGAGGCTATGCGTTTATTTTCCAAATAGTGGGCTACGCACTCGTTGGCCGAGAGCATGAATTCTTCGATGAGGCGGTGGGCGACGTTGCGCTCGGATCTGGTGATGCTCTTCATCATGCCGAATTCGTCAAACTCGATGACTGGTTCGGGGAGATCGAAGTCGATCGATCCTCGGCGTTTGCGTTTGCGGTTCAGGATCATGGCCAGATCGCGCATGCGTTCGAAGTGCTCGATTTGAGTTGCGTATTCGTGGCGGGCAGCGGCTTCTCCTTCGATTACGGCATTTACTGCCGTGTAGGTCATGCGGTTCGCCGAACGGATCACGCCTTCGTTGATTTCGTAGGCAACGATCTCGCCATGGTGGTCGATCTCCATGGTGCAGGAGAGGACGAGGCGGTCGAGCTGCGGGCGCAGGCTGCAAATATCAGTCGAGAGCTCCAACGGCAGCATGGGGACGGCGCGGTCGGGAAAATAGACGCTGGTGCCGCGCAGACAGGCTTCCTGATCGAGCGGCGAATTGGGCGTTACGTATTGGGCTACGTCGGCGATGTGCACCTGCAGTTCGTAGTCGCCGTTTTCCAGCTGGCGGACGTGGACGGCGTCGTCGAAATCGCGCGCGGTCTCGCCGTCGATGGTGACGATGGGAAGGTCGCGGTAGTCGCGGCGGTGATGCAAGGCTTTGGCGGGGATTTCGGAGGCGTTGCCAGTTTCCAGGGCCTGCGCTTCTGCGATCACTTCGGGCGGGAAACGGTGGGGCAGATGAAATTTGCGGATCATGATCTCGACGTCGACTCCGAAGTCGTTTTCTTCGCCGAGAATTTCTATGACGCGGCCGCGCGGCTGCTGCGTGGCGCTGGGCCAGTCGGTGATTTCTACGTCGACTACCACGCCTTCCAGATCCTGCCGGTCGGTGTGGACTGCGGCTTCGTTGCCAATTACGCGGTCGACAGATTGCTTGTGAGGGCGAGACGCCCTCAAAACAGCCGCCGAGGACGGCGGCGCTACATTCTTGGACGGGTTCTCCATCCCCGGCGGGATTGCGATTTCCTGCGTCACTTTTTCGTCGATGGGCTTGACGTAGTTGTGGCGGTGTCCGTAGTGGAAGATACCGACCACGGTCGGATGGGCGCGCGACAAGGAGCGGAGGATGCGGCCTTCGGCGCGTCCATCGGTGCGGACGGCGCTCACTTCGACCAGAACGCGGTCGCCATGCATCGAGGATCCGATGGCATGGGGCGGAATGAAGACGTCGCCGGCGAGGCGGGCCTTCAGACTGGCATCGAGCGCAGTGGCTTCGGGAATCACGAAGCCGAAGCCGTCGCGATGCATGGTCAGGCGGCCGACTAGCTGGTTGCGTCCTTTGGACATCAGAATCAGCGCAGGTATTTCTCTTCGAGAATCCGCCGATGATGCAAATCGTGGCCGGCAATGATGTAGGCGAGAGCGCGCACACTGATCTCATTTTCATTGGCCACGCCGCGGCGGGTCCAGGCGGGCTCATCCAGATTGCGAAACAGGGAAACGGTGGCGCGGCGCACGGCAATGTAGTCTTCGATCAAGTCCTCCAAGGGACGGCGCGCGAAGGGGCCATTGCGGACGTAGTCGTCCTGCTCGAAGCCTTCGATGGGAGTGGCGTCGGCGCGCGCAATGCGCAGGGCGCGGTAGCTCATGATGCGCTCGGTATCGTTGATGTGGCCGAGTACTTCCTTCACGCTCCACTTCTCAGGCGCGTAGCGGAGATCGCCGTCGGCCTCGGTGCGTCCGGAGAGCAGCAAGAGCATCTGGCGCCGCTGTTCGTCGAGCGCGGCCAGAATGTCGTTGCCCGAGACCAGGGAGAGGTAGCGGTCGTAGTAGGGAGCGTATTCTCCGGGCTGGGGCCGGAGGTAGGCGTTCGCGGTTGAAGTCGTGTCGGTCAAAGGCATGGATTCCTTGTCAGGGATGGCGGCGGTTTGATGGTGCCCCACGGCTCCATATTAACGCGATAGAAGAATTACCGCAGGCTGGGCAGGGGTTACACGATGAGAGGCACGGCCGATGGTGCGGGTGGGGCGGGGGAATCACGAGGGGAACTATGGAAAGCAATAAGAAAGCTGGATTTCCACAGGGCGCGGGGTGAACTGAGGCGTACAATTCGTTTTGGCCCCCGAAATGCGGCGGTGATTCAGAATCCCTTAATTTAATAAAAGGAAAGGATTTCGACGACAATGTGGAAGCCCACGAATCAACCTGCGACACCTGGCCGGCCGGCGGAGGCGGAGCGCCCGAGCGCGTCCACGGCGACTACGGCACCGATGATGAGCCCGAGCGAGCCTGCGGCTGTGCCCCGCCCGGTTACTACCACTACCTCGGACCAAGCCACGATTGGCAAGTCGCTGGTGATCAAAGGTGAAGTGACCGGTTCCGAGTCTTTGTATATTGACGGCCGGGTGGAGGGATCGATCAACCTCTCTGGCAATCGCGTCACCATCGGACGCAATGGCGTGGTCGCGGCCAACATCAGCGCGCGGGAAATTGTGGTACTCGGCAAGGTGCGAGGCAACCTCACTGCCAGCGACCGGGTGGATATCCGCAGTGACGGTTCGCTGACGGGCGATGTGGTGGCGGCGCGCATCTCGATTGAAGACGGCGCGTTCTTCAAGGGCGGCATCGACATTCGCAAAGTGGGATCGGCAGGAGCCTCGAAGCCGGAAGAAGCGGCGAAGAGCGTTTCGAGTGCGACGCCGGAACCGGCGATGTCGGCAAGAGCGTAGAAGCGCTCTGTTCGTCGTTCGCCAATAGGCGACAAGATGGTTAGGAGACGGGCCCCGCAGGGGGCCCGTTTGTTTTGTGCTTTGCTCAGACAGCTGCCGAGCCGGCTCGGCTTGGACGGGGCAAAGCCCCGTCACCACACATTCTTCCCCACACAAGCACCCTTACGGCTCCTTGCCAGTGGCCATGGTCTCGGCGGCTTGGCCTTCGGCCACGTCCGGGAATGCGGCCGATTTTTTCCTCCGAAGATCTCCGGGTAGTTCCGAACGCAACAACCAGAGTCCTGCGGCTACGGCAGCAGCCCAGGTCACGGACCCGAGCGCGAGGGCGAGGAGATCAGCGCGGCGGCTGCCGTCGAGCGCGATGGTGCGCATGACTTCATAACTCAATCCGCCGGAAACAGCGCCTACCAACGCGGACTTGCCTAATTCCTTCCAGTTCAACCCGGTAAACGACACCATGCCACGAAGATGCAGGAGTGCGGCGATGACGAGGGCGTTGGCGGTGATGCCAACGTCCGAGGCAATGGCCAGTCCGGTGACCGACAGCGTACGAAAGAACAGCGCGTACATGGGTAGAGAAGCGAGAGTGATGATCGTGGTGGCGATCATCGGAGTCAAGGTGTTGCCGGAGGCGTAGAACGCGCGGGCATAGAGCGCCTGACTGGACCACAAAGCGAGTGAGAGCGAAAACCAGAAAAAATAAATGGCCGTCGATTCGGAATCAGTAAAAGTGAAGCGGCCGCGGCGGTAGACGAGATCGATCAGAGGGACGGCAATGGCCATCATCCATCCGGTGATCAGGAGCGAAGCGGCCGTGATGCGGTAGACGGAAGCATTCACGGTGGCGGCGAACTCCTCGAATTTTTTTTCTCCGAAGAGACGCGAGAAAAAGGGGAGCGACGCCTGGCCTACGGCCTGTCCGAGGATGGCGATGGGCACGGCGAAGAGACGCTTGGCATAGTTCAGGCGTGCGATGTCGCCGATTCCACTTGAGGCGAAGTAGCGGAGGATCCAGTCGTCGGCGGTGACCAGCGAAACGCCGAGCATCAGCGGGATGGAGAGACGCACCCACTCGCGGAAGGCGGGATTCTTCACGTTGAACGAGGGGCGGTATCCGGTGCCGATTTTGGCTGCTCCCAGCGCGTTGATCAGAAATGGTCCGGCAATGCTGCCGGCGAGCGCGCCGAAGGCCAGGGACGCGATCCCCATTTGGCGCCCGGCAATGACTCCTCCGGCGATGATGAATACGTTGTAGATCAGCGGACCAAACGCCGGCAGCAGAAACAGCCGGTGCGAGAGCAAGACCGCCGAAACGACTCCGCCTACATAAAAGAAGATCTGTGCCGGCAGAAGGATGCGGGTGAGATGCACGCAGAGTTGCATCTGTTCGGGCGTGAAGCCGTGGAACATCCAGCCGGCGAACTGCGGGGTGAAGATCTCGGCCATGATGGTGCCAGCGACGAGCACCGTGGTCATCACGGTGATGATGATCGAGAATGTTTTCTGCGCGTCGTGCTCGCGCTTCTCCGCCAGAAACCGGGTGTAGATGGAGATGAAGGTAATCGAAGCAGTGCCGCCGGCGACGATGTAGTTGAGCCAGTCGGGCAGGGTGAAGGCGGCGACGTAGGCGTCGGTCTGCTGTCCGGCACCGAAGGCGTAGGCGATGTAGGCCTCGCGGATGTATCCGATTACGCGCGAGAGCATGATGGCCGTCATCAACAGCAGCGTCGCGGAAAACGCCGTGTGCTGGTGCGATGGCCGGAAGAAACGCAGCAGACGCATCGTTTGCAGATTAAACCATCTGGCGGCTGGCGGGAGAGTTATCGCGGGTGCGGAATCGGGAATGGCAATCTCGGCTTCGGGCCACACGAAACCCGTTGCTATAATCCGCCTGTGACCGGACCTGTTCCTACCCAGCAACTATTTCGCACGCCCGTGCTGCGGCGGTCGTTTCGCAAATCGTATCCCGTGGCTGTGCGGGGCGAGGGTGTTTATGTTTGTGATAGCGACGGCAATCGCTACCTGGATTTCTCGGGATCGGCGGCGGTGAATTTTATTGGTCATGGCGTCCGCGAAATCTCAGATGCCATGGCGGAACAGGCTCGGCAGTTGGAGTTTGTCCATAGCAGCCAGTTCACGACTCCGGTCGCCGAAGAATTTGCTCAGGAGCTGCTGGATTTTGCCGGCGAAGCATTTGCCGTTGGAGCGGTCTACTTCACCTGCGGCGGGTCGGAGTCGGTCGAGACGGCACTGAAACTGGCGCACCAGTATCAGGTGGAGATCGGCCAGCGGAATCGGCATCAGATTCTGAGCCGCCAGCAGAGCTATCACGGAGCGACCCTCGGAGCGCTTGCGGTCTCAGGCAACCGGAAACGGCGCGAGATCTATCTGCCCATGGTGCGCGAGTTCGAGCACATCGGTGTGCCCTATTGCTATCGCTGCGCGTTTGACTGCACGGACAGTTGCTACAACTGCGGACAGCAGTATGCCGCGGAATTGGAGCGCGCGATTGAGGCGGCGAAGGGCGCGGCGTCGCAGAGTAACAGTAATGTCGCGGGCTTCATCTTTGAACCGATGAGCGGCGCCACGCTGGGCGCGGTCACGCCTCCGCCGGGATACTTGCAGGCGGTTGTGGATATCTGCCAGCGCCACGGTGTGTTGCTGATTGCCGATGAAGTCATAACCGGCATGGGGCGCACCGGACGAAATTTTGCCTGTGAACATTTTGCGGTCGGACACGGGGGAATTGCGCCCGACATCCTGGTTACCGCCAAGGGCCTTTCATCGGGATACGCTCCGCTGGGGGCGGTGATTGCGAGCAAGAAAGTTGTCGATGCGATCGCTGTGGGCTCGGGAGCTTTTCTGCACGGCTTTACTTACAACGCGCACCCGGTTTCGGTGGCTGCGGGACGCGCGGTGCTCCGGCGTATCCAGGCGTTGAATCTGGTGCAGGCTGCGGATTCTGAGGTTGAGGGGACTGCCGCGGCTAATCTGAAGATTGCTCTGGAAAGCTTGCGCGATCTGGATGCGGTTGGGGATGTCCGCGGGCTGGGGCTGTTGTGGGGCGTTGAGTTTGTGGCTGACAAAAAGACTAAGGCTCCTTTCGCTCCGGAGAAGAATTTTGCTGGGTCGGTGGGGCAGGCTTGTCTGCGGCGCGGAGTGTTGGTCTATCCCATGCAGGGATGCGTAGACGGGGTCGCGGGCGATCACCTGCTGATTGCGCCTCCGGCGGTGATTTCGGCCGAAGAAATTCGGTGGGCGGTGGAGCAGATCGGGGCTGCGGTTTTGGAGTCTGCCGCTCAGGCTGGTTGAATGCCGAGGAGTCGGCCGATTAGGCGATCGGTGCAGTCGCTGGTCAGGCTGGTGAAGTTCAATGCCAGCAACGGGGCGGTGTCTATTGCCGGGAACCTCGTGCTGATGCGGTTGCTGGTTGGGGAGCTGAAGGTCAACTATGTTGCGTCTAACCTTATTGCGATCGTCGTTTGCTCGCTGGTGAATTTCCTGCTTGGCGATCGGTTTGTGTTTGGCAACGAGGAGAACTCGGCCGCGATTTCGACCTAGCAGTTGCCGAGCTTCGCTCGGCTGGACAGCCGAGGGCGGCTGTCCCTAAGTGGTTCGTGGTGCTTCGGCAGCTTTTGGTCGTGGCCTTTGGGGTGCTTCTTTGGGGGTTACGCCGCGATCAAACAGGGGATATACTGTTGGTAGCTGCTATGCGCTCGAACGGCTACATTTCGCCTCTCCAGACGTGCTGGATCGAGGGACGCGCTTGTCCCCGACGGTATCTGTCCGTTCTGCCTTCGCATGTGCGCGCCAATCTCTTTGGCAGCGACTAATTCCCTTCCCGTTTCGTTGCGCCGCTAATCGCTTTTAGCTTCTGGCTCCTGGCTTTTAGCTCTTGGCCCACGCAGCGTAATCTCTTCGGACGCTGCTTAAGACTGGCCTGAACGAACCACCGAAAACTACGGACTCATCTGGAGGATCTCATGACTACCAAAACTTTGACCGCCGGCCCCAAGCTGAGGACTGCGCTTCCCGGCCCTAATGCGAAGCGCATTCTCGCGGGCGACGAGAAGTACATTTCACCTTCCTACACCCGTTCTTATCCGATGGTTGCCAAGCGCGGCCGCGGCATTGTCGTCGAAGATGTGGATGGCAACGAGTTCTTCGATTTTTCCGCTGGAATTGCCGTGACCTCCACCGGACACTGCCATCCGGAGGTAGTGGCTGCAATTCAGAAGCAGGCGGGCGAGCTGATTCACATGTCGGGCACCGACTTCTACTATGAGGCGCTGGTCACATTGGCCGAACGGCTCTCCAAGATCGCGCCGATGCCGGGGCCGCACAAGATTTATTACGGAAACTCAGGGGCCGAAGCCATCGAGGGCGCTTTGAAGCTGGCGCGCTATCACACGAAACGGCAGCAGGTGATCGCCTTCCTCGGAGCTTTCCACGGGCGGACGATGGGCGCGCTGTCGCTGACGGCCTCGAAGCCGCAGCAGAAGCGGCGTTTTTCACCGCTCGTGCCGGGAGTTACGCATGTGCGCTATCCCGACGTGTATCGCGGCTGTGCGGGCGGTTCGCAAGATGCGGAGAACTTTGCGCTGGGCTGCGCGCGCTACATCGAAGACAAGCTGTTTAAGACGGTTCTCGCTCCGGAAGAAGTTGCCGCCATTTTTGTCGAGCCGATTCAGGGTGAGGGCGGATACGTTGTCGCGCCTACAATTTTTATGCAGGAACTGCGGCGCATCTGCGACAAGCACGGCATCCTGCTGGTGGTGGACGAAGTGCAGAGTGGCATCGGACGCACGGGCAAGTGGTGGGCGGTCGAACACACGGGCGTGCATCCTGACATCGTTTGCATCGCGAAGGGCATTGCCTCGGGCATGCCGCTCGGCATCACCATGAGCAAGGCCGATATCATGGACTGGGTCCCCGGTTCGCACGCGTCGACCTTCGGCGGGAACCCCGTCTGCATTGCCGCCGCGCTGGCCACGCTCGATGTGATCGAGAAAGAAGGACTGCTGCGGAATTCGCAGGAGGTCGGCGACCACATGCTGAGGCGCATGGTTGACTGGCCGAAGAAGCACAAGATCGTCGGCGACGTCCGCGGACGTGGGCTGATGATCGGCGTCGAAATCGTGAAAGACCAGACGACCCGCGAGTATGGCAACGTTGAGCGCGATCGGATCGTGGAGGGGGCGTTCGAGCGCGGCATTCTGTTCTTGGGCTGCGGCCCGAGCACGATTCGCATTGCGCCGCCGCTCATCGTTACCAAGGACGAAGCTGACGTCGCCATGGACGCGTTGGAAGAGTCGATCACGAGCGTCGAAAGGAAAACCTAGGCGCAGGAGGTGCGTAATGTGGAACGGAACCGTGGAATCGATTCATATCGCATCCGCTGCCCAGGAGCCGCCGCAAGCGGTTGGTCAGGTCGTGGCGATTCCGGGCGCGGGGCTTGAGGGCGACCGATACGCCCTGAAGCTGGGCACGTTCTACCAGCCCACGCCGGATCGCGAACTGACGCTGATTGAGGCAGAGGCGATCGAGGCGCTGCAGCGGGACTATCACATTGAGCTTGCAGCCGGCGATGCTCGCCGCAACATTGTGACTCGTAACGTGCCGCTGAATCATCTGGTGGGTAAGGAGTTTGCCATTGGCGAGGTACGGATTCGCGGCATCCGTTTGTGTGAGCCCTGCGATCACTTGCAGAGAGTGACGGGAAAAACGGTGATCAAGGGGCTGCTGCATCGCGGGGGATTGCGGGCTCAGATTTTGACGCCAGGCACGATTCGGGTGGGGGACACGGTTAGTTTCAAGCCGTAGAGATGCGGCTTGGCGCGTCTCCGATTACCGATAAACTTGGATTGTGCGGCGCCGTCAGCGCCTTAGCTGTCCTTTATTCAATGGCGAAATTCATCAACAGAAATTCTTACTGGAAGGAGGCTCTTCATGCCACGCTTGACGTCTCGCACTCTTGTCGTTCTGGCGTTCGCGCTGGTGGTTTGGGCCTCCGCCTTCGCCGGCATTCGCGCCGGGCTGCGTGCTTATTCGCCGGCGAATCTTGCCATCCTGCGTTTTCTGGTCGCGTCGCTGGTGCTCGCCATCTATGCCGGGATCGCGCACTTTCGCCGTCCCGAATTGCGCGACGTCCCAGGGCTGGTTCTGACCGGCGTTATCGGAATCACGTTCTATAACCTGGCGCTTAATTACGGAGAGACGCGCGTGACCGCGGGCGCGGCCAGTCTGCTGATAGCCTCCGTGCCGATCTGGACCGCGCTGGCGGCGCGATTCTGGCTGCACGAGAAACTGACTGCGATCGGATGGTGCGGGGTGTTCGTGAGCTTCGGGGGAGTGGCGTTGATTGCGAGCGGAGAGGGCGAAGGCATCCGGCTCTCGCCGCAAGCGCTGATCATTCTGGCCGCGGCGGTCACATCCGCGCTCTACATGATTCTGCAGAAGCACTATCTGGGCAGGTACAGCGCTCTGGAGTTTACGGCTTACTCGATCTGGTTCGGGACCGCGTTCATGCTGCCTTTTGGCAGTGGCCTGGCGCACACTTTGCGCACCGCTCCTGCCTCGGCGACGCTTGCGGTCATTTATCTGGGCATTTTTCCGGGAGCGCTCGCTTATGTTGCGTGGGCCTACGTGCTTTCGCACGGAGCCGCCGGACGCACCACGACGTTGCTCTACGTGATTCCGATCGTGGCCATCGGCATTGCATGGATCTGGCTGGGTGAAGTGCCGAAGCTGATCTCGCTGGCTGGGGGCGCGGTCGCGCTTGGCGGTGTGGTGCTGGTGAATACCGTGGGAAAGAGAGGGGGCGAGAAAGGAAAGCTGGTAGAGGTTGACAATTCATCTATCATGAAGGAATGCGTGTGATATTGCAGGCGCAATTCCACCTCTTCGGCGTCCTGAAGAAAGAGAACGGCTTGTACATAGCCCATTGCCCTCCACTGGACATTACTACTCAGGGAAAGACCGAGGCTGAAGCCAAGAGAAATCTTGCCGAGGCATCCGAACTTTTTGTTGTGAGCTGCTTCGAGCGAGGCACTTTCGAGCAAGCACTTCGCGAACTGGGATGGAGTGTTGTGGCGGGTCGCCCTGCGGCACGACAGGGGAAACGTTCTGTGATTCCCCGTAAAGGCTCGTTTCGTTTCCCAGTTCCAGTTCCCTTTGGCTTTGAGAAGGCCGATGTCACGCCTAAATCCGCTTCCTTGGCACAAACTAGTTTGCGTGTTTGAGCAGATCGGCTATCGCCTGGCAGGCCAGAAGGGTAGTCATCTCAAGCTGGAAAAACCTGGCGTCGCTCGGCCGTTGATTGTCCCCAAGTATGCTGAAGTTGGGCGAGATATTATTACGAACCTGATTCGAACGGCTGGAATCACGCGAGATGCGTTCTTGTCTCTATTGGAGAATTGTTAGGGGGCAAGCGAACGGCGAAATTGTACCGGATGCGCGGTGAGCCCCATCACATAAGGCGTTGTGGGCCTAAGCTAGGGTGAAAGTGGAGTTCCCATGTTTGCCGGACGCTTGACGCAAGGCACCCTTCGCGCACTGGATTGGCTGGCGGCAAAGACGCTTGCGCCGGAGGACGCGCCTGCGCACCAGCGTACGGGCCGGCACGGCGAGGAAGACGCTTATTTCTACCTTCGCCGGCAGGGCTACACGATCGTCGCGCGCAACTACCGCTCCCCGCATTATCGCGGCGAACTGGATCTTATCGGCTGGGAGGGTGACGTCCTGTGTTTTATCGAGGTGAAGACTCGAACCAAGCGTGACCTCAAGCCTGCCGAGGCAGCTGTGGATCGCGATAAGCAACGGGAGTTGTCGAGAGTTGCCCGCGACTTCTTGCGCCACATGCCCCCTTCGTGCCAGTGGCGGTTTGACGTGCTCGCCGTATACTATGACCGCGGATACAGCCAACCCTCATTCGAGCTGTTTCAAAATGCGTTCCCTGTGTCGTACAATCGTGGTTTTGCGAACTCCTCCTGAAAGGATTTAGTACGTGCCTGAACTAAGAAAAGACCCCATCGTGGGCCGGTGGGTGATCATTTCCACGGATCGCGCCAAGCGGCCTACCGATTTTGTACGCGAAGCGGTGAAGATCAAGGGCGGATTTTGTCCCTTCTGTTATGGCAATGAAAACAAGACCCCGCCGGAGATCCTGGCGTACCGGCCCAGCGCCAACGGCAATACTCCTCAGAAAGACAGCCCTGGTTGGACGGTCCGCGTGGTTCCGAACAAGTTTCCCGCACTTGGCATTGAAGGCAGTTTGAATAAGCAGGCCGAGGGCATGTTTGACAAGATGAATGGCATCGGCGCGCACGAAGTCGTCATCGAAACGCCCGACCACAACGCCACTCTGGCCTCGCTTCCGGCGAAAAGAATCGAAGACGTTCTTTGGGCGTTCCGCGATCGCATTCTCGATCTCAAGAAGGACCGGCGTTTCAAATACATTCTGCTCTTCAAGAACCACGGAGAAGCAGCCGGCGCTTCGCTCGAGCACTCGCACTCGCAGCTGATCGCGTTGCCGATCGTGCCCATTTACGTGGTGGAGGAACTGCAGGGCGCCAAGCAGTATTACATCTACAAAGAGCGCTGCGTCTTCTGCGACGGCATCCGGCAGGAAATTGAGAGCGGCATCCGGGTCGTGGCTGAGAACGAAGATTTTCTGACTCTTGCCCCGTACGCTCCGCGGTTTCCTTTTGAAACCTGGATCCTCCCCAAGCGCCACGAATCTGCCTTCGAGAACTCGTCGTCGCACATGTTCGAAAATCTCGCGAGAGCGCTCAAGCTGCTGCTGATGAAAGCGGACCGCGTGCTCGACAATCCGCCCTACAACCTGGTCGTGCACACCTCGCCGGCGCAGGATCCGTCCAATGAGTATTACCACTGGCACATCGAATTTATGCCGAAGCTGACCAAGACGGCGGGATTCGAGTGGGGGACGGGGTTCTACATCAATCCCACACCGCCCGAGGAGGCAGCGAAGTTTTTGCGCGAGGCGAGTGTCGAAGATACGGCTCCCAACGCGGTGAGTGTGAGCTGAGCTCTTGCGTCGCCAAGCTTAGCCTTGGGTTCGGTCGAGAACTTCTGCATGCCATGCCATCTGGATGGCTTCCAGCTTGGCCTCGTTCGACTTTGCGGGATCGTCTTTGAAGCCGGGGAGCGCGATCACATATTTGTGCAGGTCGGTGAAACGAACCGCGAGCGGGTCGAGTTTCGGATGAGTCTCAGAGAGCAGAATCCCGATATCTTCAGAATCGCTCCAGGTGAGTTCTTTTGGCATCAGTGGGCTCCAAGGCAAAGTTTCAGAGTTTCAGAGGATTCGCTATCGCAGTATTGTCGCTGGTTTCATTGAAACCTTGCAACTTCGAAACCTTGAAACCTGGCTCTTAATGCTCTTCCGAAACGTAATTCCGGTTCCACGCCGGGATTTCCACGACCACCTTGCCCGGCTTCTTGATCACGGTCTGACATCCGAGGCGCGAGTTTAACTGAAGATCGGCGGCCATGTCGAGCTTGTCGGCTTCGTCGTCTTCCATTTCCGAGATCAGGTCGGCGCCTTCTTTCACCCAAACGTGGCAGGTGGTGCAGGCGCAATTTCCTCCGCAGGCATGATCGAGATGGATGCCAAAGTTCAATGCTACATCGAGCAGCGACTCTTCCTTGCCATGGTCTTTATAAGGCAGCTTGCCGTGCTCGAAGGTCACCGTCTTGCCCTCAGGAAGAAAAGTAACCTCAACCGTGTTTTCACTGGGAGCGTCCATTGTGGTGGTTCCTGTTCCCTGCATTTTCTCTTCAGACATAGAAAATAATCCCCTATTCAAAATCTGCCTTCGCCACCGGGTGGCCGGCCTGCGGGCCTTCCCCGAGATCGGTATCAGCTTCGTCCATGGCCTTTCCCTTGAGCGCGGTGGAGACCGCTGAATCCATCATTAATTCCGCCAGACGCATGGTGGCCTGGTTCAGCGCGTCGATGGCGGCACGGATCGCGTGATAGTCGTCGCCATCCTTTACCGCGACTAGAGCTTTCCCCAGTTTTTCGACGTTGCGGCGTTCGTCGTTGGTGAGCTCCAGCCAGGCTGGATTACTTTTTCCCTTTGCGAGCGCCGTCAGGATCGTGTCGGCCTCGCGCCGCGCCTCGATAACCTGCCGCTGGCGGAAATCTTCTTCTGCATAGTCAAATGACTCGAGCAGCATGTTTTCAACCTGTTCGTCGGTGAGGCCGTAACTGGGCTGGACGTCGATTTCAGCTTCTTTCCCGCTGCGCTGTTCGCGCGCCGACACGCGCAAAATGCCGTTGGCATCAATCAGAAACTTCACTTCAATGCGCGGCATACCGGCGGGCATGGGTGGAACGCCCTTCAGATCGAATCGCGCCAGCGACCGGCAATCGCGTGCCAATTCGCGTTCGCCTTGCAGCACGTGAATCGCGATGTTGGTTTGGCCATCGACCTGGGTGGTGTAGTACTGCGTTGCTGAAGCCGGTACCGTCGAGTTGCGCAGGATGATTTTATCGGTCACGCCGCCTGCTACTTCAATTCCGAGAGACAGCGGGGTTACGTCGAGCAAGAGCATCTCTTTCGTAATTTCGGAGCCGCCGCCCAGAATATTCGCCTGCACGGCCGCGCCGAGCGCAACCACTTCGTCGGGATTCAAATCTGTGTGCGGCACCCGTTCAAACAGATTTCGCACCAAACGCCGCACCTTCGGAATGCGAGTGGAACCGCCGACCAGCACGACCTCGTCGATTTGTTCGGGCTTCAGGCCTGCGTCTTTGAGTGCCTGCTTGCAGGGACCGACGGTGCGGTCAATGATGGGTTGAATCATCTGCTCGAAAACTGCGAGCGAAATCTCACGCTGATACTTCTTCCCGCCGGGCAAATCGACATCGAGCTTCGCCGTCGGCTGCGACGAAAGAGCGATCTTGGCTTCAATCACGGCCTGGCGGATGCGCTGCACGGCTTCTCCGCTGCGCCGCAAATCGAGACCGAGATCGCCGCGAATGTCGTCGAGCGCGATTGCGATCAGCAGATTGTCGATGTCGTCTCCGCCGAGATGCGTGTCGCCGTTCGTGGCAATCACTTCGAAAATGCCGTCGTGCAGCTTGAGAATCGAGATATCAAACGTGCCGCCGCCCAAGTCGTAAACCACCACGATGCCATGTTTCTTCTTGTCCAGCCCGTAAGCGAGCGAGGCTGCCGTCGGTTCATTCACCAGCCGCAAAACATTCAGCCCGGCGATGCGGCCGGCATCTTTCGTCGCCTGGCGCTGCGCGTCATTGAAGTATGCGGGGACGGTGATGACCGCCTGGGTTACGGGAGCACTGAAAAAGCGTTCAGCATTGCGCTTCAGTTGGCGCAGCACCAGCGCCGAAATCTCAGGCGGGGTGTAGGTTCGCTCACCAATCTTGATGCGCAGAACCTCTCCTTGCTGAAGATCTTCCGCCAACTTGAACGGAAAGAGCTTCAGTTCGGCCTGTATATCCTCGAGGCCGCGTCCCATCAGACGCTTGATCGAGTAAACCGCGCGCTCCGGCGTTTCGATCAGATATCGGCGCGCGGCAGTGCCGACAATGATCTGGTTGTTCTCGTCGAGCGCCACCACTGAGGGCACAAGATTCACCCCGTCTTCTCCGGGGATGACGACGGGGGAATCTCCCTGCATGTAGGCCACCAGCGAGTTCGTGGTGCCGAGATCGATGCCGACGATGTGGTCAGTTGCCATGCGTTCCATTGCAGAGGTGCGTTCGATTGCAGAGGTCAGATTGCAGAGGTAAAACCCTTCGAGGTGTTGCAATCTAACCTCTTACCTCTGACCTAGCTTTCCATTGCCTCATTCACGTCGCGTACCAGGTTCCGCACATAATTCCTGCGGTTCAGCACATCTAGAATCTTGTCGAGGATCTTCCGCCTGTCTTCTTCGTTTCCTTTGTCTTCGGGTTTCTCGTCCACGGATTTGTCCCACTTGTTCCACTCGGCCTTGAGTTCGTTGAACAGAGCGTCGTATTTTTCTTCCAGCGAGAGTTTGGCCTTGCCGATTTCCTCAAGCATGGCGGGGTCGTCTTCGCCGATCTTCTTCTGCTCTCGCAGTTCTTCCAGATGCATGTTGAGTTCGAAGACTTCCTCCAACAGATCGGGGGGCACCACCTGTTTTTTCAATTCGCCGGTGGCACGAGCTTTTTCGGTTGCCTGTTTTGATTGCTCTTCCAGTTCGACGCCTTCGAGGCGCAACAAGTACTCCGTGCGCTTGATCGGATCTTTCAGCGTGCGGTAGGCGTCGTTGAGCATGGAACTTTGTTCCAGGCTAAAGGCACGTTCCTCGGGGTTCGCCTGCGCAAACAGGTCGGGATGGAGCCGGCGACTCAGCGCGTAGAATTCTTTCTCCAGCGCGGCCGTGTCCAGGTTGAGCTTGCGCGGAAATCCGAAGAAGGTGAAATAATCCACCGGGACCGGCGGCTGTACTTTGCCGCACGAACTGCAGAAGTGCACCGCGCGCATGGTGCCGCACGACCAGCAACTTGGGGTTGCTTCCCCGGCGCCATGTCCGGGAATGATCAACGACGACTTGGATTCTATGTTTGCCATACAAAATTTAAGGCGAGCGCACGGCCCGCCCTCTCACCACTCATTGCGTGGGGGCGGGCCTTTGGCCCGTCACCACACGATCTCGCTACGAGAAGGAACTCCCACAGCCGCAGGACTTGGTCGAGTTCGGGTTCACGAACACGAATCCCTGCTGCATCAGGGTTTCCTGGTAATCGAGGGTCATGCCGTGCAGATAGATGAAGGACTTCGGGTCCACAAAAACCCGCACATCTCCGAACTGAAACACGCGGTCGCGCTCCCGCGGTTGCGTATCGAACCGTATGTTGTAACTCAGGCCCGAGCATCCGCCGCCCTGGACGCCCAAACGGAGGCCACCCTGCTCCGGCGAAACGTTCTCTTTCACCATCGCGGAGCGAATCTTCTTGAGCGCGTTGTCGGTCACCTGGATGCCCTTGGCCGGGGCCGTGGGCGCCGCGGGCTTAACGGCTTCGTCTTTGATTGCCTGATCCATGATTGAACCTGACTCCGCGCGGAGACGCGGTTTGCCGCGTCTTCCACCGCAGAGTGAGACGGGGCGAGCCCCGTCTCTACTACTGTGCGACTTGCGCTGCGACCGGTTTCGTGGCTTCCTGCTTCTTTTTCCAGTCGCCGATCGCGGCTCGAATGGCATCCTCGGCCAGCACCGAACAGTGAATCTTCACCGGCGGCAAGGCCAGCTCCTTCACGATCTCGGTGTTCTTGATCTCGAGAGCCTGGTCAACCGTTTTGCCCTTAACCCACTCGGTTGCCAGCGAAGACGATGCAATCGCCGAGCCGCAGCCAAAGGTCTTGAACTTGGCGTCTTCGATGATGTTGGTCTGCGGATTGACTTTGATTTGCAGCTTCATCACGTCGCCGCACTCGGGCGCGCCAACCAGGCCGGTGCCTACATCGGCATCCTTTTTGTCCATAGAGCCGACGTTGCGTGGATTGTTGTAGTGGTCGATCACTTTATCGCTGTATGACATTTTTCTTCACCCCTTGCTAAAGTTTGACCTTGAAACCTTGACCCCTTGAAATCTGCCCCTAGTGCGCTTCTGCCGCCCACTTCACATTCTTCAAGTCCACACCCTCTTTCGCCATCTCATAGAGTGGCGACAGTTCGCGCAGACGCAGTACCGTCTCCACCACGCGGTCGGCTACGTAATCGATCTCAGCCTCGGTGTTGAAGCGACCGATGCCGAAGCGGATCGAGCTGTGCGCCAGATCGTCGCCGGTACCGAGAGCTTTCAAGACATAAGATGGCTCCAGCGTCGCCGAGGTGCAGGCCGATCCACTGGAAACCGCGATATCGTTGATGCCCATCAGCAGCGACTCGCCTTCCACGTAGGCAAAGCTGATGTTCAGATTGCCGGGCAGGCGATGCTCCATGGAGCCATTGATGTAGACCTCGTCGAGCCGGCTCATGATGCTGTCTCTCAGCCGGTTGCGCAGGCCCGCCATTTTGCAGGATTCCTGCGGCATCTCTTCCTGCGCGATGGCGCACGCCTTGCCGAGACCGACGATGCCGGGGACATTGAGCGTTCCGGAACGCATTCCACGCTCATGCCCGCCACCGTCAATGAGCGGCACCAGTTGCACGCGCGGATTCTTGCGGCGCACATACAGCGCGCCCGCGCCTTTCGGCCCGTACAGCTTGTGTCCGGTGATGGACGCGACATCGATGTTCATCTTGTTCACGTCGATCGGAACTTTGCCAATCGCCTGTACCGCGTCGGTGTGGAAGATCACGCCGCGTTCGTGGCACATTTTGCCGATTTCCGCGATCGGTTGCAGTACGCCGATTTCGTTGTTGGCCGCCATGATGGTGACCAGAATCGTCTTGTCGTCGATGGCGCGCTTCAGGTCATCGAGGTCAACCAGTCCGTCTTTCTGCACCGGCAGATAGGTCACGCGAAAGCCGAACTTCTCCAGATGCTTGCAGGTGTCGAGCACGGCCTTGTGTTCGGTGACCGCGGTGATGATGTGGTTGCCCTTCTCGCGGTACATTTCCGCAACACCTTTGATGGCGAGGTTATCGCTCTCGGTGGCGCCCGAGGTGAAGATGATCTCTTTCGCGGTCGCGCCGATCAGCCTGGCGATGCGCTCGCGCGACAACTCGACGGCTTCTTCCGCTACCCATCCAAAGGGGTGATTGCGGCTGGCGGCGTTGCCGAACTTCTCCATGAAGTAGGGCAGCATTTCTTCGATAACCCGCGGATCCATGGGCGTGGTCGCGTGATTATCCATGTAAATCGGCAGCTTGATTCCATTGGGGGTGGTGCGCTGTCCGATGTTCTGGCTGGCTGGGGTCGCCGTCTTCGTACTCATGATCACCTTTCTCCTTAAAAGTGCTACGAAATCGTTACCAACTCCACCGGCTTCCTGGTCTCCTGTCTATTGACCTGGATAACTTCCGGCTCTTCCTTCATCTGCGAGATTTTGATGTTCTTCAACACCTGCTCGATGCTCTCATTCACTTTGCGCAACGGCTCGCGAATGGTGCATCGATCGCTCTGCCCGCATTCGCCGCGCACGGTCACGCACGAGGTAATGAACAGCGGCCCGTCAATGGCCTTGATTACCTCGAAGGCGGAAATCATCCTTGGATCGCGGGTCAGCGTGTAACCACCGTTCATGCCATGCTGGGAGCGCACCAAACCAACCTTCGCCAGCCGTTGCATGATCTTGGCCAGCGCTTCGTGCGGGATGCCGTAGGCCTCAGCAACATCCTTGGCACTGCATGCGCCCTGGTCAGCGTGCTCGGCCAGATGTTTCATGGCCATGAGCCCGTAGTCGGCTTTTTTTGTCAGCTTTAGCATGGCGCCGAATGCCGACCAATATAGTCGGATAAAACTCCGACTGTTTCGGTCGTATTTTGATTTTAAACGCAGCTGCCAGTTCGCGCAAGGGCGATCAGGGATTGGTCGGATTTAGCTACTGAACGGTAAGTTGCAGCAGGTAAATGGCTTAAGGAGCGGGTCGTTCTATTGGCAAACATTTTTCCTGGTTGGGGGTGCGGCAATTGACCAAGCCGATGCCGGAGGATTGAACGGTTCCTCGACGCTCTTAGTCCCAGTGCGCCTACTTCAACGGCCCCGCTCTAGCGGAGCACTGATACAATGCTCGCTGAAAACTGGCCCAAATTGAAAAACAAGAAGAAGAGGATTTGAGGATGGAGATTACGGTTCGCCGACGTTCCGATGTGCAGATCATCCAACTCCGTGGGGCGGTGCGACTGGGCCAGGGGGTGGATACGTTTCGTCGAGCAATTGACGATGCCTTTTCGGCAGGAGACGTCCGTTTGATCCTCAACTGTGCCGAGGTTCCGATGATCGACTCCAGCGGAATTGGAGTGATGGTGAAGTCGCTGAGTTCGGCGAAGCAGAGGGGCGGCGACGTTCGGCTGGTGAATCCCTCCAAGTTCGTGACCCAAACGCTAAGGCTGATCGGTGTGCTGAACCTGTTCACCACCTACGAAGACGAGGACCAGGCGGTCGAATCGTATAGCTCCCAGCAGCGCGCGCAGTAGTCGCCGCGCAATAGCTCGCCGCCGGTTTCAGCACTCTTCCCTAAATAACTTCCCTTAATCATTTCTGGCTTAATAATTTCTAGTAATTTCGGGGGTGCGGACGGTCAGACCCTTCAGCACCAACCCGCAGATTTCGTCGGCGAAATTTTCGTCGAGCTTGTCGTGCCGGATCAGAAAGCGCATGTAGATCGGGCCGTAAAGCGAGTCGAGGATGAGGTCGAAGTTGCTGCTTTCGGGTAGTTCGCCGCGATCGACGCCGCGCTGCAGGGTTTGATAGGCCTGTCTGCGTCTGGGCCATAAGAATCTATCGCGAAAGGCCTCGATCAACTCCGGATCGGATTGCCCGCCAGCGAGCAGCGCCGCTACGACTTTGCCGCGCTGGGATCGGAAGATGCGAATCACGCGCCTCATTTGCAGGCTCATGTCAGTTTGGACGGAGCCGGTATTCGGGAACTGGAGTTCCTCCTCGGCGCTAGCGGAGAAGGCGTCGGCGACCAGGGCGGCCTTGGTCGGCCACCAACGGTAGACAGTTGTCTTGCCAACATTGGCGTCGGCGGCGACAGCTTCAATGCTCAGGTCCGCGAATCCACCGTCCTGCTTGAGGAGCTTCAGGGTGCTGCGCAGGATCGACTGACGCGATTCCTCACTGCGTGGCCTCCCGGGTGGGCGCTTCCCGTTCGTTGCCTGGGCCCGGTTGGTTCGGTTACTTCCGTTCCCGGTCCCGGCGCGCCGAATGTGATTTTGATTCATGGTTGAATTCTATTATAATTTAAATCCGAAACGTACTGTTTTGAATCTTATTTAATTCGCAGGCTGTGGGGCCTCAGATTCGGCAGCACGGTTTCGCCCGTAGTGGGCTTCAGTACTGAGAGTTTTCGTTGGTCTTATGTGGATTGTTGCGTTAGCGCTTCGGCGTCCTTATACGTTCGTGGTGATGGCACTGCTCATCATTATCCTCACGCCCATCACCATCCTGCGCACACCGGTTGACATCTTCCCCGAAATCAACATTCCCGTGGTCAGCGTGGTGTGGAACTATGACGGAATGTCGCCCGGTGAGATGGCGGACCGGATTGTGAGCAACTCCGAACGCGGATTCACGGTCACGGTCAACGACATCGAGCACCAGGAGTCGCAGTCGCTCAACGGAAAAGCCGTGATCAAGATTTTCTTCCGTCCGGGTGTCAACATTTCCATGGCGGTGACGCAAGTAACGGCGATGTGCCAGACCGTGCTGCGCGGACTGCCTCCGGGCACGACTCCGCCGCTGGTCATTACTTACTCGGCATCCACGACGCCGATAGTGCAGCTGGGCTTGAGCAGCAAGACGCTGCCGGAACAGCAAGTGTTCGATCTGGGGCAGAATTTTCTGCGCACGCAGTTGACCACGGTCCAAGGCGCGGCAACTCCGTATCCTTACGGCGGCAAGCCGCGCCAGGTGCAGGTGGATCTCGATTCCGCCAAGCTCCAGGCTTATGGTTTGGCGCCCGTCGACATCGTCAACGCAGTGTCCGCGCAGAACCTAATTCTGCCGGCCGGTACAACCAAAATCGGGCCGACCGAATACAACGTGGAGATGAACGGCACGCCGGCGAGCATCGCCGAACTCAACGATCTGCCGGTGAAGACCTCGAACTCGTCCACGCTTTACCTGCGCGATGTGGCACACGTGCGTGACGGATTTCTGCCGCAAACCAACATCGTGCGGCAGGACGGCGTGCGCGGCGTGCTGATGTCGATCTACAAGCTGGGCGGGTCTTCCACGCTGACCGTCGTCGATGGCATAAAAGCGATGGTGCCGCGGGCGGCACAGTCGCTGCCGCGCGATCTTAATATCAAGGCTCTATTCGATCAGTCGCTATTCGTGCGCGCGGCGATTCAGGGAGTTTTGCGCGAAGGCCTGATCGCCGCCTGCCTTACCGCCGTGATGATCCTGGTTTTCCTGGGCGACTGGCGTCCGACTTTGATCATCGCGGTCTCGATCCCCTTGTCCATTTTCGTCTCCATAATTCTGCTGAGCGCGCTCGGCGAGACCATCAACATCATGACCCTGGGAGGACTGGCGCTGGCGGTCGGAATCCTAGTGGACGATGCGACGGTGGAGATCGAAAACATCGAGCGCAATCTGGCCCTGGGCAAGGAGATGAAGAAGGCCATCCTCGACGGCGCGCAACAGGTCGCGGTGCCCGCGTTCGTGTCGACGCTGAGTATCTGCATTGTGTTTGTGCCAATGTTTTTTCTGACCGGAGTCGCGAAGTTCCTTTTCGTTCCGCTGGCCGAAGCGGTGTCCTTTGCCATGCTGGCGTCGTATCTGCTGTCGCGGACCCTGATTCCGACGATGGTGATGTTTATCATGCGCGGGCATGAGCACCGCGTGGCCGAGCCGAAAAGCTTCCTGGGAAAATCCCAGCGCGGATTCGAGCGCTGGTTCGAAAGGTTCCGCGACGGCTATCGGCAACTGCTGGAAACCACGCTCGAACACCGGGGATTATTCGCCATCGGCTTTGTGGTGTTCTGTGTTCTGTCGCTGGGCCTGGTCTTTTTTCTCGGCCGGGATTTCTTTCCGCAAGTGGATGCGGGCCTGATTCGGCTGCACTTTCGCGCCCGCCCCGGCTTGCGGGTGGAAGAGACTGCGCGTCTATGTGATGACGTGGAGCGCGTGCTGCGCAGCGAGATTCCGGCGGCCGAGTTGCAGACAATGATGGACAACATCGGCGTCCCGTATTCGGGCATAAACCTCACCTACAGCAGTTCGGGCGTGATTGGGACGGGTGATGCGGAGATTCTGATTTCGCTGAATCCGGAGCACCATCATCCGACGGCGCAGTACGTGCGCCGGTTGCGCCGCCTGCTTCCATCGCGTTTCCCGGGCGTGGAGTTCTTCTTCCAGCCCGCCGATATCGTGTCGCAAATTCTCAATTTTGGATTGCCCGCGCCGGTCGATATTCAGGTAGTGGGTGCCGATATGCGCGGAAACTACGACATCGCGCAGGGCATCGCGAATCGGCTGCGCCAGATTCCCGGCACGGCCGATGTACATGTGCAGCAGATGATGAGCCTGCCGACTCTCTACCTCGACATGGACCGCACGCGCATCAATCAGGTCGGACTGAATGCCCAGGAAGTCGCCCAGAGCGTGTTGATCAGCTTGAGTGGAAGCTTCCAGACGGCCCCCAATTTCTGGCTTAATCCAAAGAACGGTGTGAGCTATAACATCGCCATCCAGACGCCGCAGTATCATATGACATCGGTGCAGGATTTGATGAACACGCCGGTGACGGGCGCGGGTGCGCAGCCGCAAGTGCTGGGCAATCTAGTGCAACTCACGCCGGTGGCGCGTCCCGCCGTGGTCAACCATTACAACGTCCAGCCGGTCATCGATGTGTATGCCAGCACGCAAGGGCGCGACCTGGGTGGGGTGGCATCGGACATCATGAAGGCGCTCAAACCATTCCAGGACCATCTGCCGCGCGGAACGCAAATCGTGGTCCGCGGACAAGTTCAGACCATGCAGTCTTCGTTCTTCGGCCTGGGCGTTGGTCTTCTGGGCGCGATCGTGCTCGTCTATTTGCTGATCGTGGTCAACTTTCAGTCGTGGCTCGATCCCTTTATCATCATTACAGCGTTGCCGGGAGCGCTGGCGGGAATCTGCTGGCTCCTGCTGATTACGCGCACCACGCTCAATGTTCCGTCGCTGACGGGCGCGGTCATGTGCATGGGGGTGGCGACCGCGAATTCGATTCTACTGGTTTCGTTTTCTCGCGACCGCATGAATGCGGGAGCGCCCGCACGGCAAGCGGCGCTCGAAGCCGGCCACACGCGCATACGGCCCGTGATTATGACGGCGCTCGCCATGATTATCGGCATGGTGCCGATGGCGTTGGGCTTCGGAGAGGGCGGTGAGCAGAACGCACCGTTAGGCCGCGCCGTGATTGGCGGTCTGCTCTTCGCCACCGTAGCCACATTATTTTTCGTGCCAAGTGTGTTTACGATTATTCACGGCCGCCGCGAGGCACGGCTGCAGTTGGAACAGAAGTAGAGTAGAGAAGAACAGAAGCAGAGAAGTTTTTGGAGAACGCAATCATGCCAGTACAACCGTCCGTAACGACGGAGCAGAACGAGACGGAGCCCGTGCGCCCAGATGACTATCGGCCTTCCGATCTGGGTCCGGCTCCGGCGAGCCGGGGAAAGATTCTGGTGGGCGCCGTTCTGCTCGTCCTGATCACCGCGGGCGCGGTTACGTTTGTGAACCGGAAGAGCGAGACCGACGCGCTGGCGAAGGAAACCGAAGCCGTCTCGGTTCCGACGGTCGCCGTGGTGCAACCCGTATCCGAGCCCGGAAACGACGAACTCGTGTTGCCCGGAAACTTGCAGGCTTTCATAGAATCCCCCATTTTTGCCCGCACCAACGGCTATCTGTTGCGCTGGTACAAGGACATGGGAAGCAAGGTTGAGAAAGGCGAATTGCTGGCGGCAATTGACACACCGGAAGTTGACCAGGAGTTGTCACAAGCTCGAGCCAGTCGCGAGCAGATCAAGGCAGCGCTGGCTTTGGCGAAGATCTCCGCCGACCGGTGGGCAAATCTGCGCAAGACCGACTCGGTATCGCAGCAGGAAGCCGATCAGCAAGCGAGTGGCTACCAGCAGGCGCAAGCGAACCTGGCGGCAGCGGACGCCAATGTTCGCCGCCTCGAAGAACTCGAGGCTTTCAAGAATGTGTACGCTCCTTTTTCGGGTGTGCTGACCCGGCGCAATGTCGATCCGGGGGCGCTCATCAATTCCGGGGGGCAAGCGACCGGCAAGGAGCTGTTCGATATCGCGCGCGTCGATCCGCTTCGCGTTTACGTCAGCGTTCCGCAGGCCTATGCGCCGAACATGAAAGTTGGGATGAAGGCAAACGTTACGCTGCAGGAATTTCCCGGCCAGAAATTTATTGGAACGGTGGCTCGCACCGCCGATGCCATCGACCCCGCAACGCGCACCCTGAATACGGAAGTGGATGTTCCGAACAAGGATGGCAAACTGCTGCCTGGTTCTTTCGGCCAGGTGCATTTTGCGACCGGGACTTCTGTCCCGCGGATCACGATTCCGGTAAACGCCATGCTGTTCCGCGCCGAGGGACCGCGGGTTGCGGTCGTCGACAAGGACGGCAAGGTGCATATGCACCCCATCAACATTGGGCGCGACTTCGGCGCCACGCTGGAAATTCTGGGCGGTGTCGACGTCAGCGATCAGATCATCATCAACCCGTCCGACTCGCTTGAGGAAGGGCAGCAAGTGCACGTCGCCAAGCCGACCGCCGGAGACGCTCACTCGTGAAGCGATTGCCACCTGGCATGAAATGCGCCTTGCTCGCTGCTGCGCTGCTCGCGGGTTGTACGGTTGGCTGCACCGTGGGGCCGGGATACAAGCGGCCGACCGCGCAGGTTCCGGACACGTGGAAAGGCGAGGGACCGTGGCAAAGCGCTGCTCCGAAGGATGCGATTCCGAAGGGCGCGTGGTGGCAGATATTTCATGACGCGGAACTCGACCGGCTGGAGCAAGAACTGCTTCAGGCAAACCAGTCGTTGGCGGCGGCGCAGGACCGTCTCTTTCAGGCTCGGGCGCAGGCGCGGATCGCATCCTCGGCGTACTTTCCTACGCTCAGCGCCGATCCAAGTGGGCAGCGCGAACGCCTCTCCGGCAACCGTCCGCTTTCGGGCAGCACGGTTCCGCTTACGCCCGTCACGCAGTACGATTTTCTTGTCCCATTTTCCGTTAGCTACGAGCTTGATTTATTCGGGCGCGTGCGCCGCAATCTTGAAGCGGCCAACGCTTCGTTGCAGGGGAGTGCAGCCGACCTGGAAAATGTGCGTCTGGTGTTGACCGCCGAACTCGCCGCCGACTATTTCAACCTGCGCGAACTTGACCGTGAAGCGGGAGTGGTACGACAGTCGGTTGAAATCCAGCAAAAAGGGTTGGACCTGGTCAACCATCGGCACGAAGGCGGAGTCGCGAATGGGCTGGAAGTCGCGCAGCAGGCGGCGTTGCTGGATTCGACTGCGACGCAGCTTTCCCTCGTACTGCAACAGCGGGCGCAATATGAACACGCCATCGCCGTGCTGACGGGGAAGTCCGCCTCGGCGTTCAGCCTGGCTGAAGCGCCGTTCGACGCCGCGCCCCCAGCGATTCCCACCGGAGTTCCATCGGAGATTCTGGAGCGGCGGCCTGACGTTGCCACCAGCGAGCGCCGAATGGCGTTCGAGAATGCGCAAGTCGGCATCGCGATGACTGCGTTTTATCCGCATATCACGCTGTCGGGAAGTGGCGGATGGGAGAGCCGCGACATCGCTACCCTGGTCAACGCTCCCAGCGCCTTGTGGTCGCTGGGCGGCGATGTATTGCAGCCGATTTTCAATGGCGGCCGCAATCGCGCCAACCTGGCCTCCACCCGCGCGGCGTATGACGAATCGGTCGCCAACTATCGCGAATCTGTGCTGGAGGCATTTCAGCAGGTGGAGGATGGGCTCTCCGGTCTGGCGCTGCTTGATCAGGCTGCGAAGACTCAGGGGAAAGCGGTCACCGACTCGCGCCGCGCGCTCGACCTCGCCAACGACCGTTATGTCGGCGGTGTTACAACGTACTTGGATGTTATCACCGCGCAATCCACGCTTCTCGCTAACGAACGCCTGGCAACACAGCTGCTCGGTCAGCAAATGACCACTTCCGTTTATCTGGTGAAGGCTCTGGGCGGTTCGTGGGACGCCTCCGAAATTCAACACGAACAGGTCAGACCGGCGCTGGTTCAGGCCGTGCAGCAGTAACTCCACAGAAAGAGCCGGCTAGGGCGGCCGGCAACGACTTGGCCCCGCATTTTCCGCGTCGCAGTCCCACCTCAGCGGCTAAAGCCCACCCTGGAAGATAAGCCAATTATCGCAGCGGTGAAACCGCTGCGCCACCCAAAATCAAGTCCAACACAGACTCTTCCGCGGCCAGCTAAGGATTCGACGATGCTGGTGGCTGGCTCTGGGGCGGTTGGGCCACAGTAGCCGGTGAAACCTGAGTCTGTCGCGAAATAATCTGCTGCGAAGTTGGAAGCGTGGAGGCATCCCAGCCTCCGCCGAGCGCCTCAACCAATTGCACGCTGTCGACGATTTGCGTGATCCGCAAGTTCACGGCTGTCTGCTGATTGCTGAAGAGTGCGGTCTGGGCCGTAATGACGTTGAGGTAGGGGTCGATGCCGAGGCGGTAGCGGTCGGTGGCCAGTTTAAGGCTTCGTTGCGCGGACTCGATCGCCGTGTCTTGTTGCCCAATTTCCTGGGAAAGAATGCGCAAGCTGGCAAGGTCATCCTCGACTTGTTCAAACGCGGTCAGGACCGTGTTGCGATAGTTGGCGACCGTTTCATCATATTGCGCGCGAAACTGTTCGACGGTGGCACGACGCAGGCCGCCATCGTAAATCGTCTCGGAAATGGCGGTGCCGACGGACCAGAACCGGCTGGACCAGTTAAACCATTTGGAGATGTCCGGGGATTGAAATCCGGCAGAAGCGCTAAGCGTCACCGTTGGATAATAAGCGGCTACTGCGACGCCGATTTGCGCGTTGGCTTGAGCCATCAGGCGCTCGTTCGCGGCAACGTCCGGACGGCGCTCCAGGAGTTGCGATGGAACGCCCAACGGAATGGCTGGCGGAGGAGTTTTCAAGGGCTCGGCCGTAATCGAGAAGGACGAGGCAGGTTTACCGACCAGAAGTGCAATCGCATGCTCGTACTGAGCCCGCAGGATGCCGAGATTGGTGTCTAGCGCCTGGGTGGCTTCCAGTTGAGTTTCGGCTTGCGCGACGGATTCGTCGGAGTCGATTCCTGTTTCATACAGCGCCTTGGTCAGGTTCAAGGACTCGGTATAGGCCACCACGGTCGCGTCCAGCAGTTGTTTGAGAGCGTCCTGCCCGCGCAGTTGGAAGTAATCGACCGCCAGTTCCGCTTGCGCCGTCAGGCGGGTATTCTCGAGGTCGGCGGCGCTGGCTTGCGCATTCGCGACGTTGGCGCGAACCGTGTTGCGCACGCGGCCAAACAAGTCGGGCGTCCAGGAAGCGTCGAAGGGCGAAGAAAATGTGTTGAATGTCGTGCCGGTGGTGCTGCCATTGGTTACCGCAACTGCGGTGCGCTGCCGAGTGGCGCTGGCGCCGACGGTAAGGGTCGGGAAGTATTGCGCGCGAGCCTCTCGCACCAGGGCCCGCGCCGCCATGAAGCTGGCGAAGGCAGAGGCGACGTTCTGATTGGAAATATTGACTTGCTCTTCGAGCGCGTTCAGCTGGGGATCGCCGAAAATCTCCCACCACTTGCCATGGAGGGCGCTGTCCTGGGGCTGTGCGACTTTCCAGCCGTCCATCTTCTTGAGATCGTCGGGAGTGACCTCTTTGAACGTCCCCGGGGTGTCGACCGCGGGGCGATTGTAGTGCGGACCGACAACGCAGCCCGGAAAAATGAGGAGGAGTGCGCTGCAGAGAAGCGCGGTCGCAGCGCGCGTTTTGTTCGTTGTCTTCATCGGTGTCTCGAACTCCTTGCTGTGGTTATATCGGCTTCGCCCTCTCCGATCTTGCGTTCGCGTGGCGCATAAGAACCAGTCATCCGAAAGACTCAATTTGTCTTTGCCCTTCGAGCTTCCCGTGACCACGCAGCCATTTCACTCTCATGCGATCGAGTGAGAGATAAACAACCGGCGTGGTGTAAAGCGTGAGCATCTGGCTCAAAAGCAGGCCGCCAATAATAGCCATCCCAAGAGGGTTGCGGAGTTCCGAACCCGTGCCTTTGCCGAAAGCCAGCGGCACAGCACCACATATGGCAGCCATGGTGGTCATGAGAATGGGCCGAAAGCGCAGGATGCAAGCCTGAAAAATGGCATCTCGCGGGCTCTTGCCGTCGATGCGTTCGGCGGCCAGCGCAAAGTCGATCATGAGAATGGCGTTCTTCTTGACGATGCCAATTAAGAGAATGACGCCGATGATCGCGATAATGCTTAGATCCTTGTGAAAGATCATGAGGGCAAGCACGGCGCCGACTCCGGCCGAGGGCAGGGTGGAAAGAATTGTGACGGGGTGAAGGTAGCTTTCATAGAGAATACCCAGCACGATATAGACGGCCATGAGAGCGGTGATGATGAGAAAAGGTTGCGTCGCCAGGGAAGCTTGAAAGGCCTGAAGCGTGCCGGAGAACATGCCGGTGATGGTATTGGGCATGCCCATCTTCTGTTCCATGGCGAGGATGGCTCTGGAAGCGTCGCTGAGCGCTACACCCGGGGCCAGGTTGAAGGAAATGGTAACCGCAGGATATTGACCCTGGTGATTCACCGATAGGGGGGCAGTGGACGGTTCGTAATGCGCCACGGCGCTCAGCGGAACCACTTTCCCTTGCGCGGCCCGGATATACACGTCGTTCAAGTTCACCGGCGACTGCCAGTACTTCGGTTCCACTTCGAGCACCACGTGATACTGGTTGATGGCCGTATACATGGTCGAAACCTGGGCCTGCCCGAAGGCTTCGTAGAGCGAGTTGTCGAGCATCTGCGGGGTAATGCCGAGGCGCGAAGCGGTATCGCGGTCGTAAGTAAGCATGGCCTGAAGGCCGCTGTTCTGCTGGTCGGTATTGACATCGGTGAGGATCCGCAATTTCCGCATCTGTTGCAGAAGCACTGGTCCCCACTGTACAAGGTCCTGTAAGTTGTCGCTCTGGATGGTGTACTGATATTGCGCGCTGCTTCCCCTTCCGCCGATGCGAAGGTCCTGTGCGGCTTGCACAAAGGTGTTTGCACCCGGGACAGAAAGCAGTTTAGGGCGCAGGCGGTCGACGATCTGGCTGGAGGTCGCGTGGCGTGTTTCAAACGGTTTCAAACCTAGGAAGATGAAGCCGCTATTGGTGGCGCCGCCGCCGCCCGTAAACGCCATGGCGTTGGCGACGCCTGGGTCGGTTTTGACGACATCAACGATGCGCTCCGTCGCCTTTTGCATGGCCTGGAAGGAAATGTCCTGCGAGCCCTGGATGCCGCCGAAAATAATGCCGTTGTCCTGCTGCGGAAAGAATCCTTTGGGGACCATCCAAAAAAGGTAGAAGTTGAGCGCGATGGTGAAGCCGAGAACGGCCAGCGTCAGGCGGGAGTGTTCCAGGACCCAGCCCAAACTGCGCTCGTAGAGGCCAAGCACCCACTTAAAGGCGCGCTCGCTGGCGCGGAACAATTTGCCGTGCTCCTCATCCCGTTGATGCCGGAGCAAGCGAGAACACATCATCGGGGTCGTGGTTAGAGAAACGCCCAGGGATACCAGGATGGCGACCGAGAGGGTCACAGCGAACTCGCGGAAGAGCCGGCCCACAATGCCACCCATCATCAGAATGGGAATGAAGACGGCCACCAGAGAGATGCTGATGGAGAGGACGGTAAAGCCAATTTCGCTGGCGCCCTTGAGCGCTGCCTGCATGGGCGCCATGCCTTGCTCGAGATAGCGCGTGATATTTTCGATGACCACAATCGCATCGTCCACCACAAAGCCGGTCGAAATGGTGAGCGCCATGAGCGAGAGATTGTCGATGCTGTAGTGACACAGATACATCACGCCAAAGGTGCCGATCAGGGAGACGGGGACGGCGACAGCGGGAATCAAGGTGGCGCGAACGTTGCGCAGGAAGAGAAATACCACCAAAATAACCAGGGAAATCGAGATGAGGAGGGTGCGCTCGGTATCGCGAACGGAGGCGCGAATGGTTTGCGTGCGGTCGATCACGATTTGCGTGTCGATGGCGGAAGGGACAGAGGCCTTCAGTGCGGGAATCGCGGCGCGGATGCGGTCCACGGTATCGATGATGTTGGCGCCCGGCTGGCGGTAAATGATGATGAGCACCGAGGGCTTGCCGTTGACGAAGCCGGCCGCGCGTATGTTTTCGGTGGAATCCTGGACGTTCGCGACATCGGACAACTTGACGGCGGCGCCATTGTGGTAGCCGACCACCAGCGGCATGTAGTTCACCGCTTTTAGAAGCTGGTCGTTGGTTACGATGTCCGCGGAGGTTGTGTCATCTACAATTTGTCCCTTGGGACTGTTGGCATTCTGCCGGCTCAGCATGGAGGCAACATCCTGCAAGCCGAGGCCATAGCTGTTAAGTTGGGTCGGGTTCACGTCCACGCGCACTCCCGGCAGCGAACTGCCGCCCACGCTCACTTGCCCGACACCCTGAATCTGAGAGAGACGCTGCTGCATGATGGTGGAGGCCGCGTCGTAGAGCGCTCCACGGTCGTACACAGGTGAGGTAAGCGCCAGGATCATGATGGGAGAATCCGCCGGGTTGACCTTGCGGTAGGTGGGATTGCCGGGGAGATTCGAAGGCAAGTAACTGCGCGCGGCATTGATCGCGGCTTGGACGTCGCGCGCGGCTCCATCAATGTTGCGGCTCAAATCAAACTGCATCGTGACGCTGGTGGTGCCGAGATTACTAGACGACGTCATCTCCGTAATGCCGGCAATTCTCCCGAACTGGCGCTCCAAGGGAGTAGCGACAGAGGAGGCCATGATCTCCGGACTGGCTCCCGGCAAACTGGCACCCACTGAAATTGTGGGGAAATCGACTTGCGGAAGCGGCGAGACCGGCAACTCCCGAAAAGCCACGGCGCCCGCCAGCGCAATAGCCGCGGTCAGGAGGGTAGTGGCGACAGGCCGCCGAATAAATGGAGAAGAGAGACTCATCGTAATTGATCCGCATTAATCCGCTGGGACAGCCTCCGGTCCGGTTTCCGGCGCGCGGCCCGAAGAATAACGATGCGCGAGCCGGTCGAAGAAGATGTAAATGACAGGAGTCGTGTAGAGCGTAAGCACCTGACTCAAGAGCAAGCCGCCGACCATGGAAATGCCCAAGGGGCTGCGAAGCTCCGCGCCAATTCCGGTGCCGAGGGCGAGTGGCAAACCGGCGAGCAAGGCGGCCATGGTGGTCATCATGATGGGACGGAAACGCAGCAGGCACGCTTCATAAATAGCTTCTTCCGGCCGCTTGCCCTCTTTGCGCTCCGCTTCCAGCGCGAAGTCGATCATCATAATGCCGTTCTTTTTGACGATACCGATGAGCAGAATGATTCCGATGAGGGCGACAACACTGAGTTCCTGGCCGCAAATCAACAAGGCCAGAATTGCACCCACCCCGGCGGAGGGTAGGGTCGACAGAATGGTGATGGGGTGGATGTAGCTCTCGTAGAGAACACCAAGCACAATATAAACAGTGATCAAGGCCGCGAGAATCAACAATGGCTCGTTCGACAAGGAAGCTTGAAACGAAGCGGCGGTACCTTGGAATGCACTCTGTACGCTGAGCGGCATGCCAATTTCCTGCTGGGCCTTGTCGATGGCTTTGGTGGCTTCACCCAGCGAAGCGTTGGGCGCCAGGTTGAAAGAGATGGTGACGACGGGAAACTGTCCCTGGTGATTGACGGACAGAGGGCTGCTCTTGGTTTCGAAACGAGTGAAGGCACTGAGAGGAACGCCGCCGCCATTCAGCGCGGTTACGGCGCTGGGACTGGCAGAACCCGAACTGGTCGCGGTGTTTGGCGAAGCGGAAGGGCTGGGCGCGGCACTGGAAGCGGAATTGCCGGAAGCTGTGGTCGCGGTAACCGTCTGCGTGTTCGAAGAGCCAGTGGTGAGTGCGGTCGGAGCCAAAGCGGAACGAACATAGATGTCCTGCAATTTCGAGGGGTTCTTCTGAAATTCGGGTTGAGTTTCGAGAACGATGTGGTACTGGTTCAACTGCGTGTACATCGTCGAAACCTGCCGCTGCCCAAAGGCATCGTAAAGCATCTGGTCGATGGCTTGCGGCGTGATGCCCATGCGGGAAGCGGTTACACGGTCGATGACGAGAGAGGCGGCGAGACCTGAAGTTTGCTGGTCTGTGGCCAGGTCGCGAAGCTCGGGAATCGCTTGCAGTTTGGCCATGAGCTTGGCCGTCCAGTAATTCAGTTCGCTCTGGTTGGGATCTTCGAGGGTGTACTGATATTGCGTCCGGCTCACGCGGTCTTCGACGGTGAGGTCCTGCACCGGTTGCATATAGAGGGTAATGCCATCGATCTTTTCCAGATTGGGCTGGAGACGCCGGATGACATCCGAGGCGCTGATCTTGCGCTCTTCCAGGGGCTTCAAATTGATTTGGATCCGCCCGCTGTTCAAGGTGGTATTGGTACCGTCGACGCCGATGAAGGAAGAAAGACTCTCTACGGCGGGATCCTGCAAGATTTGGTGGGTGAGTTCCTGTTGCCTTTCCGCCATGGCAGGAAAGGAAATGGACTGCCCGGCTTCCGAAATGCCCTGAATGATGCCCGTGTCTTGCACCGGGAAGAAGCCTTTCGGGATGAAAACGTAGAGAACGACCGTAAGCACCAGCGTGGCAGCAGCCACCAGCAGAGTCGCGGTTTGGCGTTGCAACACCCACTTCAAAGTTCTTCCGTAGAAGGCAATGATGCTTTCGAAGGCGTGCTCTGAAGCCACGTAGAAACGGGTTTGCTTTTGTCCGTGGGTACTTCTCAACAGGCGCGAACACATCATGGGCGTGAGGGTTAGCGAAACCACCGCGGAGACGAGGATGGTCACGCTCAGGGTGATGGCAAACTCGCGGAAAAGCCGGCCGACAATGTCGCCCATGAAGAGTAGGGGAATCAACACCGCAATCAAGGAAATGGTCAGCGATACGATTGTGAAACCGATCTGCTCCGAGCCTTTGAGGGCCGCTTCGAGCGGCCGATCTCCCTCTTCGATGAACCGAATGATGTTCTCGATCATGACGATGGCGTCATCGACGACGAAGCCCGTGGAAATGGTGAGCGCCATCAGCGTGAGGTTGTTTAAGCTGAAGCCCGCGAGATACATGACGCCGAACGTGCCTACGATGGAGAGCGGGACGGCAACGCTAGGAATGATGGTGGCGGAAACATTGCGCAAGAACAAAAAAATGACCATGACGACCAGCGCCACGGTGAGCATGAGTTCGAACTCGACGTCCTTGACAGAAGCCCTGATGGTAGTGGTGCGGTCCGTTAATACGTCCACTTGAACGGCGGCGGGAAGATTGCTCTTCAGGAGCGGAAGCAACTTTTTGATGCGGTCGACGACCTGAATGATGTTCGCGCCGGGCTGGCGTTGAATGTTGACGATGACCGCGGGGGTTTCATTCATCCATGCCGCCTGGCGATTGTTTTCCACGTCATTGTCGACCGTAGCCACATCCGAGAGTTTTACGGGCGAGCCGTTGTGGTAGGCAATGATGACTTGCGCGAAATCGGAGGCGCTGAGCAGTTGGTCGTTCGATTGAATCTGGTAATCCTGTTGCGGGCCGTCGAAGTTGCCCTTCGCCTGGTCGAGGCTGGTCTGCTGCAGGGCGGTGCGCACGTCTTCGAGGTTGATGCCGTACGAGGAAAGCGCGGTGGGATTTACGCGCACACGGACGGCCGGTTTTTGGCCGCCACTGATACTGACGAGTCCCACTCCGGGCAGCTGAGAGATTTTTTGCGCGAAGCGGGTGTCGGCGAGATCCTCGACCTGCGACAGGGGAAGCGATTGGGAAGAAAGTGCCAGGGTGACAATCGGCGTGTCTGCCGGATTCGATTTGCTATAGATCGGCGGGACCGGCAGATCGGAAGGCAGATAGGTTTGAGCTGCGTTGATGGCGGCTTGTACTTCCTGTTCGGCGACGTCGATGTTCAGTTCGAGTGAAAACTGCAAAACAATAATGGAGCTTCCGTCGGAACTCGTGGAAGTCATCTGATTGAGGCCTGGGACCTGACCGAACTGCCGCTCCAGAGGTGCGGTTACGGCCGAGGCCATCACGTCAGGACTGGCGCCGGGATAAAACGTAACCACCTGGATGGTAGGGTAGTCGACCTCGGGCAGAGCGGAAACGGGCAGTTGGAGATAGGCGACGAAGCCAGCCAGTAAAATGGCTGCCATCAATAGCGATGTCGCTACCGGCCGTAAGATAAATGGACGAGAAGGACTCACTGATGCGAGGCTCCGTTTTTGCCGCCGCCGGTGCCTCCCTTAGAGACTCCCGGAGCGGATTGGTTCTCGTTATTCTGCCCGGTTTGAGACTGCTGGCCGGAGGCTCCACCGCTGCCTTTCGCAGGCGTGCGAATGGTGACCTTCGCGCCATCGAGAAGCTTGTCGAATCCATTCACAGCAATCACTTCCCGCGGTTCAAGACCTTGGACGGCGGTCACGGATCCATCCGTCGTGCCGGGCGTAATAGTCCGCATGGAGGCGGTCTGGTCACTCTTAATCGCGTAGACGAAGGCGCCTTGGGCGTTGCGCTGAATCGCTTGCGTAGGAATCAAAGTCGCATTTTGTTGCGTGTCGACGAGGAGTTTGACATTGACGAACTGGCTGGGGAAGAGAGCGTTGTCCGAGTTGTCAAAGATGGCTTTGAGTTTCAAGGTCCCGGTGGTTGGGTCAATGACGTTATCGAGAGTCAGCAGCGTGCCGGATGCGAGTTTTGTGCTGGCTTCGCGGTCAAGCGCGTCGACCGTCAGTTTCTTTCCCTTGAGCAATTGCTGTTGAATCTGGGAGAGATGATCTTCGGCGATGCTGAAGATAACCGTGATGGGCTGAAGCTGCGTGATCACAACCAGGGAAGTGGTGCTATTAGCCTGCACGATATTTCCGGGATCGACCAGCCGCAGTCCCACTCGGCCCGCTATGGGCGCGGTGATGTGCGTGTATACCAGATTGACCTTGGCATTTGCCAGTTGGCCCTCGTCGTTTTTCACCGTGCCTTCATCCTGCAGCACGACTTGCTCTTGATCGTCCAATTGCTGTTTGGCGATGGCGTTGCGATTGAAGGCTTGCTGGTAGCGCTCCAAATCGATCTTGGCTTCATTCAAAACCGCCTGATCGTGCGCCAGTTGTCCCTCGACTTGCGTTAACGCCGCCTGATAAGGGCGCGGATCGATTTCGATGAGCGGGTCGCCCTTCCGAACCATCTGCCCTTCGCGATAGTAGACCTGAGTAATTTCGCCTTGCACCCTACTGGTCACGGTTACGGTATAAACGGGTGTCACCGTGCCCAATGCGTTCAAGTAAATCCCGATGTCGCCTTGCTGCGCTACCGCCGTCGATACCATAACGGGCCGGGACGCCGCGTCACCGCCGGCTTTCGCCTCGGGGGCCCCGCCGCGTTGCCAGAACACCACGCCGCCAACGATAACGACTGCGACGATCAGCCAGATCCACCAGCGACTCTTGCGAGTGGTCGAATCCCTGGTTGTGCGCTCGGATTTTTTGGAATCAGTTGAGTCTGGTCGTTGTTCCGTCACTTGCACTCCCCAAACCGACGAGGGACAACAGTTCTCATGTGTGGCTTTCTGCTGAATATTATCATCTATTCTGTTATCCATTTGACGTGACGAAGGGTCAAACCGCGCCGAGTTTTTTGTGAAGAATTGTCAACACTCCGGCCTCAGAGCCGGTTCGCGGACGGGTATAATTCAGCGCGTGACCGCGGTCGAAGGCGACAAATCCGGCAACAAAACCGGCTCATGGTTCCGGGGGATCGCTCTGAGATCATTGTTGGCGGGGGTGGGCCTGCTGGCAATCGTGTATGGTGCGGACTATTGCGTGTTTCGATATCGTCTGGCAACGAAGCGCCAACCCTTTGGCAGCGTAACCGTCGAACACTACACCACGGTGCTGCATAAGGACGGAAAGAGCGAGTTTATTTTTGATCCACCGGTGCAGGAGACGTGCGTGCACAGCCTTTTCCCACACGCTGGGGATCCTCCCTGCTGGTTTCTCAGCCGGCATGCTGAGCAGAGGACCGACATGTAACTATCCCCAGCGGGGGCTGCGAGTGTGGCTGGCAAGCATTCGCTCGCGAACTTGAGCGCCGAGTGTTGGTCGGATCGCAACCGTCGCAGAGCCAGTAGGCAGTGCGCAGCAGGACGAGGCCGCGCTTTAGCGCAGCGCTCGCATGACCGGCGCCAGGAGCTACGCCGTGTGTTGTTCCTGACCGCCCTGGCGAGAACGAATCTCGCGCTCCGCAATCAGCCAATCCTGGTTCTCGTTGCCGTTCTCCCCGCCCGCAGTCGCCCGGCGCTGCAGGTAGAGTTCGTAGGCGCGGCGGCGAATCTCTTCTTCGAGATTGATAGGAACGACGTTGGCCGGCTTCCCGTTGCGGGGGGCGTCCTTGCGAATGTCCTTTACCTCCGGCGCAACCTGCACAGCGGCAGGAGGAAAGGAGACCTCGGTTTTCTTGCTGCGAGTGGTGGTGGTGTTTCCGGTTGTCTTGCGAGCCATGCAGTACTCCTTACAGATACCCAACTCCAGGAATGGTCTTACGTAACGAATAAGCGACATACGCGTACCCCGATAGCCGCTATCCGACTATTTGCGACGAATGTTGGTTCAAATATAACCCGAACGCCTGTGGAATTGTGCCGCGATTTTTTCCTTCGTACAAGAAAAGGTACCTATTTGGACAGGGACAAGCAGTAGCTCTCGTTGCCGGAGGCGGCAAAAGTACTCTGGTAACTTGTCGAGATGTTGCTGACGCCCGCAGGATGGATGAGTAACGACTTATGGCCGCAAATATGTCATCCACTGGTAATCAGGGTTCCGCAGTCAAAGCCGCTAAGGCCAGCCTTGGCGAATTGGAGAGCATGCTCTCGGAGTCGCCGAGTTCAGACAGGGCTTGCCTTAAGCTGGCCCAACTTCTCGGAGTGCGCCGCAGCGAAGTGGCACTGCTCAGGTTAGAAAAAGGTAGTCTGCGATTCATCTTTCCGCCGGAACTGCGATCGGCGGGCGTACTGCCGCTTACCGGATCGGCGGTGGCAGCGCGAACCGCAGCGACTCGCTCTCCACTTCTGTCGAATACCTTCATGCGGGTAAAACATGCCAGCCTGTTTGAAGCGGTCAAGCTCGGGGCCGAAGCCGACGAAGAGGATCGAAGCCAGCAAATGCCGATTCAGAAAATCATGTCCGTGCCCGTGGTGCAATCCGGGGGCAACGTGATGGGAGTGGTGCAGATTTCGCGCAAGGGACTGGATGTTTCGGTGGCAGGCGCTGACTTCACCAATGCGGATCTGAAGCAACTGGAGCAGGCCGCGGAAATTCTCGCTCGCATGCCCTTCATGCAGGAAGGCGCGGAGATTTAGTTCGAGACTTGGCAATGCCGCGTCGAGCGCCAGCACTTGGCCGGGAAAACCTCATAGCGCCTGTCCGGCGCAAAATCCCGACGCCCACGCCCACTGGAAGTTAAAACCGCCAAGCTGGCCGGTGACGTCAACTACTTCTCCGATGAAAAAAAGGCCGGGCACTTTTTTTGATTCCATCGTTTTGGCGAAAAGTTCGCCGGTGTCGATGCCGCCCGCGGTGACTTCCGCTTTTCCGTAACCCTCGTTTCCTTCCGGCTTAACTTCCCACGCATGCAGTTGACGTTCGGCGTCAGCGAAGGAGCGATCGGAGTTGCCGGCTAAGGGATAAGTTTCGACCCAGCGATCTGCGAAGCGGCGAGGCAGGACCTCTCTTAACAACAATTTCCAACTCGACTGGTCGCGATGGCCGCGGGTTCGCAAATCGGCGGCGAGATTGCGATCGGGCGCAAGGTCGAGGTGAATCGGTCCCTTGCCATCCCAGTAAGAAGAAATCTGCAGAATCGCGGGCCCGCTGATGCCGTGGTGAGTGAAAAGCATGTTTTCCCGAAACGTCTGTAACGTCTGTTTCGTGCCGCGGGTGGAAGCAATCACCTCGGTGGAAACTCCTGCCAGATCGCACCAGCGCTTGCAGTCCTCTTCGCGGAAGATGAGAGGGACCAGGGCGGCACGTGGGGGCTGGATCTGCAGTCCGAATTGCCGGGCCAGATCGTAACCAAATGAGGTGGCGCCGATTTTCGCGATGGATAAGCCTCCGGTGGCAACCACCAGCCGGGGCGCGGCGAAACTGGCGTCCTCGGCTTGCACGGTGAACTGGTCCTTTTTATGTCCCTCCTTATGATTTTTATCTGCTTCATTATGCACGTCGTTCTTATGCACCTCGTTCACTTTCGTGTTGCAACGAATTTCGACTCCGGCACTTCGGCATTCCTGCTCCAGCATCGCCGTGATCTCACTCGCCGCTCGATCGCAAAACAACTGGCCGAATTTTTTCTCGTGATAGGGAATGCGATATGCTTCGACGAGGCGGATGAAATCCGCCGGAGTATAGCGGGCGAGCGCCGACCTGGCGAAGTGGGGGTTGACCGAAATAAAATTCTCCGGGCCAGTGTGCAAGTTGGTGAAATTGCAACGGCCGCCGCCGGAGATCAGAATTTTCTTACCGATACGATCCGCGCGTTCGAGCACCAGGACGCGCCGGCCCCGCTTGCCGGCTTCTATGGCACACATCAGGCCGGCAGCGCCTGCGCCGAGAATGATGACGTCGTATTCCTGATTCACGCCGGACTGATTCACGCAGAAACGAGCTTAGCAGGGCTGGCGGGCCGCCGGAGCTCTACCGAATCTCGGTTCCTGTGCCCTGGTCGCTCTGTTTGTCACACCCTGCTGGTCACACCTTGCTGGGCACACCCAGATTGTCACAACAAGGTGTGTCGCTCGTCACAGATCGCGGTAACGACCAGTGTTGTACTGGCTGTCGGAGAACTGCCGTGTGCCTTGCGATACCAGGAAAAATCCTCGAAATCCAAGAACTGGGTCCGTTGCGTGCGGGCCGCGTACAGTTCGGCGGGATCGTGCGCCAGGTATCCCTGAACTTTGTCCCCGAGGCTATCCTGGGCGACTATGTGATGGTCCACGTGGGCTTCGCAATCAGCCGGGTGGACTCGGCCGAAGCTGAGCGCACCTACAAGCTTCTGGAAGAGATGGGAGCGCTGGAAGCGGAGTTGCCGCCAGCAGAACCGTAATTTTCGCCGGCACGCACTCCGAAGGACTCGCCCGGCTGTCTCTGGCACGACCTTTTTGGCTCAATCTCGCTGGCTCACCCTCCCCGGATCTAACTGACGACATGGTTCTGGCTCACACCAATCTGTGATCTTTATCACCGATAGGCGGTTCGCCTCTGGTTAGAGTCATGCCTACGGGTTTCGCGCTGGGTTCGAGTTTGGTTTTCAGCTTGGTTTTCAGTTTATGAAGTATCTTGACGAGTACCGGGACCATCGCATTGCCTTGGCGTTGGCGGCTGAGATTCGCCAGCGCACGACCCGGCCTTGGGTGCTGATGGAGATCTGTGGCGGCCAAACCCACACCATCATGCGCTACGGCATCGACGAACTGCTGCCGCGCGGTATCGAACTCGTGCATGGCCCGGGCTGCCCCGTTTGCGTCACGCCGCTCGAAACCGTGGACAAGGCAATCGCGTTAGCGCTGCGGCCGGACGTCATCCTGGTTTCCTATGGAGACATGTTGCGGGTGCCGGGGTCCCGATCGGATCTGTTCCGGGCCAAAGCGGAGGGCGCGGACGTTCGCATCGCGTACTCCCCGATTGAAGCGGTGAAGATCGCTGGCTCGAATCCCGATCGTAAAGTTGTGTTTCTGGCGATTGGTTTCGAGACTACAGCTCCCGCGAATGCAATGGCCGCATGGCACGCTCGCGACAAAGGTCTGACTAACTTTTCCATGCTGGTTTCGCACGTGCTGGTCCCGCCAGCGATCCGGGCCTTGATGGTCTCTCAGACCAACCGGGTGCAGGGCTTTATTGCGCCCGGGCATGTCTGTACCGTCATGGGGTGTAAGGAGTATGAGTCTCTGGTTCGCGATTTTCGCGTACCGATTGTGGTCGGAGGATTCGAACCGGTAGACATTCTGGAAGCAGTCCTCATGCTGGTCCTGCAACTCGAGTCAGGAGAAGCACGACTGGAGAACCAATATGTGCGATCGGTGAGCTACCAGGGGAACTTGCCAGCACAGCAACTCATGGCCGAGGTGTTTGAAATCGCCGACCAGAAATGGCGCGGCATCGGGCCGATCCCGCGGAGTGGTTTGCGCTTGCGCGAGGAATATGCTGCTTTTGATGCGGACCGAGTTTTCAATTTGGGCGAGATTACCGTCGACGAGCCCGCCGAGTGCATCAGCGCCCAGGTTTTGCAGGGATTGAAGAAGCCGACGGATTGTCCCGCGTTTGGCATGCGATGTACGCCGGAAAATCCTTTGGGAGCGCCCATGGTCTCGAGTGAAGGGGCATGTGCGGCCTATTATCACTATCGGCGCCATAGGGTCGCGAGTTAGGAGAGAGCGTGTCAACCAAGAGCCCCGTCGAAGTGAAATTCGAGCTCAGTTGCCCGACGCCGCTCCCAGCCAAAGACACAATTCTGCTGGGGCATGGCAGCGGCGGCAAGTTGAGCAACGAGTTGATTCGAGACATCTTTCTGCCTGCATTCCAGAATCCAGTACTGGCGCGTCTGGATGACCAGGCAATCGTCAATGTGAACGGCCAGCGTTTGGCCATCACTACCGATTCCTTTGTGGTGAAGCCTCGGTTTTTCCCCGGCGGCGACATCGGCTCGCTCGCGGTCCATGGAACGATAAATGATTTGGCGATGGGCGGCGCAACCCCACTGTTTTTGAGCGCCGCCTTCATCATCGAAGAGGGCTTCTCTATGGACGAACTCCGGCTGGTGGTGAATTCGCTGCGCCAGGCGGCAGCGGAAGCGGGCGTGCACGTGGTTACTGGCGATACCAAGGTCGTCGAGAAAGGCAAGGGCGACGGGCTGTTCATCAACACGACAGGAATTGGACTGGTGGCAGAAGGAGTCGACCTTTCCGCTGACCGTGCCCGCCCTGGAGACAAGGTGCTCCTGAGCGGCTCGATCGGCGATCATGGCATCGCGATTCTGGCACAACGCGAAGGACTGGAATTCGAAACTCAGATCCAGAGCGACAGCGCGGCCTTGCACACGCTGGTGGCTGCGATGCTGGGCGTAAGTCGTGACTTTCGCTGCATGCGCGACCCGACGCGAGGCGGTGTCTCCAGCACGCTGAACGAAATTGCGGAGCGATCGCGGGTTGGGATCGAACTGGAGGAAAGTTCCCTTCCCATCCATGAAGAAGTTCGTGGTGCGTGCGAGTTGCTTGGGCTCGATCCTCTCTATGTGGCCAATGAAGGCAAGCTGATCGCGATCGTGGCGCCCGAGGCCGCCAGCACGGTGCTGCAAGCTATGAGACGTCATCCTCTGGGAGCAGAGGCGCAGATCATTGGCACAGTAAAGAAAGAGAACCCGGGGCTGGTGACGATGCGAACGCCGCTCGGCACGACCCGTATCGTGGACATGCTCGCAGGCGATCAGTTGCCGCGCATCTGCTAACAGTCAGTAGAGGAATTATGCACGAGATGGGAATCGCGAATTCGGTGCTGGAAGCGGTCCGAACCGAAATGGGCCTCCATCCCGGAACCTATCCGTGCAAAGTCGTGGTCCGGATTGGCGAAATGGCAGCCATCGATCAGGATGCTTTACGCTTCTGTTTTGAAGCGATCATTCACGAGACCGATCTAGAGTCGCTTGAACTGGGAATCGAGGTCTGTCCGCGTCGCCATCGTTGTCAGCTCTGCGGACGTGAGTTTGTCGTGCGCGATTACGATTCGCGCTGTCCGCAATGCGCCAGCCTGGAGACCACATGCATCAGTGGTGATGAGTTGCAGTTGGCGTATCTGGAGGTGGAAGAATATGGATCGAGTACCGTTGGAGCGAAAAGTACTCAGTGAGAACGACCGCATCGCAGCTGAGTTGCGCGCCCGCTTTCAGGCGCATGGCGTGCTGTGCCTGAACCTCATCAGTTCTCCCGGTTCCGGCAAAACCAGTCTTCTGGAGCGCACTCTGGAAGCGCTGCCGCCGCGTGATCGCGTGGCCGTATTGACGGGCGACATTCAGACGGAAAACGATGCGAACCGGCTGAAACGATTTCATTTCCCGGTAAAGCAAATCACCACCGGCGGCACTTGCCACCTGGATGCTCGCATGATCGAGCGTCACTTGGCCGACTGGCGTCTCGAAGATCTGGATCTTTTGCTGATCGAAAACGTGGGCAACCTGGTTTGTCCATCCAGTTACGACCTGGGCGAAGCGGCCAAGATCGTAGTGTTGAGTGTCACCGAAGGCGAAGACAAGCCGCTGAAATACCCATCCATATTCTTCAAGTCCGACTTGCTCGTGCTCAGCAAGATCGATCTGCTTCCCTACGTCCCGTTTGACATCGAGGCGGCGGCGGAAAATGCCCGCAAGGTTCACCCGGGGATGGAGATTTTAAAGGTCTCTTGCCTGAACCGTAACGGATTGCACGATTGGATGATGTGGTTGGGAGAGAGACGCAAGGCATACAAACCGCTGGTGCAGCAGACTGCGAGCTGACCATGTATGGAGGTCCGGCGCCAGATCGAAGTTTCCGGCATTGTGCAGGGAGTTGGATTCCGACCCTACGTCTATCGTCTGGCTACCGGCAGGCGCCTTAGAGGCACGATTCGCAATACCTCCGCCGGAGTCACCATCGAAATACAAGGACCGGCGGAAACCGTACAAGATTTCGTTGAGCACTTGCCCGCTGAAGCGCCGCCCCTGGCGCGGATCACCGGCTTCACCGTAAATGAAGTCCCGTGCATTGCTACGCAGATCGGCGATCCGGACTTCTGTATCGTTCCTAGCCACGAGGGCGAAGAAGTTCGCACGCTAATTTCGCCGGACGTTGCGATATGTCCGGACTGCCTGCGTGAAATGTTCGACTCGAATGACCGTCGATATCGTTATCCATTCATTAACTGCACCAACTGCGGTCCGCGCTTCACCATCATTCGCGATATCCCATATGACAGGCCGAGCACGTCGATGGCGAAGTTTCCCATGTGCCCGGCGTGTCTTGCGGAATATGAGAATCCGCTGGGCCGCCGCTTTCACGCCCAGCCCAATGCCTGCTGGGAGTGCGGACCTCGGGTGGAACTCTGGGATAAG
>DATEQN010000021.1:0-83434 GCA_035272625.1 Terriglobales bacterium | reverse complement strand
TCGCGCAACCGCGCATAGAATTCCTCCGCGGCCTGCCGCGCAACGGCGTAGTCGCCGGAAAGCGTGCCCTGCTGCTCAGCCACCTGGCGCGGGGAATAGAGACGGACGATCCCGTCGAACCGGGGGCTCGCGAACCACTCCCTGGCGGCCGCGACCTGCTGCTCGAACATCGTTATAGTGGTTTCCTGGTTCTCAGCGCTGATCGACACTTTCCGCCTCCGAAGATAATTTTGCCCTTCGCTTCATTAGTAACATCCAGCACGGCCAGCAGGGTTTATGCAACCAGCCATTCTTCCAGCCGGAACTGCCGCGTCAGGGGTCCTGAATGGGGGGAATTACTTATGACCCGAATACCCTTTTGGCTTCAATTGACGTCGTGTTGGACTCACGGACGTGATGCCGCGCCACCCGAGGGCCGGTTGGCCAGTTGCTGGTTTGTCGTCGGACGGTGACGCCGGTCCCAGAGAATTAGAATTAGAGATCGGCGCGCAACCCTGTACTTAGTCTCCCGACGGCAGCAGTTCGTCGTCCCAGCAATTACCTGCCAGCGATGGATAGTACAGAGCCGCCGAGGCGGTCATACCGTGGCTGTACCCCGTCTCAACGATGGTGTCGTCGCTGTTGCTGGTGTGCCGGTTGGAAGTCGAAGTCATCATTGCGCATCCCCACTCCAGAATTTGCGTCCGGACTCTGCGTCCTGTTGCAGTAGACCCCGGATTGCACTCTTGATCAAATTGCGGTGTCCGCCGGGGACCACTAGTCCGAATTGACCTAGTGAGTGGGACGGGGCTGCAAAGGGCGCGGCGAACGGCTATGATGTGTGCTATGAACCCCACTATGGTTGAGAAGAATGCCAATTCCAGTTCCGTCGGCAGTCAGGCGCTGACCGCGAAGCAGATCGAGGCGGGCGTTCTTACGGCGGAGGCTCGGGCTTTCCTGTTGAAACTTGCGGCTCGGTTTGAGTCCCGGCGGCAGGAGCTGCTGGCGCGGCGGCAAACCGTGCAGCAGGGGATCGATCACGGCAAATCTCCGCACTTTCTGCCGGAGACGGCTGAAATCCGCCAACGCGAGTGGAAAGTGGCGCCGATCCCCAAGGATTTGCTCGATCGCCGCGTGGAAATCACCGGGCCGGTCGATCGCAAGATGATCATCAACGCATTGAACTCCGGGGCCAGCGTTTTCATGGCCGATTTCGAGGACTCGAATTCGCCGACCTGGAGCAACAATATTGAAGGCCAGCAGAACTTGCGGGACGCGATTCGTGGAACGATCCGGTACGTGAGTCAGGAGGGGAAGCAGTATCAACTGGGGCCCAATCTGGCAACGCTGTTCGTGCGGCCGCGGGGATGGCACCTGGACGAAAAGCACTTCTTGGTGGAGGGGAAGCCGATCTCGGCATCGCTGTTTGATTTTGGCCTGTTCTTTTTTCACAACGCCGCGGCGCTGCTGAGTAAGGGTACCGGCCCTTATTTCTACCTGCCGAAGCTGGAGAGTCATCTGGAAGCGCGGCTGTGGAACGACGTGTTCTGTCTTGCCCAGGACGAGCTGGGCATTCCGCGCGGATCGATTCGCGCCACCGTCCTGATCGAGACCATTCTGGCGGCGTTCGAAATGGACGAGATCCTTTACGAATTGCGCGACCATTCGGCGGGGCTGAACTGCGGGCGCTGGGACTACATTTTCAGCTTCATCAAGAAGTTTCGAGCGCATCCTGAATTCGTGCTGCCGGATCGGTCGCTGGTTACGATGGAGCGGCATTTCCTGAGCTCCTACGTCGAATTATTGATTCAAACCTGCCACCGGCGCGGCATCCACGCGATGGGTGGGATGGCGGCGCAGATTCCGATTCGAAACGATGCGGCGGCCAACGAACAGGCGCTGGAGAAGGTGCGGCGCGACAAGCTTCGGGAAGTGCAGGCGGGGCATGACGGCACCTGGGTTGCGCATCCAGGGCTCGTCCCGGTGGCCAAGGAAATCTTCGACAAGTACATGCCGGAACCGAATCAGATTTCGTTGGATACGAGATCGACGGATAAGAAATCGACGCAGCGAGCCAGTCGGACAGTCGAGGCGAAAGATCTGCTCGACGTTCCCACCGGCGATATTACCGACGAGGGATTGCGTTGGAACCTCGACGTGGGATTACAGTACCTGCATTCGTGGCTGCAGGGCTCGGGTTGCGTTCCAATTTATAACCTGATGGAAGATGCGGCTACGGCGGAAATCTGCCGCGCCCAGGTGTGGCAGTGGATCAAGCACGGCGCGCACCTGAAAGACGGCAGACTGGTGACGGAAGGCATGGTGAAGGAGATCATCCATCACCGGGCAGCCGAGTTGGGCAACGACGGAAAACTGCGGCAGGCGGCCAAAGTCCTTGAAGACTTGACGACGAACCCGGAGTTTGCGGAATTTCTAACGCTTGCCAGTTATGATTTATTGGACTAGAGCATCAATTGATGGCGATGCACGCACGCAGAGGTACTCCGGCCCACCTCCCGACTGACCTTGCGCCGATTGATCTTGTGGCGATTGACCCAGGCTTCCTCTCGCAGTTACGGGAACATGTTGCCGCGCGCGAAATCGAACGCGGGATTGCCTGTCTTCGCTCGCACCAGGATCTGATCGCCAAGCTCGATCCCTCCCAGGAAAATGCCGCTCGCCTGCTGGCGCAGATCGCGATCTGGACCGATATCGGATACAACGGGCCACCCCTCAATGAGCTTCTGCAACGCTTTGAACACCTGGAACCGCAATTGCGGTCGAAGCTCTCGATCGCCGACTACATCTGCCTGCGCATGGCCGAGGGCATGGCGGCGATGGTGGAAGAGGCGATGGAAACGGCGATTAGCCATTTTGACTTTGCCCTGAGTTTGGGGGAAGAGCTGGACGACCAGTTTCTGCTGGCCATTGTTTATTTCTGGAAGGGTCGCTGCCTGCGGAGACGAGGCGAATACGACGAAGCCCTGATCTACACCGTGAAGGGAAAAGATCTGGCGGTTGGGTTAGGGCATCCGCGCATGGCGGCGGTGATGCAGGTGCTCGAGGGCTGGCTTTTTTTTCAGCAGGGCAAATGGAAAGAGGCGGTGCGCATCTCGCAGGCGGCGGAAGGTGCGCTGCGCGAGACCGACGACTATGTGACGCTTGGCAACATTCAATCTTTCTACGGACGCATGGCACGCCGGGAGGGCCGCTTCGATAAAGCGATTGAGTTTTTCGAGAGCGCGATTCGCTATTATGGCAAGCGGGATCCGCGGCATCTGAACCTCGCGCGATCGCTGGCCAACATGGCGCTCGCCAAACGCGGAATCGCTCTTCAGTTGCAGAAAAGAATCGACCGCGATGCCCAGCGGCGGCGAAAGACCTCGGCCAGCCGCGACGCGAGGCCCACGGCAACAACTGCGGAGCAGGATCCACGCAAGCATGACTATCGCGGCCGCCTGACTCTGCTTCGCCGCGAAGCGATCGAACACTTGGAAGCTGCCCGGGCGATCTACCAGCAGCGCCCGAACCATCACGGAGCCGGCACGGTGTACCTGAATGCCGCGTACATCCATCTCGATGGTGGAGACTTTCAGCGGGCCGAGGCAGAAGCGGTTTCGGCGTACGAGCTCGGCGAAGAGAAGCAGGACTACATTCTGATGGGCCGAGCGCGCATTCTGGAGTGCATGATTGAAAATGCGAAGGTGGAGGAAGAGATCGGGGAGGGCGCCGATCCGGGAAGCCATGCGCGACGGGCGCTCGAGTGCAGTCAAGAGGCGATTGATCTGGCGAAGCATACCCAGCATCATCTGTTGCTCGCGAACGCGCACCTGTGGCAGGGTTTGACGCAATGCAATTCGTTTTTTGACAATCCGGAAGCGGCGCGCGAGTCGTATGACCTGGCGCGCGCTTCCTGCGGGGCGAATCAGCCCGACAACAACATGTGGCAGGATCTGCAGACGTTGGGCGCGAAAATTCTTCGTAAGGGAAGTGTCCATCCAGCGCTGAAGGCTTGGTCGCAGGGTGCGGTGGGCGAGAAGACGTTCAGGCAAATCAGCGAGGAGTTTGCGGAGATTGTGATCGCGCGGGTTTGGGAGCGCGAAGGCCGAAAAGTGTCCCGAGTGGCGGCTCGGCTCTCGATTTCTCCCAAGAAAGTGCGTCGCATCCTGGCGCGGGTGGGGCGGCGCAAGCCGCGTCCGCGTTAGTTGGGGCCAGTGCGCGATTTGTAGCTCTTGAATATAGACTAGTAACATAGTAGAGTTAATCGTGTTAAACGGCATCGGGGAGGTTGACCCGACCTGGTGACGCGGAGATCGAAAGAATCGACCATCAAGTCTGAGAATCGAAAATCTATGAAAATCGCAAAGGATGTAACGGAGCTGATCGGCCATACCCCGCTGGTGCGGCTGAACCGGGTTACAGAGGGAGCGGTTGCCGAAGTCGTGGCAAAACTGGAAAGCCAGAATCCCCTGGGCAGTGTAAAAGACCGCATTGGTGTGAGCATGATTGCTGACGCCGAGCGTGCCGGCCGGATTCAGCCCGGAAAAACCGTTCTGATCGAGCCGACCAGCGGCAACACGGGGATCGCTCTAGCCTTTGTGGCGGCGGTGAAAGGCTACAAACTCATCCTCACCATGCCCGAGACCATGAGCCTGGAGCGGCGCGTGCTGCTGCTGGCTTTGGGCGCGGAGATCGTTCTTACGCCCGGTCCGCGGGGAATGAAGGGGGCGATTCTGAAAGCCGAGGAATTGCTTGCGAGCAATCCAGACGGGTACATGCTGCAGCAATTTGACAACCCGGCAAATCCGAAGATTCACTTCGAAACCACCGGTCCTGAGATCTGGGAGGATACCGACGGGCGCGTCGATTTTCTGATCTCGGGCGTCGGCACCGGCGGCACTATAACCGGCGTATCCGAATATATAAAACCGAAAAAGCCGTCGTTCAAGGCAGTGGCCGTGGAGCCGACTGATAGCCCGGTCCTCTCTGGTGGAAAGCCAGCGCCGCACAAGATTCAAGGTATCGGCGCCGGTTTTGTTCCGAGCATCCTGCGCCGGGATTACGTTGACGAGGTCATCACCGTAAGCAACGATGAGTCGATTGACATGGCGCGGCGGCTTCCGCTCGAAGAAGGACTACTGGTCGGCATCTCTTCGGGAGCGGCAGTGGTCGCGGCTTTGCAGGTGGCGCGCCGTCCGGAGAATGCCGGGAAATTGATTGTTGTGGTTCTGCCGTCGTTCGGCGAACGCTACTTGAGTAGTATTCTTTTCGAAGGACTCCGGAACCAGGCGTTGCAGATTCCAACGTCGCAAGTTCCGGCCTGATCCTTAAACCGGTACTCGTAATCTTGGACCCATAATCTTGGACCCATGCCGCATCTGTTGTCGCTAATTCGCGAGGACGTTACCACCGTGCTGGAGCGCGATCCTGCGGCGAAGTCGCGCCTGGAGATCTATCTCTGCTACTCCGGTCTGCATGCGGTGTGGTTCTATCGCATGAATCACTGGTTGTGGAACCACGGTTTCTTTCTCGTGGCGCGCTGGTTATCGCAGGTCGCGCGCCTTCTCACCGGCATCGAAATCCATCCCGGAGCGCAGATTGGCCGGCGTTTGTTCATCGATCATGGTATGGGTGTGGTAATTGGCGAGACTGCCATTGTCGGCGAGGACGTTACGCTCTATCAGGGTGTGACTCTCGGTGGAACCGGCAAGGAACACGGGAAGCGGCATCCGACGCTTCTCGACAACGTGGTGGTCGGCGGGGGGGCGAAGATTCTCGGCAACATCACGGTGGGGAGCAATTGCCGGATTGGCGCGGGGTCGGTCGTGCTGCGCAACGTGCCCGACGATTCCACCGTGGTGGGCGTGCCGGGACACATCATTTTTCGAGAAGGCAAGCGCGTGGTGATCACCGACCCCAAGCAGATCAACGACCCGCTTTCGGAAGCCTTGGCCGCGGTTGCGTCTGAGGTGAACCGGTTAGCGGAACGAGTGCATCAACTGGAGGGCACGGGCGGAAGTGAGCCGCTGTCCGCATCGCTGCAACGGATCATCGAGGATATCGACTACCAGATCTAGGTGATGTCCCGTAAGCTGCGAAATCCAATGTGTTGTCATCCTGAGCGCAGCGAAGGACCTTTGCATTCCGGCGCTGCGAGCAAATGCTCAGGATGACAATTCGCAATGGCGCGACCAGCCTCAACAACATCACTCCCGTTTTGAGCGCACCCAAGTATGATGGTTTTTCCGGTCGAGATCTCCAGCGGATGAAATACGGTTTCGTAATCGATAACCGCAAGTGCATTGGTTGTCACGCCTGTACGGTGGCGTGCAAAACCGAGAACCAGGTGCCGGTGGGCGTGAACCGGACCTGGGTCAAGTACGTCGAGAAAGGCGTTTTCCCCAACACGCGCCGCGTATTTCAGGTTACGCGCTGCAACCATTGCGAGAAGCCTCCCTGCGTCACCATCTGTCCCGTGACCGCGATGTACCAGCGCAAGGACGGGATCGTCGATTTCAATTCCGACCGCTGCATTGGCTGCAAGGCCTGCATGCAAGCCTGTCCGTACGACTCGATTTATATGGATCCGGACGATGGCACCGCGACCAAGTGCCATTTTTGCGCGCATCGCACCGAAGTCGGGCTGGAACCCGCTTGCGTGATCGTATGTCCGGAGCACGCCATCATTGCCGGAGATCTGAGCGATGCTGCAAGCGAGGCGGCGCAGCTGATAGCGCGGCAACCGGTGCGCGTGCGCAAGCCCGAGCAGGGAACTCAGCCCAAGCTCTACTACATCGATGCCGATGAGAGCGCGATCGTTCCCACGGCGGCGCGCCACGAGTCGATTTACATGTGGGCGCAGCGCAATGCGGCTGTGTTTGGCGGCGGCGCGGCTTATACGCTCGATAGTCCTTTGCTGCAGCAGGATGCTCTGGCGGCTTATGACGTTTCCCACGCGCGTCCGTGGGGATGGCAAGTTCCGGCTTATTGTTGGACTAAGGCAATCGGTGCGGGCGCGCTTGCGGTGCCGGCCATCGCGACGGCGCTTGGAAGATTGTCGGGCAACCGAGTCCGCGACATTGCGCTGGCGACGGTTGCACTCTTTTTTACGGCGCTCACCACGGTGCTGCTGGTTTGGGATCTTGATCACAAAGAACGGTTCCTGCGGGTAGTGTTTACGCCGCAAAGTAAATCGTGGCTGGCGCGGGGCGCGTTCATTCTGATCGCATACAGCGGGTTGTGTAGCGTGTTCTGGCTGGCGGCGGTGGCGGGATTTTCCGTTGTTACTTCGGTCTTATTGTGGCCCGTGGTGCTGGGGGGATTCTGCGCAGCCGCCTACACCGCCTTTCTCTTCGGACAATGCGAAGGTCGCGACCTATGGCAAACGCCGCTCCTGCCGGCACATTTGATTGTTCAAGCATTGCTTTGTGGATCGGCGGCGCTGGTGCTGCTTCCGGACGCTCTCGGTGGGTCGGCGCAAGCCATATCGGTTGCGGCTCCCACATTGATCATTAGTTTGGTTTTGCACCTGCTCATGCTGCTCGGCGAGGTTGCGATGCCGCACACTACTGACAACGCACGCTACGGGGCTCGACTGATGACGCACGGACCGTTCGCGGGCGCGTTCTGGGGAGGGGCGGTTGTGGTGGGTGGAGTTGTGCCGCTGCTGCTTCTGTTGCTTGGTTTTCAACTGTTCGGCGCGCCCAGCCGCATCGCGGCGGGAGTGGCCAGCGTGCTGGCTTTGGCGGGACTTCTGATTTTTGAGTGGTGCTTCGTGATGGCCGGCCAGAGCGTGCCGAACAGCTAAGGTTATGCGTAGGGACAGCCGCCCTCGGCTGTCCAGCGGGGCGAAGCCCCGCCACCTAGCGAGGGCACGGTTGCAACAAACGAAACCCAGGCGAGCTGCGCTCGCCTCGGACAGCCGAGGGCGGTTGTCCCTACGTGGGATTGGAAGACATATGGAGATTCAGCAATGACCGAATTCAAGCGCGACGGCAGCCACCTTTCATATTGTCCGCCGGTCGAGAAGTGGGACGATTGGGTCGAGTACGATGCCCAAGCCTGGCCTCGCCGCGTTGAAAAGCATTACCAGCTCGTTCCCACCATCTGCTTCAACTGCGAATCGGCCTGCGGACTTCTCGCCTATGTGGATAAGGAAACCGGACAGGTCACGAAGTTTGAAGGCAATCCGAAGCATCCAGCGAGCCGCGGACGCCTTTGTGCGAAGGGGCCGGCCACCATCACGCAGATTCACGATCCCGATCGCATCCTTTATCCGATGAAGCGTTCCGGGCCGCGCGGTGGTGGAAAATGGACCCGGACTTCATGGGACGAAGTGTTGGAGACTTTCGGGGCGTGCATCCGCAAAGCGTTTCAGGAAAATCGCGGCGAAGAAGTCATGTACCACGTGGGCCGCCCGGGGCACGACTTCATCATGGATCGCACCTTGCAGGCATGGGGCATCGACGGTCACAACTCGCACACGAATGTGTGCTCCTCTTCGGCACGGCTTGGGTACTTGCTCTGGCACTATGCCGACCGCCCTTCGCCCGACCACGCGAACGCGCGCTTCATTCTTCTGCTCTCCGCGCACCTTGAGTCGGGGCACTATTTCAATCCGCATGCGCAGCGCATTATCGAAGGAAAAATGGCGGGAGCGAAACTCGCCGTCATGGACCCGCGCCTTTCGAATACGGCGAGCATGGCGGATTACTGGATGCCGAGTTACCCGGGCACAGAAGCGGCGGTCCTGCTGGCGATGGCGATGGTGATCCTTGGCGAGAACCGGTTCGACGCCTCATTCGTGAAGAACTGGACGAACTGGGAAGAACTCGAAGTCGATGGATTTTGCGCCCAGGGCCAAAGCTTCGAAGCTCTGATCGAAGCACTGAAGCGGCACTACGCGAAATTCACCCCGGAGTTTGCCGAAAAAGAAAGTGGTGTGAAGGTGGAGGTCATCGTCAAGACCGCGCGCGAGATCGCTTCCGCCGGCAGTCGCTTCGCATCGCATCTGTGGCGGGGCAGCGCCTCCGGCAATCTGGGCGGATGGCAATCGGCACGCGCATTGATGCTGCTCCATGTGCTGACCGGTTCGGTGGGAACTCCCGGCGGACACAATCTGAATGCGTGGAATAAATTCGTGCCGCGTCCGTTCAAGAATCCGCCGCCGCAGAAACGTTGGAACGAACTGCTTTACCCGCAGGAATGGCCGCTGTGCACGCATGAAATGTCGCCCCTGCTTCCTCATTTTCTGAAGGAAGGCCGCGGCCGCATCGAGGCCTACTTCACTCGCGTCTTCAATCCCGTCTGGACTTATCCAGACGGATTTTCATGGATCGAGATGTTGCGCGACGAAGAGAAGGTCGGCTTGCACGCCGCGATGACGCCGACCTGGAGCGAGACGGCGTGGTTTGCGGATTATGTTTTGCCCATGGGCTTCAGTTCCGAGCGTCACGACCTGATGAGCCAGGAGTCCTACGCGGGGAAATGGATCGGCTTTCGCCAGCCCGTGCTGCGCGTTCTGCAGGAACGGGAAGGAAAGAAATTCGACTACACCTATCAGGCGAATCCGGGAGAAGTTTGGGAAGAAGATGAATTCTGGATCAACTTGTCGTGGGCGATCGATCCCGACGGTTCGATGGGCATTCGGCAGTGGTTCGAATCTCCGTATCGTCCCGGACAGAAACTGACGGTCGACGAATACTACGGATGGATTTTTGAAAATTCAGTTCCGGGTTTGCCCGAAGCCGCTGCCAAGGAGGGATTGAAGCCGTTGGAATACATGCGCAAGTACGGCGCCTACGAAGTGACCACTGATGTCTACAAGCTGAACGAGAAGCCGGTGGCTCCCGCTGATCTCTCAGGCTCGAAAGTCGAAGCGAATGGCGTGGTCACCAAAGAAGGCAAAGCGGTGGGCGTGATGGTCGATGGGGAGGCGGTCGTGGGCTACAACACGCCGTCGCGGAAACTGGAGTTGTTTTCGAAAACGATGGTGGACTGGAAGTGGCCCGAGTTCGCGCTTCCGGAATACTATCGCAGCCACATTCATCGCTCAGCGCAAGCGGCGTCGATGGGCAAGCCTGCGGAAGATTTCGATCCGGATTTCGATAGACGATACACGCCTCAGGTGGAATGGCCAAAGGATGCCAAGGGCGAGGTGTACACTCTGCTGCCGATTTTCCGGTTGCCGCATCTTATTCACACGCGATCGGGGAACTCGAAATTTCTTTACGAGATCGCGCACAAGAATCCGCTGTGGGTGAATCCGGTGGATGCGCGGAAGCTCGGCGACGTTCGCTCCGGCGATTTGCTCAAGGTGCACACCGAAATCGGTTTCTTCGTATTGCATGCGTGGGTGACCGAGGGCCTGGCCCCGGGCGTGGTCGCCTGCTCTCACCATATGGGCCGCTGGCGTCTTAACAAAGAGGATCAGATCGAACGCATGTCGAGCGCGTGGGTCGATCTGAAAGAGGTCGGCAAGGGACAATGGAAGATGCGCCAGATCTCGGGAGTGGAGCCCTATGCCACAACCGATCCCGATACGAAACGAGTCTGGTGGAGCGATGCCGGCGTACATCAGAACCTTACGTTCCCCGTCCATCCCGATCCCATCACCGGCATGCACTGCTGGCACCAGATGGTGCGCGTGGAGCGGGCTTCCGCTGACGACCGCTATGGCGACCTCTTCGTCGATACCAATCTTTCCTTTGCGGTTTATCAGCGGTGGAAGGCACTTACTCGTCCCGCGCCGGGGCCTGGCGGGCTTCGGCGTCCGTTGTGGATACCGCGAGTCGTGCGGCCTGAAGAAGCGGCGTTCTATATCCCTATCTCCACGAAGAAAACCTGAGCCGGCGGCGTGACGTTGTAAAATGACACTATGCCGCTACAACCAGGGAATCCCACATTCAACAAGAAGCGCACCCCGCCTCCGGACGAGACTTTTGAAGAAGCGGCCTACCTGAAGGCGCTGGGCGAAAAACAGAAAGTCGTGAGCCTGAAACTGGCCGATGGCGAAGTGGTCCGGGGCTGGATTGAGTACTACGACAAGAACATGGTGCGGGTGACGCGTGAGGATGGGCCGAATCTTTTTATCTTCAAGCATGAAATTGTTTATATCGCGGAAGACACTAAGAAGAAGTAGCCTGGGTCACTTCCCGGTTCTCAGTTCTCAGTAATCCAGCGCCCAACCGTGAAAACTGAAGTCTAGACATCGCATGACATCTCATCAATCTCTCGACCTGATTTCTCCGATGCAGGCTATGGCCCGTGAAGCGGGCAGCCTGTTGATGGACTACTTTCGGCAGCACGTGAAGATTGAATATAAGGGCGACGTAGATCTGGTAACGGTGGCTGATCGAAAGTCGGAGGCGCTGATTCTGGAGCGCATTCGCGGGCAGTTTCCGGCGCATGACGTAATGGGGGAAGAGGGAACGCGCATCGAAACCGGTGGTGAGTACAAGTGGTATGTCGATCCGCTCGATGGCACAACCAACTTTGCGCACGGCTATCCGGTGTTTTGCGTTTCACTCGCGGTCGAACGCCGGGGACAACGGATCGCGGGGGTGATTTATGATCCGACGCGCGACGAGATGTTCTCCGCTGAGCTCGGCAGCGGTGCGCGGCTGAACGACAAAGCGATGCACGTGTCGGCTACTCCGAACTTGGGGGAGTGTCTGATCGCCACCGGTTTCCCGAGCCACAAGCGGCATAAGAACCCGAATATTTATTTCTATCACCAACTGACGTTGCGCACGCATGGCGTGAGGCGCGCAGGATCAGCCGCGCTGGATCTGTGCAATGTTGCGTCGAGCCGATTTGACGGCTTCTGGGAATTTAACCTCAATCCGTGGGATACGGCGGCGGGCGTGCTCATTGTGGAAGAAGCGGGCGGTAAGGTCACGGACTTTTCGGGCGGCGAATTCCAGATCGCAAGCCGCGAGACGCTGGCATCGAATGGACTGGTGCACGAGGCGCTCTTGCACGAGTTCGGGGAGATCTTCGCAGGCCGGGGATTGGAAGAATTGCCCAGTCCGGTCACCTACGCGAACGATCGAAAGCTTTGAGTATCGAAGGCTCACGGGCGAGGGGCGACGGACTTCGAGAGAATCACGGCTATCAGGTTCATCGTCGTCGAGACATCGATGCCGTAGAGTTCCCCGCCGCGCACAATCGGACCGCCAATCGCATCCAACTCAAGCTGCCTCCCGGCGGCCAGGTCTTTCTGCATGGAGCTGCGCATCCCCGGCGGCGCGCTGTTGAAAACGGCCTGAATCTGCAGCGCGTCAACCTGCGCACCGCTTGCCTTCGCCACGGCACATGTCTCGGCGCGCGCCAGGCTCAGCTTCTGTTTCCACTGAGCGTCCGCAGAAAACTCTCCTACGCTCATACCGGATGCAGATGACACTAGCGCCAACGGTGCCAGGAAACATAGCTTGCCCCACAGCAAAGTCTGCTCGTTCTGAATGAACTGGCAGGTAAATCCAAGATCGCTCAACCGTCGAATGATGGCTCCCAATAAAAGCTCGCCGCTGGTGGCGAGGTTGAAGCGAACGAACGGCGAGCGCTGGATGAATCGTCCCGAAGCGAGCTTCTCTGCTTCGACTGCGATTGTTGCCGGGACCACGCGGTCTTTTCCAAATCGAGTTCGCAGCACCGCGATGTGATCCACTCCGTTCAGCAACGGAACCACGCAGCCCGGCGACGCCTTCACAGTTTCCAGCGCGGTTTGCAGCTGATAGGTTTTGGTTGCGATCCACAGCACGTCCACCGGCTCGGTCAGCGCTGCAACGGCTTTCGCCGGCGCTGTAAGAGGGCCCGATGGACGCTCCAGCACCAAGCTTCCAGGGAAACTCGGCAATGTTTCCGGTCGAGCGATGACCGTTACATTCTCGCCTAGCGATGCCAGCGCCGTCCCGACCAATCCTCCGATGGCCCCCGCTCCTAAAATTGCGTGTTTCATGCCAGCGCTCCCGGGAAAAACTATACGCTACGGTAGTTTTGGATGCGGTCATTGCCAACTTCGACCCGCCTTTACGCTGTGCCTCCAAATCTGTCACACTGACCACTAGGCACCACTGATCCATGGGCAAGATTCACGTCCTTCCCGAAAGAGTTGCCAACCAGATCGCTGCCGGCGAGGTGGTTGAGCGTCCCGCATCGGTGGTCAAGGAGTTGCTGGAGAACGCGCTGGACGCCGGTTCCACGCGCATCCGCATTCAGGTCGAGGCGGGCGGGAAGAAGCTGATCCAGATCACCGACAACGGCTGCGGCATGGTGCGCGACGATGCCATGCTGGCCTTCGAGCGCCACGCCACCTCCAAAATCAAAGACACCGACGACCTGCTGAGCATTTCGACCCTCGGATTTCGCGGCGAGGCGCTGCCTTCCATCGCCTCGGTGGCCCGGCTGCATCTGGAAACACGCGCGCAAGAGGAGTCGGCGGGGACGGTCCTCGAAATTAACGGCGGCAAGATCATCCGCGTGGAAGAGGCGGGGCTGCCGCTGGGAACTTCGATCACGATTCGCGATCTCTTCTTTAATACTCCAGCGCGCAAGAAATTCCTACGGTCGGAGTCGACCGAGCTTTCCCACATCGCTTCGCTGGTCACACATTACGCGTTGGCGCATCCGGAGAAGCACTTCGAATTGCATTCGGCGACCAATGCGTTGCTGGTGGCGCCGCCCGTGGCCGATCATCGCGAGCGCGTGTACCAGGTGTTTGGACGCGAGACCCTCGACCAGTTGATTCCGCTCGCGGCGGTGCAACCTCTGGAGCGTGTCGGCCTGCCGCAGCCTCCACCGTGGCGGCGGGGAGCGGACACTGCCGTGAACGAGGCTGCCGAAGGAGAGGATGAGGGTTCACGGGCGGGGGCGCTCGCGCCACACGATTTCGGCGAAGTGCGGCTGCACGGCTTTGTTTCGAAGCCGCAAATTCAGAAACTGAATCGCAATTCGATCTTCATTTTCGTCAATGGACGCTTGATTCGCGACCGCCTGATTCAGCATGCAATCACCGAGGCCTATCGCAACATTCTGCCGCCCACGGTGTTTCCGGTGGTTCTGCTTTTTATTGAGATGCCCACCGCTGAAGTGGATGTGAATGTGCATCCGTCAAAAACCGAAGTGCGTTTCCGGCAGCAGACGGTGATTCACGATTTCGTCCGCGAGTCGGTGCGGGCGGCGTTGATGAAGGCACGGCCGGTGCCGCAGTTCTTGACGGAGATCAACGCGCAGCCATCGGCGAGTGCTGGCCTCTCCAGTCCTGGCCTCAGGGATTCGCGCTTTTCTGATAGCGCGCGCGGCGGCGGCGATGGTTTGCAGCATGCGCCGTGGCGCGACTTGTACGAGCCGTCGACAGCGGGCGGGTTCGCGCTGCAGGCGCCGGCCGTTCCCGCGGCGACGGCACGCTTCGAATTTGAAGGCGGAATCGCCGTTGAGGCCAACGCGGCGGTATCGCTGGCACGCGCGCCAGCTGCGATCGCCGATCAAGTGCTTGCCGATCGAACGATGGCCGAGCAGGCAATTCCCGATCACGGTTGCGCGCCGCCGATTGCACAGGTGCCGCAAGCTGCACCGACTCTCGAGTCGCTGCGCACCCTGCGTCCGTTAGGCCAGATTCAAAATTCCTTCATTCTTGCCGTCAATGAAGACGGACTGTGGATCATCGATCAACATGTGGCGCACGAGCGCGTATTGTTTGAGCGAATCCTGCGGCAACGCTCGGCGCAGCGACTGGAGAGCCAGCATTTGCTCATGCCCCTGATCATCGAGCTGACTCCGGCGCAGCAAGCGATCTTCAGCGACATTGCCGAAGAACTTGCGCACAATGGTTTTGAGGCAGAACCCTTCGGCGCGCGCAGCGTTGCGGTAAAAATCGCGCCGGCGGGCGTGGACGCGGCGCAGATCGAGCACATGCTCAACGAGATCTTCGAGCAGCTCACGCGCGAAGATCAGGCCATCAATCTGGAAGCGGTCCGGACCCGCATCGCAGCATCGATCGCGTGCCACGCCGCGATCAAAGTCAACATGCCCCTCGAGCAGAACAAAATGGAGTGGCTGTTGGCGGAGCTGGCAAAAACCGAGCATCCTATGACGTGCCCGCACGGCCGGCCGGTGGTGCTGCGTTATTCCATGCAGGATATTCAGAAGGCATTCAAGAGGATCTGATGCAGCAATTAGGCTGATCTTGCTAATTGCTAAATGCTGCTTTCAACTGTGTTCTAATCGAGATCATGACCGACCCGGAGCTTCTGCAGGCTCGCGTGCAAAAGTGGCGCCTCGACGGCCAGCCCGTGCGCACGCTCGATGACGCGCGTGTTTTCCTGGAGTCGGTGGGATTTTGTCTGATGTATCCGACGCGGCCAGCCATCTTGCTGCCGACCTTCGTCGGAGCCTGGGTCGGAGCCGATGACAAGCTTCCTATGCGCCAGCATGCTTATAACGATCCGCGAGCGAAGGAAGCGACCGAACTAATGGTGCGGGTGCTGCGCGATCAGGCAGCCTATGAGGCTCCGCTGATTGACGAGAACAATGCATTCCTGCTGGCCGCTTCGGTGTTTCCTTATTTTTATTCGCTCGTGGGCGAGCGTAACCCGAAGCAAGCGCCCGCCACCGGACCGCGGTCTCCTTATTCGCCGCTGGCCTGTGACGCTTTCGAAATCATCCGGCGGCGCGGACCGATTTCGAAATCAAAGCTGGGCGAGATGCTGGGCGGGTCGGTTTCGAACGCCGGCCTCGATCGCGCGCTGAGCGAACTGTGGGCCAAACTGCGCATCACGCGGGTCGATTACACGGTGGAGGAAGGCTCGGTGTGGGATGAGTTGTCACGCTGGGCTCCGGATGCAGTGCGCGAGGGCGTGGGCATTTCGGTGCCCGAAGCGCTCTCCGCGCTGGTCTCGAAATATCTGGATTGCGTGATTGCCGTGGAGGAAGGCGAGGTCGAGAACTTCCTCGCAAACTTCGTCCCGCGCACGCGGGTGAAAGAAGCCATCCATGCGTTACTATCGGCGCGCGAATTGAGCTTCGTCCATATAGGGAGCAAGTCGCTGCTGCAGGTGACTCCGCCGAAGCAGGCGTACGTTCCCAAGCCGCGGCCGCAGCGGGTAAGCTAGCTCTCTCACAGTCCATGTACAATGCTCGGTTCGCCCAATGACCGATCCATCCCCACGCAAACTCATCATCGCCATAGACGGTCCCGCCGGAGCGGGCAAGAGCACGATCGCATCCCGCCTTGCGCGTAAACTTGGCTACGTGAACCTGGAGAGCGGGGCGATGTACCGCGCGCTGGCACTCAGGGCGATCGAGTGGGACGCGTCATTTGACGATGAGGACGCGCTGCTGAAGATGGCGCAGGACTCGCAAATTACCCTCGATCGGGCTATCGGCGGCAATCGTGTTTTGCTCAACGGCAAAGACATTTCGGCGCGCATCCGCGAGCGCGACGTGACCGAAGGGGCATCGCGTGTCTCGGTGCATCCCAAGGTGCGGGAGTGGATGGTGGCGCGGCAGCGCGAGATGGGGATCGGAGGCGGCGTAGTGATGGAGGGCCGCGACATTGGGACAAAAGTCTTTCCCGATGCCGATTTGAAGATTTTTCTCGATGCCGATCCCGTGATTCGCGAGCAGCGGCGACTGGACCAGCAACACGTGAAGGGTCCGTCGGCGCAGACGATGGCGGTGGAACTTCGGGAGCGCGACCGGCGGGACAGAACCCGCGCTGCTTCTCCACTGGTGCCGGCGGAAGATGCCGTGGTGCTCGACTCGACGAATATGAGCGAGGACGAAGTCCTCAATCGAATCGAGCAGTTGGTGGAGGAGCGACTGACGGCGACGCGCTAGCAAGCCTCGCGCTGGTCCTCGGATGCGTGTCAAACGCATCCGGGACGCCGATTTGCCGGACAAAGTACTAGACGTGCTTGACAAATTTCAAGGACGCGGAATTCATGCAATAACGCAGGCCGGTAGGCTTGGGACCGTCGTCAAAAACATGACCCAGATGTGCCCGGCATTCGCTACAGGAAACCTCATCCCGTGTCATTCCCAGGCTGGTGTCGGTCGAGGTGCGAACATTTTCTTTCGCTATCGGAGCCCAGAAACTGGGCCATCCCGTCCCCGACTCAAACTTCGTATCCGAACTGAATAACGCGTTATCGCAGCAGATGCAGCGGTAAAGGCCCTTCTCGTGCAAGTCGTAGTATTGACCGGTGAACGCTCTTTCCGTGCCCTGGTGGCGCGTGACCTCGAATTGCAACGGCGTCAGTTGCTTCTTCCACTCGGCATCGGTCTTATGTACCTTGCTGACTTGAGCGGGACCGAGATTTTGCCCGGAGTCGCTGAACCGGATGATGGTCACCGACTCCTGGTTATCCGCTGAGGTAGCGTTTGCCACCTCCAGAAGCGGGCTTTTGAAACATGCAAGCAGACTTGCCCCTGTGACGGCCACTACAGAATTGCCAAGAAACTGTCGCCGATTCACCTTGAGTTCACCTTCAGACACATACGATGCGCATAAGGCAGGGAAGTTACAGGATTACTGGCTCTGTGTGGCGCGGGCGCCCTCGCCCGCGTTTCACCGCCCGTTCGGCGCGTCCTAGATGGTCACAGCGAGTTGCCCTGTGAGCGGACGATTCTTAGGTTGTGAGTAATCGCGATTCTTAGGTCAACTGCGTCCGGTACCTACCCCCCTCAACGCCGGTCTTTTGGAATCAAAGGCTTGGCGATTGTTTCCCTTCAGGTCTTTGGGGAATAAGGACTTAATTGCAAGGTATTTATAAATCAATGAGTTAGCTTGCGGAGTTCGGGATGGACCTGGCGGGTCGCCAATCTGCTTCCAGGTACCCCCTACCCCCACCTTACGCCGGTCTTTTGGAATCAAAGACTTGGCGGTTACTTCCTTCCAGGTCTTTGGGGAATAAGCACTTACTTGTAAGGTCTTTATAAATCAGAGACTTAAGCTTGCCTGGATCGACGATGAATCCGCTTGCTCTCGCCAAGTATTTTAGAAATAAAGACTTTACTTGCGAGCGGCCTTGGATGACCCAGTTTCAAATTGTCAAAGAACGGAGTCTTTCTGGAGCAACGCTTCGGAGCAACACTCTGTTTGCTGTGAATCTAGTTTAGCAGGCGCTGTCAAGGTGTTGGTTCTTGCTGGGCGGCCAGACGGAGTTATGGGGAGGAGTTTGTTGAGTTGTTGCGGAGATATGGCATTTCTTACGATCCGGCGCACGTGTTGGGTTAGGCCGGGGCCGTCCGTCCGGGACTTGATCTCAATTTTGGCTGCCTACCCAGCGCCCAGGCGCTGGGCTAAAGTGGCTCGTCCCTTCGGGACTGAGGCCAGCGCAGCGCGTGTCTTCGGCGGAGTGAGCCCACACATTGCAAAGAGCACGATGTGTGGGCATCCCCAGAATCTACTTCTTGACCACCCCAATCCCCAACTCCCGCAACTGCGCCTCGGCCACGGGCGTGGGCGCTTCCATCATCAAATCTTTGGCGGCGGCGGTTTTGGGGAAGGGAATTACTTCTCGCAAACTCTCCGCTCCGGCGAGAATCATCACGATGCGATCGAGGCCGAGGGCGATTCCGCCATGCGGGGGTGTGCCGTATTCGAGGGCTTCCAGGAAGAAGCCGAAGCGGGAGCGTGCTTCTTCTTCCGTCATGCCGAGCGCGCGAAAAATTCTGCTCTGCACATCCTGGCGGTGAATACGGATCGAGCCCGATCCCAACTCTGTCCCGTTCAGCACCACGTCGTAAGCCAGCGCGCGTACCATCGCCGGATCGGTTTCCAGTTTGTCCATGTCTTCAGTGTGCGGCGAGGTGAACGGGTGATGTGCAGCCATCCAGCGCCTGTCGCCCTCGTCGTATTCGAACATGGGAAAATTCGTCACCCATAAAAAACGGTAATCGCCTTTCTGGAAAAGCTTGTGCCGGTCGGAATATTTCTGCGCCAGCGCTACCCGCAGCAGGCCCGCCGAGGCATAGATCGCCATTTCCGCCGGCGTAACTTTGCGCTTGCCTGCCGGGTGGTCGTCTCGAACAGACTGCGCCGAGCCCACAACCAGCACCAGCAAATCGTCCGCTGCCGCGCCGGCCTTCGCGCGGATTTTTGCTCCCGCCTCGGGATGCTTGTTCTCGATGCGCTTGAAGTCTTCAAACACGCGCGCCCCGCCCTTCGAGACAAACAGGGGCTTGATGTCGTCACGCTCCTTGCGCGACAGTTCGCCCACGTGCGGAATGCGGATGGCAATCACCGGCAGATCCTTATTTATGGCTAACCCTTGAAGCTCATCCGGCGCAAAACAATCGCCCACGTCGGTGAAGGCGGGCACGCGCAGGTCGGGCTTGTCGATGCCGTACTGGCGGATGGCATCGTCGAAGTCCATGCGCGGGAAAGGCGTCTTGATCTCGTGCCCCGCGGCTTTGAACGCCGCAGTCAGAAACCTCTCCACCACTTCCCAAACCCGTTCCGGCTGCGGATATGACATCTCGAGATCGATCTGGGTAAACTCCGGCTGGCGGTCGGCGCGCAGGTCCTCGTCGCGGAAGCAGCGCACGATCTGGAAATATTTGTCGAAGCCCGAGATCATCAGGATCTGCTTGAACAGTTGTGGCGATTGCGGCAGCGCATAGAACGACCCCGGCTGTACGCGGCTGGGGACGAGATAATCGCGCGCGCCCTCGGGCGTAGAGCGCGTCATAAACGGCGTTTCGATTTCAAAGAAGCCCTGCGAAGCGAGGTTGTCGCGGATGGCAAGCGCCACTTTGTGCCGCAGCTCGATGTTGAACTGCATGGCGTCGCGGCGCAAATCGATGTAGCGGTATTTCAAGCGCATCTCTTCGTTCGCCAGCACCGTATCAGAGGGCAGAAAGGGCAGCGACTTCGACACGTTCAGAATGCGCAGCTCTTCGACCACCAGTTCGACTTCGCCAGTTGGGATATTGGGATTGATGGTGTCGGCATCGCGGCGCTTGACCTTTCCGATGGCCGCGATCACAAACTCGTTGCGCAGCGCTTCCGCCTTCTCGTGCACCGAGGCGCTCAATTCGTGGCTGAACACGACTTGGGTCACGCCGGTGCGATCGCGCAGATCGACAAAGATGATCTGGCCGAGGTCACGCCGCCGGTTGACCCATCCCATGAGCACAACTTTCTTGCCAGCATCGGAGAGACGAAGCTCTCCGCACATATGAGTCCGTCTGAGGTCGCCTAAGAAATCGAGCACGTTTTCGCCTTGTCTTGCCGGAATGATCCAGCTGAAATTACGGGTGTGAGCTGAACCGATGATTATAAATGGGAAAGCGCAGCTGGCAGGGGCGCAGCGATGCTTCACGGGGAATGGGTTGGTTGGTGCCCGGTTTCAATTCACAAAAAAAATTACTCTCCGAGGGGGATTCGAACATATACTGGCCCACGGCAAGTTGTACAAATCTGTCTGCAGGAGAAGAGAACAACATGAAGAAATTGATGGCGCTCTGTTTCGCAGTGGCCATTCTGACCTATGGAGTGGCTGTGGCTCAGGACACGATGAGCCATGACACGATGAAGGCTGATTCGTCCAAAGCGGTTGACGTCAAAGGCAAAATCAGCGATGACGGCAAGACTTTTGTGAGTGATAAAGACAGCAAGAGCTGGACCATCGTGAACCCAGAAGCAGTCAAGGGACACGAGGGGCACCATGTGATTCTGAACGCACACGTGTATGCGGACAAGAACCAAGTTCATGTGATGTCACTGAAGATGGCAAAGTGACGAGCCCGTAGCCGGTATTTGTGTTGGCCGATTCATGACTGGGGACGTGCAAAACGCCGTCCCCGTTCTCAGCCAAACTCATGACGCCCGGGCCGCTCGACTTCAGCCCACTTGTTCTTCGTGCATTTCCCATCCATGACCGGGGTCCAGTTGGCGCCATCGGATGACCTCTCAAACTTGAACGTGTAGGAATAGGGCGATAGAATCTTCTCGCTGAAGCGGCCCTTCCCGGCCGGCTCCTTCATGTCGCCGATCCAGGTCCAGGCATCGCCATCCACCGTTCCCTTGGAAACAACGGCCTCGCCAAAACTGTTGAACTCGTTGTAGGTGTACTTCTTTTCGTCGGCATCGTATCCGAGGAAGGAGATTCCGTTACCGTTACCCATGGAAGCACTCTTGAACTGGGAATGAATGACGACGAAGAAACCGCCGTCCATCCACTTGGAGTCATCGGTCATGGTCATCTTGCCGCCTGGTCCCATGGGCCCCGGCTTCGAGTCTCCGTCGCAAGTCCAACTGCCGGTGAAGTAGTCGAGTTTTTTCTGCTCGGGGCCGGGCTTGGGCATAGTCATTTGCGCCGAGGCCGTGGCGGCGAGCAGTAGAGTGGCGATGAAAAGCGCAGGTGTACATTTCGATGTATGCGTCATAGAGAACGCCTCCTGAAAGTGAATTGTTGGCCGGAACTGATCTTTACCCCGGCTGCCGATGGTAGACACCCGGAGCGCGCAAGTCAACGCTTGGATATGACAACATAGCCACGCAGGACTTACCGATAGCGCTGGGGCACTTGTTCAGGATGGGGACGATCTGGTAGCGGGCGCCGGCTGCGCGAGCTGACTTCGCTGGGCTGGCTGCGCGGACTAGTCGGGAGTGCAACCAAGAAATTCTTCGTATCCCTCGAAGATCTCGGCCACCAGATCTCGAACCCGTGGTTTCTGGCCAATCGTTTTCGGCCTGGGCTTCGGATTATGCTTTGGCTCACAGAGCTCCAGGGTTCTCTTCTTGAAAACAGGCTTCACTTGCGGGGCGACGCATGGACTGGCTGCCATAAGACTTCTCCCTTCAATCCGCTATCCGTTATATGAGTTCGAGGTTTGGGTTTTCCGTGCAGGGCTCAGGCCGGGGGAAACCCGATATTTCCGAGTTGCCTTGATTTTTGGTCTGGTTGGACCTTATGACAAGAGAAAGACTCGGAACGTCAGGCTAAGCTACCTACTTTTGGCGGTGCCCTGCAATGACAGACATCACCGAGCGGTGTGATGGGATGGCAGAATCGGGCTCGCCAAAAAAAAACCCGCCCAAGCGGAGCTTGGACGGGGCAGCCTCGAGAATTCAGGCGACTGCGATTGACTGGGGCATGCGATGCCGCGAGCTATTTGTACGTTCCGGTTGAGCTCGATAGATAATCGCGATGCGGTGTAAAGTCCACCATCGCGCCGATGGCCGGGCCGCCCAGGGGGTTCGACTTATGCAGATCCCGCACCGCGGCATTGAATTTGTCCAGGCCGTCAGCGTTGGTTGCGATGAAGATGACCCAGAAGGATCCGGGATCTTCGGTGTGGATGGCTTCGGTGTCGATTTCATACTCGAGAATCGCGCCGTCGGCCAGCATCTTTTCGAGCATCGGCACGAACAGGTGTTTACTGAGCATCTCCACGGCGTCATTCGGCGCATCGGGCTTCAGTTTGTACTGCGCCGCGCGGGTGTAGGCGCCCTTGAACGAGCCTGAATGCCAGCCATAATACCGGCTGACCATAATGTTGTCCCAGTGCTTGGTGGAGCTGGCGAGCACGGATGTGGTTGTCGAGCCATTCTTATAAAACTTGTCGAGCACGTTCAGCAGTCCGGCCATGGACATCGCCGACCACCAGCCGTCGTGCGTGGCCCCGTCCGGCTGATGCACCAGGTTTATGTCGTTGCCGTAGCCGATAATCGTTCCATCGGCCATCGCTTTTTCCAGGACGCTGTGATCGGCGGCGTCGGCCTTTTCCATGTCTGCCCAATGCGCGCGAGGGATGTTCCAGAAGCCAGCATAGCTGTACATCGGCGGTTTTTCCTTCGGTTCGTCCTGCGCGTACGCCGGTGCGGTCCAGGCGGCCATCATCGCGAGCGTGCACACGACTGCAAAAATCCCACACAAATTCCTCTTCATTCTTGTAATTCCTCCTGAGTTTTTCTGGGTTATGTTTCGCTCGGAACCTTACGCCTGCAGGCAACAAGTGTCAATGAAGGTTAGTCCAGATCGGTTACGCTCCAGAGGTTGGGCGTGACCTGGCGGAATTTCAGTTGCTATTGGCCGTCGATTCTCCCAGGTGTCAGCCGTGTGGCGATAGCGCGGGTGTTCTCCGGGGACGATCAGGTTGTAGGCGACGACGGAGTGGGCCGGGCCAATCGCCCGCGTCCCCTAATCTTGATCCAGATATTCGCCGGGAACATCATCCTCCGGTACCTCGTGCGTGCGCACTTCCTGCTCGTCGGCCCTGTCGGCGGCCTCGACGCCCGACACCACGCCGCCTTCGAACGCGTTCCCTTCTTCGATCAACTCGTCCACACTTTCCGAATCGGCACCTGCGGCGTTGGACAACCCCTGCAGACTTCCCGATTGCCCCGCCGACCTTGCTTTTGCTTCTTCGGTTCCAAATGACTCGATGTTCGCGTCCTGGCCCTTTCCCTGAACCCGCTTCCTGGAAGCGCCCGCGGTCTTCGCGCCGATTTTCTTCGTGGCGCGGCCCTTCTTTTTCACGGCCATCTTGTTTGTCGCGGGTTTCTTCTTCGCCAATTTTTCCTTAGGGGCTGCTTTCTTAGCCAGCTTCTTCCTTACCGTCTTCTGCGGCGGCTTCTTCGCGGCAGTTTTCTTCACTTTTGGTTGCTTCTTTCTGGTTTTCTTGGTGGCCATAGGCGGAGTTTACCACTGGCGGATGGGTGCTCACTAGCGCTCGGTCGGGCTTTCCGTGCTACTTCCGCAAAATTCGTTGCGCCAACTCGCCGCGCGGAACTGCTACTTGTTCGCCGGATGCCAGATGCTTGAGGGCGAAGGCATCAGCTTTCACTTCGTTCTCGCCGACGATGAGGATGTATCGCGCTCCCATCTTGTCGGCGATCTCGAAAGATTTTTTCAAACGAAACGATTCGTCGCCGAGATCGACCACCAGATCGTGCCGGCGCAGTTCGCGCGCTACGCGAGCAGCTTCACGATTCATCCCGTGGCCGAGCGGAGCTATGTAGACATCGGGCTTGCGCACGACCGACTCCGCCGACGCGGTGAGCGAAAGCACCAGGCGGTCTTCTCCGATCGCAAAGCCAATTCCGGGAGCCGGCGGCCCGCCGAGCGCTTCCGATAAACCGTCGTATCGTCCGCCGCCCAGAATCGCATTCTGCGCGCCGAGTGACCCGTGCGTAAATTCAAACGCGGTGCGGGTGTAATAATCCAGACCGCGCACCAGGCGAGGGTTCTCGACGTAGGGGATCTGGACGGCGTTCAGGATTTGTTTTACTTCTTCGTAGTGGGTGCGGCAGGCTTCGTCCAGAAATTGGCTGATGGTGGGGAGAGTGTCGATGATGGGCTGGTCTGCGGGAACCTTGCAGTCGAAGACCCGCAAGGGATTGGTCACGGCGCGGCGCTGGCAGTCGACGCACATTTTATCTACTACGGGTGCGAGCGCCTTGCGGAGAGCATCGTTGAATTTTTCGCGGTCGGCGGGGCAGCCTACGGAGTTCAGTTGGAGCGTCCAGTTGGTGATGCCTACGCGGTCGAGCAGCGTGGCCAGAAGTTCGAGGATCTCGGCGTCTCTGGCAGGAGACTGGCTGCCGGATGAGGCGGGGCCGATGATTTCGGCGTCAATCTGGTAGAACTGGCGGTAGCGTCCTTTTTGCGGGCGCTCGCGGCGAAACATTGGGCCGATCGAGAAGAACTTGTTCAGGCCACGCTCCCAGAGTTTGTGCTCGATGTAGGCGCGGACGATGCCGGCGGTGTTCTCGGGGCGGAGAGTCAGGGACTGGCCTTTATCGCTTTCGGCGCGGCCGCGATCTTCCCAGGTAAACATTTCTTTGGCGACAATATCCGTCTCTTCGCCTACGCCGCGGGCGAACAGTTCGGTGGACTCGAAGATCGGGGTGCGGATTTCGTGGAAGTTGTAGGCACGGAAAACGTCGCGGACGGCGGCGTCGACGAAGTTCCAGAGCGCCGTGTCGGGCGGAAGAAGGTCGCGGGTTCCTCGGGGGGATTTGATCATTTCGTCGTTCGCGATTTGCCTACGCCTCGCCGTGAAGCTTGTCATCCGCGCGCGCGTTCTCAGCTTTCAGTTGAACCTCGTAGCATCTTCGATCCACCGCGGTGCGTTATTAGTGTAACGTCGAATTTGCCTTTTGCGGACTTGCCATGCGTCGCGTACAGTTTATCGAACTCCATGATCAAGCGTGGTTCCCGTCATTTCTTCGAAATTACGTTACGGATGCGCTGCAGTTTGGGTTCAATCTCTTCAAGGTCTACGCGCCCGTCGCTCCACTGCTGCAACGCGTGGCGGACTCTACGGGAAGCCGATCGATTATCGATATGTGTTCGGGCGGCGGCGGACCCTGGTTGGAGCTTTCTCGAAGGCTGAAATCTCGAAAGGGAGACGCGCCGGCCTTTCAAGTTTGGCTCACCGATAAATACCCAAACCTCGGGGCAATTCACAATATCAGAGCGGCTTCCGAGAATCGCGTCAGTTTTTGTCCAGGCTCGGTGGACGCGATGGCAGTTCCTCTGGAGTTGAAGGGGTTTCGAACGATGTTCACGTCGTTCCATCACTTTCCGCCGGAAGAGGCTCGCGCCATACTCCAGAATGCGGTCGATGCCGGCGAAGGGATCGGCATATTTGAAATACCGAGGCGCGCTCCGTCAACCATCGGCCTTACGTTTCCTTTCGTTCTCATGCTGTTCGTTTGCACTCCGTGGATCCGTCCGTTTCGCTGGTCACGATTGCTCTGGACGTATTTGGTTCCGATCATTCCGCTGGTATTGCTGTTCGATGGAGTGGTGTCTTGCCTGCGGACGTATCGGCCGCAAGAACTGCGCGCGCTCGTTTCACGGGTGGTTGCAAGCGAGTATCAATGGGAAATCGGCGAGCGTTCGGGTGGAGTGGTGCCGATTACTTATCTGATTGGTTATCCGCGGGCATCGTCCGGAGAATTGATTAAATAAGTCCGACGCCGTTTGGGGGTATGACCTGTTTACGTCCGGGGCTGACAGGGTGCCGAAGAAGCTAGTTCGAAGCCAGTACATCGTCGTTGTAATTCACGAGCGCGCGTTTGGGCACATCTTTCAATCCCTTCATCGGAACCTTCTGCTCCACTGAAGTATTTCCGACCAGACGCGCGCGCCCCAGGTTTACGGCGCGGCCATCGATTAGCTCCAGGTAGACGGGAACGATCATCCGGAACTTATCATCCACCCCCGATTGCGTGACCTTGAAGCCAAACACAACGTCTCCGTTTGCGTCCTTGTCGAAGGTGTAGGCGATCTTATACGTGGGCAACGCGGTACCGTAGACATATTCGTTGAAGAACCAGTCCAGGCGATGATTGCCTTCGAGATCCATCTCGGCAGTCATGTGTTTTTCCATCATTGCTTTGAAATCTTCGGTGGTCGCCGCCTTGCCGGAATACGTTTTCACAAAGTCCTGCATGGCAGCCTTGAAATTCTGGTCACCCGTTTTGCGGTCCCACATCATCATGCGGATCATGTGGAGAATGTAGGCGCCCTTGGGGTATATGAGGCGGCGAGTTGTGCTAAATCCCGTGCGCGAGTTACTGGCGCGATATCCCATGGTCAAGGGGCCGGCGTCAATGGCTCGAAAACCTTGGGCGTCTCGTTCCAGCAACAACTCGCGCTCGTCGTTCCAGAACTCGATGAATTTCTTTGGATTCTCTTCGATCATGCTGACATAGAGAGACGCGGACAACTCGGCGAAGCCTTCGCTCATCCACTGGTCGCGGCCGGAAGCGAAACCGACCGTGTGTCCCCACCATTGATGCGCGACTTCGTGGGCTGTAACCACCTTCCAATATCCGCGATCGGCGTGGTCGAGACCTAACTGATGGCGCACGGTTGTGTCAAAGTAGTAGCAGAGCGGAATCCACACCAGTTCCGGCCAGGATTGGCCGTAGTTGCACGCTGTCTGCTGCGTGAGTTGCATATGCTTGAACAGCGAAGGGCCGAAATAATCGGTGTACAGTTCCACCGCCATTTCGCCTTCAGCCAGCGCTTTTTTGTTGAGCGAAGTCGTGCTCATCGTGCCCATCGCTCCCCCTCCCGAACGCTTCAGCATTTCCACCCAATCCGGAGATTCCTCATTGGCAAAAGACTGGATGAAGTATTCGGGTTTGGTAAGCTTGACTTCGTCTTCCTTGAAGCGTCCAAAGCTGAAACCCGCCACGGTCTGCGGAGTTTCGCTCTTCCAGACGGTTACATTCTGGCCGCCCTCGTTGCTCTCGGAGACGAGTGCGCCGGTCGCGGCCATCTTCATTCCTTTGGGAATGCGAAGGGTCATGTCATAGAGCGCGTATTCTCCAAAACTCGCACCGGGATCGTTCGGATACCAGTTCGTGCGGGCGACCGGATAGTAGTTGCCGCCGCCCTCATTGCTCACGGCCTCTTTGCCGGCATAACTCGTCGTGAGTGTTAATTTTTCTCCTGCGCTGAGAACTTTGGGCAAAATAACCGCGAAGTTGCCGTCTTCGTTCTTGTCCTCCTGAATGAAGGGAAGAGGCTGTCCGTTCACGGTTACGCTCTGCACCCGTAAAGGCCGGAACAGGTCGAGGGGCACAACCCGCACGCCGTTGCGGCGCGCCACAAAATCGGTCGTGGCCGTTCCAGAGAGGGAGCCGTTCTTTTCGAAGGTTACATCCAGTTTCTGATGTTCAATCCGCATCAGCCGGCCAAGGCTGCCCCTCACGTGTTCCCCGGAAAAATTGAACAACGCCCAGTTGCCCCATTTGTTCTCATCGTAGGTTCGGAAGCTGACTTGGTCGCTGCCGTGGTTCGGCTCAATTTCATAGATCTCTTTGTCGTTGTAGCGCTTGCCGTGGATGAAGGCGACGAACAGTCCTCCGGGCTCGGGACCCAATACATCCTCGAGGATGCGGGCCTCCAGGTTGTTCTTGAGCTTGTGGCGTGTCGTATTCTGGCTGTCCTTCAGCAGGTTCGCATCGCAGCCAGCGGACGCGGGGCGGTTGGCTTTCTTGAAGTCGTCATATGTAGAGTCGGTAAAGCGGAAGACCGCCTGAGTAAAGCTCTCGCTGAATTCGTTTTCTTTGGTCAGGAGTTTCAAACTATTGCGCTCGGACTCGAGCGGCGGGACGAGGACAAAGTGGCCTTCACCTGAAAACACTGCTCCGGTGACCTTGCCCTGCACCGGCGTGACAAAGCACACCGTTCCCGAGTGCAGATGGAAAGTGCCGGCATCGCGTTTCAACTCGAAGTTAGCTACGCTCATCGCCTCACCTGACAGCGTCAGGTTGCGAAGTTGCTGGTAAGTAGGGTCGGAGTTAGGGGCAGCGGCCGGATTATCGGCAGCGTGAATCGGGAGAAGTAACGCAAACAGGAGGGCCGCGGTAAAGATGATACGAGAAGCCATGGCAAAAAGACCCTCCGGTATGAAGGACCATTTGCAGTATGCACGAGTTGCCCGCTGGCGCAAAGAGGAGATCACAAGATAACAAGCCTTCGTTGGTTTGACGACGTTCCTGGACTGGCGAAAACCTAGGCTGGGGAAAACCTGGGCTGGCGAGAATTAGAGGGTCATTGGGATGGCGTGGGGACAATAAGGAGAGGGAGACTATCTGTCCCTATTGCGCTTCGGCACTGGATCGAGACGTGCGACACCTTTGTCTTCGCAGGCTGCGGAAAACGGATTGCCGTGTCTCTAGCAGAAGAACTTTCGGCATCGTTAAAGCTATGTTGACACGAAACCCGAGTTTTTCAGCAGCCTGGGAAGTGATGCGGGTTCCAAACCCGCGTGAATTACCGGAACGCTACTTCTTGTAATAGGCGGCGTTCTTTTCCAGAAACTCTTTCTTGTCCTCGGGCAGTTCCTCGGCCACGAAGATCGAATCCGAGGTGCACGCCGGAATGCAGGCGCCACAATCGATGCAACCCTCTGGGTCGACGTACATCTGGGTCGCGGCCTCAAACTCGGGCTCGTCTTTTTTGGGGTGGATGCAGTCGGTCGGGCAGACTTCCACGCAGAGTTCGTCCTTGATGCAGCTGTCGGTGATTACATAGGCCATGATTGCTTCTCCTGAGTAGTTTTGTGTTGCAGTTTCGCTGTTAGATTAGCCGGTGGCGTCCGCCTTGGCGGTGATCTTTGTCACAGCCTGGTGTGTCCTAATCACACAGAATAGTGATCGCCATCACAGGTAGAATACGGCCTGGTGCAGTACAAATATGATCAAGTTGCAATCCTGAGTAGTAAGAGAATTGCCCGGTCCTCACCCCACGACCCCACACAGCCGCCACCCAAGCGGCGGACCGGGCAATCCTAAATACCTAAATTCCCGAAAATATCGGATCTGAAAGGTTGTCTTCGTCAGCCGCGCTGCGGTTACTTCCGTTTTCCAGGCTCGATTACGCGGGTCAAGAATTCTGAGTGTCTTCCGATGGGCATGGGAGCGTCGGTGTGCGCGATCTACCTGTCCAATGAAAATGTTTATGACGATTCTGTTGCTGGGGGCGATAGCCGGTAGTCTTCGCGCTCAAGAGATACGCGCTCAAGAAGTTCATGCTGCTTTTGTGGTGCAACCTTATATAACACGTGGAGATCTGGCCGCTTCACGGTTCTGGTCACCGTCCACAATTGCGCTGGTTGCGCTGGACGGAGCGGCAAAGGCGGCTGACTGCTTGGCCACGCGCGAAAACATCGCTGCTGGCGGCGAAGAATACGATCCGCTGGCACGTCCGTTTGTGCATACGACTGGGGTGCTGGTCGCGGCGGCGGCGTTGTTCGGAGCTGAAATCGCGACCGCTTATGTGTTGCACAGGAGACGCCACGACAATTTGGGGCGTGCCGTCCTGGTTGGGGGCACGGCTATGAACGGGCTAGGCGCGGCGTCGAGCTATAAGCATCGGGTGGCGGGCTGGTGATTTACCTCATGCATGGCTAGCGTGCCGAATAGATCAGCCTCCCACTCCGGATCACCTGGTGGACCTTAGAGAAGGCGGTGATATCCCTGGCCGGATCGCCGTGCAGTACGAGCAGGTCGGCGTCCATTCCTTTCGCGATGCGGCCGCTGCGGCGTGAATTCCCGAAACGCTCGGCGGGATTGGTGGTCAGTGACGCCAGAATCTGCTGCATACTCATCCCGGCACGCGCCATCAAGGTGAATTCCTCGGTGGTGTCGTATTGGTCAATGTAGCCTACGTCGGTTCCGAACAGGATTTGCCCTCCTGCATCGGAGTAAGCCTTCAGCTCCTGGACTGCCTGCCTGATCCACATCTCATTTTCCTCGGCGGAGACCTTGGCCTTCTTGGCTTCCACGTCAAACAAGGTGAGCGTCGGGATCAGAGCCAAATGAGCGGCTTTGAGCCGGTCGGTAAAAGCCGGAGTCCAGTCGCCGCTCATGGGAGCCGTGTGGGCAAGCACATCGACACCGCTTCGAATGGCGACCTCGATTCCTTCCGCGTTCGAGGGGTGTGCAAAAACCGGTTTAGCGGCACGATGCGCTTCGGAAACGATGGCTTTGGCCAAGTCCATGGGCATTGGAAGCACACCATCGGCGGTGATAGCGCCAGTAAAAATCTTGATCCCGTCGGCGCCATCTTTGATCTGCTGACGTACTCGTTCCAAAGCCTGTGGCGTGGATTGCACCTCTGCCGAGGCTATGTGGTTCTCCTCGAGAAATCCCTTAACGTAGATCGGAGTTCCACCCTTTGGGTAGAACGGTTCTCCGACCGTGAGAATTCGCGGGCCGCGTACGTCTCCCTTTTCGATTCGCCGCCGGATGTTATTGGTGTTGTACAGGAGGGACGCGATGTCAAACACGGTGGTGAAACCCCACCGCGTCAGCATCTGTTCAAGTTGCGAAGAGATCTCGTCGGACGAACGTTTCTCGGCATGAAGTAAGCTGGGAATAAAGATGTGAACGTGGCTGTTCCAAAACCCGGCCGTTACGACGCGACCTTGGCACTCGAGAACGGTTACATTGCCGGCGAATCGTGGCACTTTGATGCTAGTGCTCGGCCCGATGGCGCGTATGCGGCCATCGTGCACGAGGATTGTGCCATCCTCGATGGGTGGCTCAGTCGGCGAGGGATAAATCTTGGCATGAACCAGGGCGAGGTCAGCGCAGAAACTGAATTTGCTCGAAGTCCAAAGGAGAAGCAGCAGGAGAAGGACGCGGATTTGCATGTCAACAATATACGGATTGAAGCGCGAGATTGTTCACGCTAAGAGCTAAGAGCCTTTTCTCTCCCTCAGGTACGACTTCTTGTAGGCCACGTAATTGTCGGCGTAACGAAGGATTGTTTCCTCGTCTTTTTTATCCAGGTAGCGGCGGAATTTGCCTGGGGAGCCCATCCATAGGGAATTCGGCTCGACGATAGTTTTCTCCGGGATCAGCGTGCCGGCGGCGATGATGGAGCCGGATCCAATGGCGGCGCCATTGAGGATGATGACGCCCATTCCAATGAGGCAGCGGGCTTCGATAGTACATCCGTGGAGAATGACGTTGTGGCCTACGGTGACGTAGTCGCCAACGTAGACGCCGTATTGTTCTTTCATGCCGTGGAGGATGGAGTTGTCCTGAATGTTGGAGTAGTGGCCGACGCGGATCTGGTGGACGTCGCCGCGGAGGACGGCGTTCATCCAGATGCTGGAGTGCTCGCCGACGATGACGTCGCCGATGAGTTGGGCAGAGTCGTCGATGTAGGCGGTATCGGGGAATTGGGGAGTGACGCCTTGGTAGGAGCGGATCATGATTTGAGCGCAGCTTTGAGCTGCGAAGAGAAAACATATCATGGAGCGATTGCCGACGTCAGGCTGCCGATGGCAGAAGTGACGCCAGCCTGACTTCGTCAATATAGGCTAGAATGCATGCGAGATGATGGGGATTTCCGTCATGCGGTGCTGCCATGGCAATTCGTCTTGAACACGCCAACATCTCGGTTCGCGATATCAATGGAATGATCCGTTTCCTGCAGACGGCATTTCCGGATTTTCGGGTGCGCGGTGAAGGGACTACTCGGGAGGGCGCCCACTGGGTACACGTAGGCACAGACGAGACCTACATTGCCTTAAGCGAATCCCGAGTTGAACCGGGCAACTTCCGACCCTACAGCGGCGCGCCAGGCGTAAACCATCTCGCCTACGTAGTGGATGACGTGGAGGCGTTGCGCCAACGGCTTGCGGCAGCCGGATACAAGGACTCCACACCGCCGAACGCCCATCCCTACCGCAAGCGTCAGTATTTCTATGACCCCGAAGGCAACGACTGGGAGTTTGTTCAGTATTTGTCGAGGGATCCGGCTGAACGCAACGATTACAAGCTGCCGGATCGATAACGCTCTGCAATCATTGGTGATAAACAGTCCTGGCCATGCAAGGGGAGCCGAGGCGGAGGGTCAGAAGTTCTCCAGCAGCCAGGCATTGGTCTCGAAGGTCTGCTGGCTAAATGCTAGGTGACGACCGTCTGGGGACGGGCATGGGAAGCCTAGCCACTGATTCCTGCCTCGATTGAGAAGCACGGTGGGTTTTCCATCCAGATCGATGCGCACAATAAAGTATCCCGTTGACTTCGACTGAGCTGCCACGAACAAAGAGTTACCATCTGCTGCCCACCTTAGGCTCCAGATATACCAGCCGTGCTGAAGTTGGAGGTTGTGCTCCGTAGCATTGCGCAAATCAAGAATGCGGATCTGGCCGCGAGGCTGATCTCCGCCAAAAACGGCTATGCGAAATCCCTCTTGCGAAATCTTCCAGTCTAAATCCTCAGACAGCCCCAACCTGGTTCTAGCCAGCTCCTTGCCTTGGCCTTGGACTGGGTCCAACGCGTAGAAGATCAACTGACCTTGCTCCCAGTTGCTCAAGACACAGGAACTGGTGGGACGATAAGGGCAGTCGAAGCCGCCCGTGGCGCCGGGAACTTCCAAAACCTGTTCTGGAGGTCCGCCGGAGGCGGGCAGCCGCATCAGCCGTGCGGTTGTCGGCGGCGAGTCCCCACCTGTATGAGGGATCGACGCGTAAAGAATCCAGGCGGCGTCCGGGCTCATTTGGGCGTTTCCTTCATCATCCGGTCCCTGCATCAGGGGTTCTGCGGTGTCTCGATCGATGGACTGCCTGAATATTTGGTTCCGTCCCGTGCGATCTGACCAAAACAAAACGGTCTTGCTATCGCGAGTCCATCCCGACGGGAAGTCGATACTCTCACTCAAGGTGAAGCGCTTGGGAGAATCCAGGCGGGTGCCGTTCTCTTTGAGCTCCCCAACATACACGTCGTCCCGCTGGTGGTTCTTGACCACTACCAGACGACTTCCATCCCGGCTGAAACTCGGACTCACAACGGATGGTCCACCCCAGTTCATTATTTTCGCTGGCTTCCCGGAGGGTTTTCCGGTCTGCGGGTCAGTCATGATTTCCCAAAGGTCGGCTTCGTTGGACGCTAACGATTCATCTAAGTCAAAGACAATGCGCCCGTCGCGCACCCATAGCAGATCGGGGCCTCTGCTGCTCTCCAGTTTAGGATCAGAAAACACTATGCTTGGTGGTCCCCCGTCCAGGGGCACGGTTTCGACACTACCGCCGTTCCCGGCTGCTGCTGGTTTTACATACGCGAGGCGCTGACCCGTGGGAGACCATGCCAGAGTCTGGAACCGGTCACTTTCGCTGGCGAGAATTTTATTGGGATTCTCTCCATTGGCTCCCATTACCCATATTTCGTGGCGGTTTCCGCTGATAAACGCAATCGATGAACCCTGTGGCGAAACCGCGGCTGCAACCCAGCTCTGAGTTCGCAACTTACGTGGAGTGCCACCGAAAACAGAAGTTGTCCAGATCGTATATCCTTCCGCTTCCGATTCAGCTATAAATAACAACTTCTCTCCGTCCGGGAACCAGGTGACGTCCCAGAGGTGTGTTCGCAACTCCTCTGGCAGCGGGATGTCGTGGACCTCTCCGGTATCGATCACGCTTAAGTGAAGACCGTTGGGGTCTGCGTAGGCAAGATATCTGCCATCCGGCGAGATTGCCGCGCCGAGTAGGCGATTCTCCGAGGGGTTGTGGGTCAATTGCCGTTCGCTTAACGCCTTGTGGGGAGTGGCGGGCTGATTCTTGAACCAGCGGAATCCGAAGCTAAGCGCAAGAAGAACAATCACCAGCACAGACCCATAGAGCAGTTGGCGGTGGTCGCGCGAGGGGCTCTGCTGGACCGGAACTTTGGCAGCCGACTTGCCGGATTCCGTGTCCCGCTTGAGTCGTTGCAGGTCGGCGCGCATCTCGGAGGCGTGCTGGTAGCGAAGGTTCCTGTCCTTCTCCAAAGCCTTATTGATAATCTCTTCCAGCTTGGGCGGCAAGTCAGGATTGATGCGCACTGGCGGCACAGGCGGGCGTTCCAGAATTGCGTTGAAGATCAAGCCCGAGGTGTCGCCGCGAAACGGCAGCGTTCCCGTCGCCATCTCATACAGCACCGCGCCAAACGAAAACAGGTCGGTGCGGGCATCGAGTTCTTTTCCCCGGATCTGCTCCGGCGACATGTAAGCGACGGTGCCGAGCGCCGCTCCCGGGCTGGTGAGATGTGCCTCCGAATCGATGGTCGCAGCGGTGGCGTCAGTCCCGGTCGCTGGCTTGCCAGAGACCTTGGCCAAACCGAAGTCCAGAACCTTGGCAATGCCCCGGCTGGTGACGAAAATGTTGGCGGGCTTGATGTCGCGATGCACAATGCCCTTGGCGTGGGCGGCATCGAGCGCGTCGGCGATCTCGATGGCCAGCACTAGAAGTGTCTCGGTCTCAAGCGGACGCCCAGCAATGCGGTGCCGGAGCGTCATGCCCTCCAGAAACTCCATGGCGATAAAGGTATGGCCGTCCTGTTCGCCGATGTCGTAGATCGTGCAGATGTTCGGATGGTTGAGCGCCGACGCGGCTTGCGCTTCGCGTTGAAAGCGGGCGAGCGCATGCGGGTCACGGGCAACGTCCTCGGGCAGAAACTTGAGGGCGACGAAACGGTGCAGGCGGATATCCTCGGCCTTGTAGACGACACCCATACCGCCTCCACCGACTTTCTCTACAATGCGGTAGTGCGCTATGGTTTGCCCGATCATGAGTGCCGTAGAAACCGTTGGTCGCCGTATGTTAGGGCGCTTCTAAACCGAAGTCAAAGAGTTATGCTGTGGACAGCGGATCGCAGGATTGCAGAACTGTGCTCGGCAAACAGGAAACTATGCGATTGTTGGCGTAGAATCGCGTCTCTAACAATGTCGGCACTGTCAATTTCACAAACGACCGGGCGCGTTGAATCTAGTCGCCCGTTTTTCTTCAACCACCCAATACAATTACAAGGCTGGCGTGGTGCAGCATTCTCGATGACTTGGAGTGATTGGCTATGAAAGCGGCAGATTTTCGCCGGATTGCTTTGAGCTTTGAAGGCGCGGAGGAAGGCTCACATATGGGGGCGGCCGACTTCCGTGTGGGAGGCAGGATCTTTGCCACGCTGGCCTCCGAGAATAAAGGTTACGGCAACTTGATGATCACTCCGGAACTGCAGGCGGAATTTGTCCGGGAGTTGCCGGAGGTTTTTTTGCCCATTCACGGCGGATGGGGACGAATGGGGGCGACCCACATTCGGCTGGCGAAAGCGAACGAGGACGTGCTGACCGGCGCTCTGCGCACGGCTTGGAAGCTTCGGGTGGAAAAGAATACTGGGACGAAGAAGAAGCGCACTCCGCGGCGGGGTTAATGGCGCGGACAATCGGGAACTCACTAGCCATACAAATCTTTACGGGCCAGGACGGGCAAGTCTACGACGAGGAAAAATCTCAAAATGGAATCTGCAGCCAAAGCCGCGTTTTATGCATCTTTATTAGTATTGATACTCTTGAATTATTATTGACGCCTCAAGATTTGTGGGAAGCACTCGAGCGCTGAAGGCGCGGAGGAGATGCACGAATATGAACATTCTTGGACATAACGCAGGGATTTCAAGGCCTGGATTGGGCAAGCAGAGTTTGGTTTGCCTCTTGTCATTGGCTCTGTTGTTCGCGACTTGTCCGCTGAGCCTGTCGGCCCAGGACCAAGACGCGCAAGCCCCGCCACCGCAAGATGCGCAAGCCCCGCCACAGGGCGGGCAGGCGCCGCCCTACGCGCAGCAGACTCCCGAACAGTTGCAGCGGTTAGTTGCGCCGATTGCGCTTTATCCGGATTCGCTGGTGGCGCAGGTCCTGGCGGCATCCACGTTTCCCGACGAAGTCGTCGAGGCCGACCGATGGGTGCAGGCGCATCCCGATTTAAAGGGTGAGGCTTTGGGTCAGGCAGTAGACCAGCAACCCTGGGACCCGAGCGTCAAGGCGCTCACCGGATTTCCAAGCGTCCTGGGAAATATGGACAAGAATCTTTCCTGGACGTCATCTCTGGGTGACGCTTACTACAACCAGCAGCAGGACCTGATGGATGCGGTACAGGTGATGCGCCACAAAGCGGAACAAGCCGGCGCTCTTAAGAACCCGCAGCACGAAGTCGTTAAAGAGGATGGCCCGGATATCGACATTGAGCCTGCCGAGCCCGATGTGGTGTATGTCCCGGCCTATAATCCGTGGCTGATTTACGGATATCCCATCGTGGCTTGGCCGGGATGGTATCCGTATCCCGGAATCTGGTTTGGCGGCCCGTATTTTTCATTCGGAATCGGCTTTGGAATCGGATGGTTCGGCGGCTTTGGATGGGGATGGGGTCATTGGGGATTCGACTGGCATAACCACTATGCGACCTTTAACCACGGCAGATACTACTCTGGAAGCAGAACGTTTTACAACCGGAACAATTTTTATCGCGGCGGGGGTGTGCGTGGCGGAGTCGGGCGCGGCCCGGCTTTCAATCGCGGAGTTGGACCGAGGCCGTTCGAGGGAAATCGCGGCGCGGCGCGCGGATATGCTGCACCTCGGGGTGAAAGTGGCATACGCTCGGGCGCGTTCAGCGGCTACGATCATGGTGGCGAGTCCAGGAGCTATTCGTCACGCGGAAGCGCCAGCATGGGTGGCGGAGCGCGTGGCGGCGGCGGAGCTCATGGCGGCGGCGGGCGTCATTGATTGAAGTCATTGATTGAAGGTCATTAGGTTCCTGGAGCTTGAAAAATTTGGAGATGGAGATAAGCCATATGTGGCGAACGAAGCTGAACTTCGATAAATTTCATGGGGCCAATCTTCCGAAATTAGCCGTGGTCGCGGTCGTTTTCGCACTTCTTTTGACGGCGTGCTTTCCCACCCGTTCGATGGCGCAGCCGCCGGGCCAGAAAACATTTTCGTCGGCGGAAGAGGCGAGCAGTGCGCTGGTCACGGCAGCGCAGAACAATGACGAAAAAGCCATGCTTGAAATCCTCGGACCGGGGGGAAAGCAGATCGTCTCGTCCGGAGATGATGCCGAGGACGCCGAGAGTCGCGCTAATTTCGTGCAGCGATATCAGGAAATGCACCGTCTGGTGAAAGAACCGGATGGCACCACGATTTTGTATATCGGCGCGCATAATTGGCCGACGCCCATCCCACTCATGCACAAAGGAAATTCGTGGTATTTCGACACCGAGGCGGGCAAGAAGGAAATTTTATACCGGCGCATTGGCCGGAATGAACTATCGGCTATCCGCGTTTGCCAGGAACTGGTGGCGTCGGAGAAGGAATACTGGGCGCAGCACAACGAGTACGCTCAGAAAATCTTTAGCGATGAAGGGCGGAAAGATGGCCTTTATTGGAAAGCTGCGGAAGGCGAGCCGAAGAGTCCCATCGGGCCCTTGGTGGCGGCGGCCGTTACTCAGGGGTTTGCCAAGAGCCAGATCTTCGCTACGACTCCTTACCGGGGCTACTATTTCCACATCCTGACGCGTCAGGGAAAGAATGCTAGCGGCGGCCCGAAGAGTTACCTGGTGAATGGCAAAATGACCGAGGGCTTCGCTTTCGTGGCCTATCCGGCGGAATACAGATCGTCTGGCGTGATGACCTTCATCGTTAACGAGAATGGAACCGTATTTGAGAAAGATCTCAGCAAAAAGACCGACGTTCTCGGTAAAGCCATGACGGAATACAACCCCGGTCCTGGCTGGCAAAAGGCTGAAGAGCAGCAGGAAGAGATGGCTGTCGAGCCGACCAAATAAAGGAAAAGGACGTTCAGCCGATGTTACTTGTTCCAGCTGAACCCTGCCTATTTCCCTGCAGGACGGACTGCGATCCGGAAGCTTTGAGTTGAGCGCTTGCTGTTTTTCAATCATCCCGGCCATCGCTGGGACAACCCATTCATGAAGCAAGTTGTCTTGTCCAATTTTTTGGCGGAGTGCACTCCTGTACAATTTTCCCGAATGAAGAAGCGGGTGAGAGTTTCGGCGATCCTCTGGATTGGTTGGATCTTGCTGGGCGCGGCGCTGTGGGCTGCTGCCGAGCCTATTGCTTCTTTGCGCCCGACCAACTACGTCAATGATTTTGCCGGAGTGCTCGATCCGGCTACGCAAGCGCGGCTGAACGACCTTTGCCGGCAGGTCGATCAGAAGGCGCACGCGCAGATTGCCGTGGTGACGGTGAAGTCGGTCGATGGGCAGGACGTGGTGAGTTATGCAGTGGCGCTGTATCAGAAGTGGGGAATTGGGGCGAAAGGGAAGGATCGTGGGGTGCTGATCCTGCTGGCAACGCAGGATCACAAGTATTGGACTACCGTCGGATATGGGCTGGAGCCGATTCTTCCGGACGGGAAGGTGGGCGGGTTCGGACGGGAAGCGGTGCCCATCCTGCGCACCGGGAATTATGGGGCAGCGGCCACGCTGATGACCACGCGCGTGGCCTCGGTGATTGCGCAGGATGCGGGGGTCACTCTGGACAATCAGCCTCGATTTGCCGCTCCTCGACGGCAACGCGCGCCGGGCGTGGGGCTGGTGTGGGTTGCAATCGTTCTCGTCTTTATTGTGATTTCGATTTTGCGAGCATTATTTCGGGGAGGCGGAGGTGGGCGAGGTGGGGGCGGATCTGGATTCTGGTCGGGATTACTGTGGGGCATGTTGTTAAACAACATGGGCGGCGGTCGGGGTGGTGGATATGGTGGAGGAGGGTTTGGTGGTTTTGGCGGTGGTGGTGGCGGAGGTGGGTTCGGCGGTTTTGGCGGTGGGAGCACGGGCGGCGGCGGGGCCGGTGGCAGTTGGTAGTGGAGTGCCGGGGCGTCCCCGCCCGGCCCCGCCCAACCTTGACGGGCGCGACGCCCGTCGCTCCACCTGCCAGAGAGTGAGAGGCACGGAATGGTTCCGGAAAAATTGATTAACGAATTTGTCGAACGGATGCGCGGAGCGGCGGGGACGAATCTGCTGGCGGTGGTCCTTTATGGGTCGGCGGCGGCGGGAGATTACGTTACCGATCACTCGGACGTAAATCTGCTGTGCGTGCTCGGCGAGACTTCTTTCGCTGCGATTACGGCTCTGGCTCCGGCGATCGCGTGGTGGGGGAAGCAGAAGCATCGGGCGCCGCTGCTGATGAGTGCGGAAGAGATGCGGCGGTCGGCGGATGTGTTCTCCATCGAATTTCTGGACATGCGGCGGAACCATCGGCTGCTGTGGGGCGAAGACGTTTTGAAGACGCTGGAGATCCCGATGCGCTGGCATCGGGCGCAGCTGGAGTATGAACTGCGGGAGAAGACGATCCTGCTGAGGCAGCAGTTGCTGGTGGCTTCGGCGACCGACGAGGCGAAGTGGGAGCTGTTGCTGCGGTCGCTGCCGGCGTTTGGGACGCTGTTCCGTCACACGCTGATTGCGCTGAGCGATGCGGGAGCGGGATCGAAGCGGGAAGTGGCGGCGGCGCTGGCGGGCAAGCTGGGGATCGACACCAGCGTGTTTGGCGAGTTGCTGGATATTCGCGAGCGGAAGAAAGATCGGAAGGCGGCAAATGTGGATCAGATATTTGCGCGCTATCTGAAATTGGTGGAGCAGGTGACGGCGGCGGTGGACAGGATGCTGGATCCGGCGGCGTAGAAGCGATGGGTCTGCATTTTGCGACAAACAGCAAGTCCTTCGCTTCGCTCAGGATGACAATCTGTAAAAAAGACAATCTATAAGAAATATCTTGCGGCGGTTCATTTCGTTTTCAGGAGAGTGACATGAGCAAGGGCTTGATTGTACTGGTGGTGCTGGTGGTGATCGTGCTGGCTCTGTTTGGACAGTACGTGGGAGTGCGCAATCAACTGGTAGCGAAGGACCAGGCGGTGAAGGCGTCGTGGTCGCAGGTGGACATCGTGCTGCAACGGCGCGCCGATTTGATTCCGAACCTGGTGGAGACGGTGAAGGGTTATGCGCAGCAGGAAGTGACCGTGTTTGGGGACATCGCCAAGGCGCGGTCGGCGTTGCTCTCGGCGCAGACTCCGTCGGATAAGATTGCCGCGAACGGGCAGTTGGATGGTGCCATCGGCCGGCTGCTGCTGATTGTGGAGAATTATCCGCAACTGAAGTCGAATGAAAATTTCCTGCGCTTGCAGGATGAGCTGGCGGGGACGGAAAACCGCATCGCCGTCGAGCGCAAGCGGTATAACGACACGTTGCAGGATTACAACACTTACCTGCTGCAGTTCCCAAACAATCTGTATGCGGGGTTTGCGGGCTACAAGCAGAACCCGGCTTACTTCCAGGCTACGGAAGCTTCGCGGCAGGCGCCGAAGGTGGACTTTGGCGCGAAGCCGGCGGCTCCGGCAGCAGCTCCGGCGCATTAGTGCGGTCGTTAGTCGATGGTCGTTAGTCGTTCATCGAAGACGATTTGTCATCCCGAGCGAAGCGAAGGACCTGCTGTTTGCGGCGAACAACGATTCCTCCGCTTCGTGCAGAAACACAGATCGTTCTTAGCGAACGACTGACGACCCGCGACCAACGACTTCCACACAAAACTGAACATATTGAAGGTGCGTGCGTCACACGCGGAGTGAGATGCACGGTGGTATACAAATGAGCAGGGTCTCTGGAATCCCCTCCGATTCCGAAGTCTTGGACACGAGGGGATTGGTATGGGCCGCCGCGGTGAGCTGTTTGTAGTTGCAATTGGTCGTGTTTTTTCGGTAGTTGTCTTCGGCGTATTCTTCTTCCAACTCATCCTTATTACTGCTGCGGCTTGGGGGCAGGATGCGTCCACGGGCGCGTTGCGGGGAGTGGTAATGGACGCGCAGGGAGCGGCGATTACGACCGCGGACATCGTTGCCATCCGGGTGGAGACGGGGATCCGCTACTTCTCGGCCACGGATTCGGCGGGACGGTTTGTGGTGGATCTGCTGCCGCCGGGGCAGTATTCGGCGCGGGCGGAGGCGGAGGGGATGTCGCCGGAAGTTTCGCCGGTGATTCGAGTGGAGATCGGAGTGGCAGCGCAGTTGACCTTCAAGCTGAAGGTGGCGGGGCCGAAGGAAACGATCATGGTGTCGGAGGCTCCGCGGATGACGGATGCGGACCCGAGTTCGATATCGGCGCTCGTAGATGAGCGGGCAATCGAGGATCTGCCGCTCAATGGGCGGAGGTTCACCGATTTGTTGTTGCTGTCGCCGGGCGTGACCCAGGATCCTCGCGGGCTGACTTCGGGATCGAATGGGGATCTTTCTTATGGCGGGATTCGGGGATACAACACGAGCTTTCTGGTGGACGGAGGTGACAACAACAACGGGTTCTATGCGCAGGCATCGGGACGGTATCGTGCGCCCTACCAATTTTCTGACGAGGTGATCCAGGAGTTTCGCGTGCAGTCGAGCGGTTATGGAGCGGAGTCGGGGCGGGCTGGGGGCGCGGTGGTGAATGTGGTGACGAAATCGGGCACGAACCATTGGCACGGTAGCTCTTTCTATCATCTGCGCGACAGTGAACTGGCGGGAGCGGCGCCGCCATTTGTGGGTTTCAATCCCGGCAATGAGCAGCATCAGTTTGGCGCGACCATCGGAGGCCCGATCCAGCGCAGCAAGACGTTCTTGTTTGCGGCTTACGATCAGCACATTTTCAATGTGCCGGCGGTGGTGCAGTTCTACAACGGCTCGACCGTGGTGGTTCCGCAGGTGGGGGTTTACCCGACTCCAGGGGATTACGAGATCTGCGATCCCGCAATTGGGGGGATCGCTTGCGATGAGGCGCTGGTGTTGGCGGCGGCGGCCCAGCTGTCGACGCTGGGCGGGCCTTTTCATGCGAAGTTACTGGGGCAGACGGGATTTGTAAAGGTGGACCGAGTGCTGGCGCCGCATCAGTTTCTTTCGGCGCGGCTGAGCGCATCCCGGTCTTACGGGACAAACAACGTCAATTTTGATCCAGGGAGTCCGATCACCTTCGATTCGATCAGCGCGAATGGGGAAGAGGACGTAGCGACGGAAAGCGCATCGCTCACTCTGCTGTGCGGCATTACGCCGCGGCTGACGAGCCATCTGCGGGTGCAGTTTTCGCGCGATCTGGAGCGGTCGTTTCCCAATACCACCGGGACGCGGACAGACATCTACGATTGGATTCAGGATTTTGGGCAATCGTCGACCTTGCCGCGGGGAACCCGGGAACACCGGTTGCATCTGGCGGAGACTTTGAGTTGGAGCCGCGGGCGAAATCAGCTTAAGTTCGGGGCCGACGGAATGGCGACTTGGGACTACAGCTACTTTCCGTCGCTCTACGGTGGAGAGTATTTCTACGACAACATTTCGGTGAATCCGTTTACGTTTGTGCCGATGGAGGAGGGGTTGAAGCTAACCCCGCTGCGGGCGTGGGCGCACAATGTGCCGCGATACTACGAGCAGAATTTTGGGAATCCGGTGTCTCATCCGGACAGCAACGACTACGCAGGGTTCGTGCAGGACACGGCGCGGTTGACGCCCCACTTAAGCTTGAGTCTGGGAGCACGCTACGACCTCCAGACGTTTTCGAAGAAGGGAATGGTGAGCAATCCGCTCTGGGCGCAGGTGGGGAAGATGCCTCTGAACGGGACGAATTTTGCGCCGCGGGTGGGAATCGGGTATGCGTTCGGCAACGATCGGCCGGTGATGGTGCGGGCGGGGTTTGGAATTTTCTATACCCGCATCCCGCAGATTTATCAGTCGGCGGTGATCAATGACAATGGGCTGAGCGATAACTTTATTTCTCTCGATAATACGGTTTACTACCAGGAACAGGTGTTTCCGACGTATCCGAATGCGGCGGTGAATTGTCCACGGGGTCCGGTCTCGTGCACGATACCGCCGGCGTGGCAGCAGTATGCGATCAGCGAGGCGTCGGCATTTGCGCCGAGCTTTAAGACACCCCGCGTGCAGCAGGCGAGCCTGAGTCTGGAGCGGGAACTGGGCGGCGGGGTCATGGGGACGATATCTTACCTGTTTGTGCATGGCGTGGATATGATCCGGGCGCGAGATGTGAATCTGCCGCCGCCGGCTTATTACAGCTATCCGATCTTCGACCCGACCGGCGGTACTTTTCAAAATGCGTTTTATAACGTCGAGTCGTTTGCCACGTGGCAGACGAGTTACAGCATCAGTTGTCCGTATCCGCCGTGCATCAACACATTGAGCCGCCCGATATCGCAATTGGGGGCCATCGACCAGTTTGAGAGTGCGGCCACGAGCGTGTATCACGGCGCAACGGTGTCGCTGCGCAAGCGGATGTCGGGGGGGATGTATTTCACCCTGGCGTATACCTGGGCGCATGCGATCGACGACGGGCAAGACGCGCTGGTGGCGGGACAGCCGGTAACGGTGCAGAACTCATACGCAGCGAAGAGTGAGCGGGGGCCGAGCGTGACCGATCAGCGGCAACGGCTCACGATTGCAGCGATCGAACAGCCGCACCCGTTTGCGGAGGGACAAAAGGCTCTGGCGACCCTGTTCAATCACTGGAAGATCTCGGGGATCATGACATATGGCAGCGGACGTCCGGCGAACGCGACAGTCTCGGGCGATCCGAATCAGGATGGGAACACGGGTAATGACCGTTTGCCGGGTTATGGGCGCAATTCATTTACCGGTCCGGTTTACGCCAGCACGGATCTGAAGGTGGGAAGGATAATGAATCTGGGCGGACGGCTTCATCTGGAGTTGAGCGGGGATTCGTTCAATCTGTTCATTCGCAACAACGAGAGGCTGGTAGTGACCGACAATGGCTTCCAGAGTACGGCAGGCCAGTTCATTAAGTATACGCAATCGGTGGGAGGAATCTATTATCCGGCTTATTATCAGCAACCTACAAATTTCATGAAACCGACGAGCTCTTTTGCTCCACGGCAGATGCAATTGTCGATGCGATTGAATTTTTGAGGCGGGTGAAGATTTCTGCACATTCCACTTGACTTAAGAGGGTAATGCTTGCCATAACTAACCAGTCCAGTTAGGACGAGTAGGGGGGTGTAGTCCGTTGGCGGAAGTTCGACTTCAAGAGGGTGAATCCCTCGAAAACGCGCTGCGGCGGTTTAAGCGGAAGGTACAAACCGAGGACATTATCAAGGAAGTAAAGCGTCACTCGTTTTACCTGAAGCCCGGCGAGAGGAAGCGAGTCAAGGAAGCGCTGGCTCGCAAACGCAGCCGCAAGAAAGCACGCAAGGAACAGGACTAAGGAAAAACGGGCCCTTCGCTGACGCGGGCGGCCCGTTCCCCACACTTGAAAGTTGGAGACGCGGCAGGTCGCGTCTCCGCAGGTCAGTAAGAGCAGGATCCAGTAAAGCAGTGACCATGCGGTGCACACCGTGTGGCGGGCCGAATCCAAGGGGTACGCATGAGGGGGATGTAAATCTCCTGCCCACGTTGTGAACCGGATCCTTCCCTATTCGGGTCTCCCGTGCAGAGCAGGGACGCGGAATGGGAGCGCCTCTTCAATGGAATACCAGGACAAGGTATTAAAGTGCATCGATTGTGGCACGGATTTCGTGTTCACAGCGGGTGAACAGCTGTTTTTCCACGACAAGCAGTTCAAGAACGAACCCAAACGCTGCAAGAACTGCAAGGGCAAGCGAGTGGCCGTGGTTGGAGCCACCTCGCAAAAGCCGTCGCGCGGGCAGTCGTATCCGAGAACAGAGACCCGGACGAACTGTTCGCAGTGCGGGAAAGAAACCACGGTGCCGTTCCGTCCGACCCAGGGACGGCCGGTGCTGTGTCGCGAGTGCTATCAGCACGGGCGGCAGGTCGCGAGCGCCTGATTATCCTTTGAACGTGCAGGGAACGAACGCTGGGGAAAGTGGGGCCAGCGGGATGCTCATCCCGCGCGGCGCTTGATTTCTTGCGCTTTGAGGGCGGAGTTCCGCTGCTGGAGTTGCTTGTCGGCGTGGCGGATGAGCAGGGCTTCCACCTGACGCAGAAGATCGCCGGTCCCGAGCGGTTTGATGAGCAGCGAGTCGGAATTCTCTCCGGTCCAATCTTCTCCGTCTCGAACTTCTCCGTTCCGACGTTCCCCGCGCCAATGTTCTCCAGAGGGCGGATAAGCTGTGAGCAGAGCCGTTGCGGGGTCATAGGCCTGGCGGCGGGCGGTGCGGATGACTTCCAGTCCAGCCTCTTCGGTTTCCATGCGCAAGTCACTGATTACCATCTGGTAAACGCCGGAGTTCATGCGGGCAAAAGCCTCGGCGGAACTGCCGGCGGTTTCGACTTCAAATCCGTGGAGTTCGAGAACGGCTTTCAGGGTCAGCAGGACGGCGAGGTCGTCGTCGACAAGAAGAATGCGGCGTTTCATGTGCACCTCTTACGGGGAGGCGGAGATGCAGTGCATGGCGGAATCAGCTCGCAGCGGTCTTCATGTTGCGTTCGAATGTGGGGCCACCGGGAGCTTCAGCCGCAGCTTCCACTCATTTAGTATAGGAGCGTGGCTCGCTTCTACATAGAGAATTTTGGCTGCCGCGCTACGCAGGCGGACGGGGCGGCACTGGAGCGGCAATTTCTGGAGCGTGGACTGGAGCGCGCCGGAGCGGCTCGCGACGCTGAAATTGTCGTGCTGAATACCTGCACGGTGACCGAGGGCGCAGATAAAGATGCACGAGCGTCGATACGGCGGCTGCAGCGGGTGAATCCGGATTGCCGCATTCTGGTGACCGGCTGCTACGCGCAGCGCGCGCCGGAAGAGCTGGCAGCGCTGCCGGGTGTCACGTGGGTAGTGGGTAATTCGCACAAGCACCAAGCGGCGAAGATTGCGACTTCTTCTTCAAGTTCCGGCTTCGTGCCGCTCGGGCAACTTTCCCAAGATCAGCTTTCCCAGGAGCGAGCCAGCAATGTAATTGTGGGGGATATTTTTGCGCATACCGAGCTGCTGGCGGCGCCGGTATTCGAAGCGGCCAACGAGCGGACGCGTCCGAACCTGAAGGTGCAGGATGGATGCGACAACCGCTGTTCGTTCTGCGTGATTCCGTATGTTCGTGGGCAAAGCCGTTCGCTGCCGATGGAGCGCGTCGTTGCAGAAGTGAGAACGCTGGTGGAGGCGGGCTATCGCGAGGTGGTGATCTCGGGGATTAATTTGGGGCGGTGGGGAAGAGATCTAAAGGAAGTCGATGGTCGATGGTCGTTAGTCGTTGGCGAACAAAAACCTTTGACATCCGCGATTTCCTCCGGCCCGCAACCCAAGTCGAACCGCGGACGACCAACGACTGGCGACCAACGACTCGAGGCTCTCATTCGCGCCATTCTCGATCAGACGTCTCTGGAGAAATTGCGCATCAGTTCAGTCGAGCCTATGGACTGGAGTGATGAACTGATCGGGTTGATGGCGGCATCTGGGCGGATCGCCAAGCATGCGCATGTGCCCATGCAGTCGGGAAGCGATGCGGTGTTGCGGCGCATGCATCGCAAATACCGGCCGTGGCATTACCGGGAAAAGATCCTGAAGATTCGAGCGGCCATGCCGACTGCGGCGATCGGCGCTGACGTGATGGTGGGATTTCCGGGTGAGACGGAGGCGGAGTTTGCCGAGACGCGGCGCATGATCGAAGAGCTGCCGTTCACTTATCTCCACGTGTTCACATATTCGGCGCGTCCGGGAACAAAGGCGGCGGAGCAGGGCGGGCAGGTTCCGCTAGTGATGGCTCGGGAAAGAAACCGCGTGCTGCGTGCGATTGCATCGGGGAAAAAGGCAGCGTTTATGCGGTCGCTGGTTGGGACGGTCATCGAAGCGATTACGCTGCAATCGGGCCGAGCGGAGTTCACCGAGGCGCTGACGGATAACTATCTGAAGATGAGAATCTCCGGGCATTATGAGGCGAACCGCTGGATGGCTTTGAACATCGAAGGGGTGGCTGGCGAGATGCTCGTCGGGCGGCCGGTCTTGGATCTGGATTGAGCGAGCCGGTGGAAAGTCAAGCCGGACGCTCAAGGCGACGGTGGTGACTCAGGAGTGCATAGGGCGAACAATCGCATTGACCTGTAACCCTTTACAGGCTTACGATATCAAAAATCCAGAAATGCGGGAGTGATCCGAACCCATGTCACAGTCAGCGTTTCGGTCTGCGGTGTGTTGTTTGCTGGTGATCTTGTTTCCGGCGCAAGTGCTGCTGGCGGGAGATACGGCATCGGCAATGTTGTACACGAACGGTGCGGCTTGGTTGAACGGGAGCGAGGTGCCGAAATCGGCAGCCGTGTTCGCGGGAGACCTGTTGCAGACGCGGCCCGATTCAACGGCCAGTATTCAAGCGAATGGATCGAACGTCATGGTGCTGGCGGATTCGCTGGTGAAATTCGAGGGGCCGGCGGTGGAGCTTGAGCATGGCGCGGTAAGGGTGACGACATCTCGCGGGCTGGCGGCTCGCGCCGGCGAGGTTACGGTGAAGCCAGCGAGCGATTCGTGGACTGAGTTTCAAGTAACCGATGTGGATGGGCGGGTGCAAATCGCGGCCAACAAGGGCGACGTGACCGTTCAAGACGACAAGGGAACGACCACCGTGACGCAAGGGCAGCAGACGACACGCGACGACACGTCGGATACGGATAGAAAGAAGAAAAAGCGCCGGCGGGGACAGGGAGCGGAGGCGGCGGCCAAGGGAGGAATCCTGAGTTCGACGCCGGCGGTCATCGGCGGATTGGCGGTCGTGGGCGGGGCGACGGTATGGGTGTGGACACGGTCGGGAAGCCCGGTGAGTCCGGATTGTCCGACGAATCCCTGCCAGTGATTTTGTTGCGATCGGCTTTTTTACTGTGAGTTTTCCTGAGTTCCTTCCAATGCGTTCTGGGGTGGGCGACTGAATCGATGTCGCGCTACGTTTCCTACCGAGATTTCGACTGGGTTCTGCTGGGCTTCGTGCTGGTAATCTGCGCGCTGGGCGTGGTGCAGATTCACAGTGCGACTGAGCATACGAAATTTGCCGGGTCCCACATCAAGCAGATTTACTGGATTCTGGCGGGCTTGGGCGCAATGTTCCTGGTCAGCCTGCTCAATTATCAGGCCCTGCTTGAACAAATCCACTGGATGTACATCGCATCGCTGGCATCTCTGATTGCGGTGATTCTGTTCGGCCAGAAATATCTGGGGGCGCGGCGCTGGATCAAGATGCCGGGGGGTGCGCATTTTCAGCCATCGGAGTGGGTGAAGCTGATCCTGATTCTGGCGGTGGCGAAGTACTTTGCGGATTTGCATGAGCGGGAACTGTCGTGGCCGGACTTTGTGAAGGCAGGCGCGATCGTCGGTTTCCCGATGCTGATGGTATTGGCGCAACCCGACCTGGGGACGGCGCTGACCTATCTGCCAGTGGCGATCATGGGACTATTTCTGGGTGGGTTGCGCTGGAAGCAGGCGCTGATCGTGCTGGCGATCGCGGGTCTGCTGGCTCCAGTGGCCTGGATCAAGGTGCTCAAACCCTATCAGAAAGAACGGCTGGCGAGTTTTAGAAATCCGAATGAGGATCGGCAAGGTTCTGGGTATCAAGTGAATCAATCGTTGATTGCGGTGGGGTCGGGCGGGATCTGGGGGAGCAGCCAGGGATCACAGACGCATCTGGCGTTTTTGCCGGTACCGCAGACCGACTTCATTTTTGCCGCTTTTGCCGAAGAACACGGGTTTGTAGGAGCTCTGGGGGTTCTGCTGTTATACTTTATAGTGCTGATGCGGTTGACCCAGAATGCACAAACGGCGCCCGACCGCGCCGGGGCATTCCTGGTAATGGGTGTGGTGGCTGTGCTTAGCTTTCACATCCTGGTCAACATCGGTATGGTGGTTGGTTTTATGCCAGTCACAGGAATACCTCTGCCGCTCATGAGTTACGGTGGGTCTTCCGTTCTTTTCATGTTCTTGGCGCTGGGGATGGTAATGAACGTCCGGATGCGCCGTTTCGTGAACTGAGACGGTTCGGCAGAAGTTGGGGCGCTGCCAACAAGAACGGCGCCACGAAACAAGATTAGGCAGCAAGAGATTCAGGTAAGCAGCAAGATTACGAAGGCCCTCGCGAAAAAGGAGGGCAGAATGCCGGCAGAAGTCGAAGCCGGACAGGATTGAAGCCAGTCAGGCGGGGAACGGCCCCCTCAGCGGAATGCGAGAGAGTGGCCACAGACCTGGCGGAAGGCTTAACGCGATCAGTGCAGACGAGTAAGAACAATTCACTGCAGTCGAGGCCCCGGGAAGAACTCCGGGACCGCGCCCGCTCCTACCCGGAGCGGCGCTGAGCGCTATCGATCTCATGGTCCGCCTTGCGCTTCTGGTCCGGTGAAGAAAAACCGGAGTAGAAATGAACAAGGAATTGTTTGTATCGACCACCCCCCACGAAACCAAAGTGGGGATCACGGAAGACGATCAGCTAGCCGAGATTTACCTCGAACGAGAAAACGAATACACCTTAGCAGGCTCGATTTATAAGGGCCGGGTAACACGCGTGCTGCCAGGCATGCAGTCGGCCTTTGTGGACATTGGGCTGGAACGCGACGCATTTCTATACGTTTCCGATTTCATGGATCTGGAACAGACGGATGAGGATCTGGATGAAGCGATCCCAGCAAACCGTCCGGTGACGGAGGCGCGTCCGCGCAACGGTTTGGAAGCGGGCGGTCCAGCGACTAATAGTGACGGGCAGCTTGCCGAGGCCGGCAACGTACCGGACGAGGGGGACGAGCCGGCAGTGGTTTCTTCGGAAGCGCCGGGGAACGTGCCGAGCAGTTCGCGTGACTTTCGCGGACGACGACGTCGTCGTGGACGTCGCGGAGAAACCGGAGACCGGGGCGGGCGCGGCGAGCGTCCGGAGCGCAGCGAGATTCGAAGCGAACCTCGCAGTGAGATACGTCCCGAAATACGAAGCGACGTCCGCAGTGAAACCGGCAGTGAACCACTGGGTGAAGTAAGAGGTGAAGTAAGAAACGACCGTTTTGGCCGCGGTGACCGTTCGGGAAGGGGTGGGTCTGACTCGCGATTCCAGCGGCCGGCTCCGGCCGCCCGCACCGGTCGCGATTACGATTACGGACCTCCCCCGGGATATCAACCGATCATGCTTCCGGGAGAATCGATCTCGAAGTACCAGCGGCAGGGTCAGAGTGTTGCGCCTGTGCCGGCGGAGAGTGCACAGGAGGTGCCGCCGGCCTCGGCCGCAATCACTGCGAGCTTTCCTGAAGATGAGCCTAGATTCGCGACGGAGGTTTCCGAGCCCCTTCACGAACAACATGAGCACGTGCTGGACGCGGAAGTCGAGGGAGAGGTGCATTCGACCGATCCGGTCGCAGCGCCATTGGAGGATAGCGAAGTCCGCGACCAAGTGCAATCCGCGCTCAGAGCTATCTCCGCAGAGGCGACGATACGCGAGAGGGCGCGCGAAGCGGGCTCAGCGGCAGCCCCGCAGGTTGCACGCGAGGTGCCGCCAGATGTTCCCCACGACTTGACGCACGGCGCGCTGGAGGAGCAGGAGATCGAGGAAGACGAAGCCGAACTCACGTCCTATGGGGAAGAGCCGGGAGACGACGCGGGCTTCGAAGAACTGGAAGAAGAGACGCGGGCGGCTGGTGGAGAGTTGTTGGGATCCGGAGTGGGAGAAACCGTTCAGACGTCGGCAACTCCAGGGTTGGCAAGCGGCGTCGAGCCGGCAGCGAACGGCGAAGCAGTTCCGGAAGCCGTACTGGAAGCTGAAGAACGGGAAGCGGCGGAGCTGGAACTCGAAGAAGCACAAGCCGAAGCTGAGGCGCTGCTGGAAGCCGAGGCGATTGGCGACGGTACCGTGGATGCGAGCGCGGAAGTTCGCGGTCCCGCGCCGGAAGCGATGTTATTGCAGCGGACGCAGCGTCGCGGCCCCGAGCGCGGATTCGATCGAGGGCGCGGACGACGCGGTGGGCGGCGCTTCCGCAGTCGCGAAAACACGGTGGTGCCGCAGATCAGCGAACTGCTCAAAGAAGGGCAGGAAGTGCTGATCCAGATTGCCAAGGAGCCGATCGGGAAAAAGGGAGCGCGCATCACCAGTCACATTGCGCTTCCGGGACGATTCCTGGTTTTCATGCCGACGGTGAACCACACCGGCGTGTCGCGCAAGATCTCGTCCGAAGAAGAGCGGCAACGGCTGAAGCGAATCATCCAGAGCGAGCGCGAAAACGGCGGCGGCGGTTTTATCGTGCGGACCGCGGCGGCGGGTGCTACGGACGAGGAATTGCGAGCCGACATCCGCTTTCTGAAGAATCTTTGGAGCGAGATCAAGTCGCGCTCTGACAGCAGCAAGTCTCCGGCACTGATCTATCACGATTTGAATGTGGTGGAACGGGTGCTGCGCGATCAGGTGAGCTCGGATTTCTCCGTCATCTGGGTCGATACGGAGCAGGAATACGAGCGCATTCTACGGTTTGCGAATCGCTTCCAGCCGGCCTTGGTCAGGCGCGTCAAGCTCTACACCAAGGAGACGCCGCTCTACGATCAGTTTGGATTGAACGAGGAAATCAACAAGGCGTTGAAGTCGAAAGTCTGGCTGAAGAGCGGTGGGTACATCGTCATCAATCAGACCGAAGCGCTGGTCGCGATCGACGTGAACACCGGCAAGTACGTCGGCAAAACCGCCCGCCTGGAAGATACGATCGTGAAGACGAACGTGGATGCGATCAAGGAAATCGTGCGCCAAGTGCGGCTGCGCGATCTGGGCGGCATCATCATCATCGACTTTATCGACATGGACGAGCGGCGCAACCGGCAGAAAGTGATGCAGGCGCTGGAAGAGGCTCTGCGCTTCGATCGCGCGCCCTCAAAGGTGCTGCAGTTCAATGATTTCGGTCTGGTGGCCATCACCCGCAAGCGAGTGAAGCAGTCGCTCGAACGGACGATTGGAACGCCGTGTCCCTATTGCCAGTCCACGGGCTTCGTGAAATCGGTGAACACCATCTGCAACGAGATCTATGTTGAGATGCGCAAGATCGCAAAGCATCTCGAGCACAGCGACGTGATGTTGCGGGTGAATCCAGAGGTGGCGAAAGCGCTGAAGGCGAGCAATGCACAACTTTTGAATGAGATGGAAGAGCTCACGAAGAAGACAATCATCGTGAAATCGGACCCGGCGCTGCACCAGGAGCAGTTTGATATTCACTGAGTTGCTGGCGGCGGTTTGAGCTGGGTTCAGGAACGCTGAGCATGAGGGACGGGTGAATAACCTGTCCCTCTTGTATTTTGCTGTTACGCTTCGGCGAGGAGTCTTGCGGCCTCGGCGATGCGCTCGCGCAGCTTTTCCAGCGAACCGCGGAGAGGCTCACTGTTTGACTGCGTTTCCGGCTGCGGCTCCGCGCCGTCGGGAAGGCGTCTGGCGAGTTCGATGAGGACTACCAGAGAATCGGCGTGCAACTTCCAGACAGACGGGGAGTTTCGCAAACGCTTGAGTTCCTCCATCTCGGTGGTGATCCGCGCGGTTAGAGCGACGACGCGGAGCAGCCGTCGCATGGCGTCGGCCCGCGGGCCCGCTTGCTCGAGAGAGTCGGCGGTATAGGCCTCAACCTCGGCGGGAGTGAGCATCAGGTTGAAATAGCGCATGGGCACGATCTGGCGGAATTTGGGATCGGCGACCCGCACGAACACGCGAATCGATTCTTCCACTTTGCGCAACTTGGCTTCTTCGACAGAGAGCGCCTGCGGTGTGACGGCAGCGGGTGCGTACTTGCGAGCGAGCGCCGGAGCAGCGGCTGCGCTGGTAGCTCTCACTGCGTGAGCCGAGGGTGCGTGGTTCGCGGGGGAGCGCCGGATCGGCGGCCGGCGCTCCAATTCCTTTTTCAGCCGTGAGACGCGGCCGAATTTCTCCAGGGCCGCGGCATAATCAAGTTTCATCAAGGCTTCCGGGTTGAGGGCGGCGACATGCTCAACGGTGATCTCGACGCCGTCGACGGTACTGAGGATGCTGCCGCCGAGTTCTTCCAGGCGGGTGGCAAAGTCCTTGATTTCCTGTGCGGCGGCGGCGAACAGCGTATGGAAACGATCGCCGAACGCGGCATTGTAAGGCGCGAGCGTGGCCAGAACCCCGGGGTGATAAATCGATTCGCCGAGTGAAGCTTTCAACTCCCTTACCCGCTGGATGATGCCGGAGTCCATGAGCGCGGTGAAGTTCTGGAAGCGGTTTGCCTGATCGAGCAAGGGGTTGAATTCGCGCAACCGTTGCACGTCGCTATCCGAGAGCACGGGTACGTCGGACTCGGACAGGATTTCCAGCAGCGCAATTTCAAACGGAGACAGGGGGATCGATCCATCGAGGCCGTAGCCATGCCGCTCCCATTGGCCAGCCACACGGGGATGGCGAAACAGAAAGGTTGCAACCAGATCGGTCTTGTCGCGATTGGCGCCGGAATCGTCGCGGTGGCGCGCAAAGTAGCGCAGCAGCGCCTCGGCCACCTCGGGATCAAGGTCGGATTGCACTCCCAGTCGCAGCATGGCGGGAGTAATCGCCATGTCGAGGAGCTGGATCCAGAGATGCATTTGGTCGAGGGTCGAGCGCACATCGTCGGTGCGGCTGATGACGTCAGGGGCGAGTTTGGCGGGCGCGGGCAGTTCTCCGCCGAGCTGGTCGCTCAGCAGCCGCTGGTAGAAGCCCTGCACGGTGGCCAGTAAGGCCAGTTCCCATTTGGGGTCCTCAACCAAAATCAGCTCCTCCGAGATCGCGCAGTAATGTGTCCAAACGGGGCCGTACTTCAGTAAAACCGAAAGGAACCGGCAGCGCAATTGGCTACCTGGTTACGGAAGTGGGTGCACCAACACCCAGTACTCAGTGGAAGCGGAGCTACTGAAAGACCACGGTTTTATTCCCATACAGCAGGATGCGGTTTTCCACGTGCCAGCGGACGGCGCGCGACAGGACAACTTTCTCGATGTCACGGCCCTTCTGGAGGAGGTCGTCAATGGTATCGCGATGGTAGATGCGGACTACATCCTGTTCGATGATAGGGCCATCGTCGAGTACTTGAGTAACGTAGTGCGCGGTGGCGCCGATCAGCTTGACGCCCCGCTGAAAGGCCTGGTGGTAGGGCTTGGAGCCGATGAACGCGGGCAGGAAAGAGTGATGAATATTGATGAGGTTCCCGGATCCCAGAGCCGCGATGAACTCGTTCGAAAGCACCTGCATGTAGCGCGCGAGAACGACGAGACTGCACTGGTGTTCGTGGACGAGCGCGATTTGTTTCTGCTCCGCTTCCCACTTGTTTTCCTTCGTGACGGGCACGACGAAGTAGGGGACGCGGTAGAAGTCGGCGATGCGCTGGCTGTCGGGATGGTTGGAAACGATCAGCGGGATTTCGCAGCGGAGTTCGCCGCTTTGGTGGCGGTAGAGCAGGTCTTGCAGGCAATGGTCATACTTCGAGACGAAAATAGCGATGCGCGGTCGGTCGGTGGAGTGGGCGAGCCGCCAACTCATCTGGAACTCGCGGGCGATGGGAGCAAACTCTTCGGAAAACCGGGACAGATCAAAATCGAAATCTGCCGCGTCAAACTCGACCCTCGTCAGAAAGAGATTGGATGCCTCGTCTCCATGCTCATCGGCAAATAGGATGTTGCCGTTGTGGCGAAAAATGAATTCGGCAATCGAGGCAACCACGCCTTTGCGGTCGGGGCAGGAGACGAGAAGGATGGCGGAGCTGTGCATAAATAAGTGTAGCGCCGGCGTCCTCGCCGGCCACTCGTGCCGCCGAGGACGGCGGCGCTACTTTTTAAGCGCCTTCACAATCTCGCGCGCGGCGTTGGCGCCGGAGCCGCCCGTGAGCCCTGTTCCGGGATGGGTTCCACTGCCGCACAGATACAGGCGCTCGATCGGCGTTTGATAACGCGCCCAGTCGAGCAGCGGGCGCATGGTAAAGAACTGATCGAGCGCAAGCTCGCCGTGGAAGATGTGGCCTCCGGTGAGGCCATAGGTTTCTTCGAGATCCTTGGGCGTGATGATCTGGTGGCGCAGAATGGTCTGCGGCAGATTCGGTGCGTACTGCGCAATCGTCTTCACCACGGTTTCGCCGAGCGCCTTGCGTTGGCTCTCCCAGTCGCTGTCTTTCAACTTGTAGGGCGCGTATTGCATGTAGATGGACATCACATGCTGGCCGGCTGGTGCGAGCGACGTATCCGAAAGCGATGGAAACGTAATCTCAATGTAGGGCTGACGCGAGAAGTTTCCGTACTTCGATTCGTCGAAAGCGCGCTCGAGGTAATCGATCTCAGGGCTGATCTGGATGCGACCCTGAAGCAAGTTGCCGTTACCTTTCGACTTCAGCGCGGTAAATTCCGGCAGCGCAGAAAGCGCCAGATTGATTTTCGCGACCGTCCCCATGCAGCGGTAGTTCTTGATTTTCTGTATGAAGTCTGGAGAAAGGTGCGAGGGATCGACCAGGCGCAGGAGGGTGCGCTTGGGGTCGGCGTTCGAGACGACGGCTCGCGCGGAAATTTCCTCGCCCGAGGTGAGCACGACCCCAGTGGCGACACCGTCCTTCACGCGAATCTCGGCGATGTCAGCGCCGGTGCGAATTTCCGTGCCTGCCTGTTTTGCCGCCGCAGCCATAGCTAGAGTGATGGCGCCGACGCCGCCGGCAGGGAATTGAACGATTCCGGCGGGATTTGGATTGGCAGATCGATCGGCAGCGGCGCGCAACATCAAGACCAGGGCACTGCCCGCCGACCACGGGCCGAGGAACGTCCCGAAGATGCCGCGAGCCGCGACGGTGGCGCGCAGCGGTTCCGTGTCGAAGAACTCAGCGACCAGGTCGGCGGCGGCCATCGGTCCCCAGCGCAGGACGCGATACAAGTCTTTCTTTCCGAGATTCCTTATCGACCGGCCCGTTTTCAGCATTCCCCACAGATCGCCACTACTCGGGCTGTCGATATTCGGCGGCGTGAGCGCGAGCGCTTCGCTGATGACTTTACCGATCTTTCCCAGGGCGGTGCCGAAGTCTGCGTAGGCAGCAGCGTCTTTCTGTGACCACTGCGCGATCTCCTGTGCGGCCTTTTTTGCGTCAGAGTAGAGGACGAGCGCTCGACCGTCGGGCAGCAGCGAGGCGGTGCTCACCTCGGGAGTTGTCAGCTTGAGGCCGTGCTGCTCCAGTTGCATGTCGCGCACAATGTCGGCACGGAGCGGGCCGGTGTTATGTGCGAGAGTCGAACAACGGAAGCCGGGATGAAATTCTTCGGTAATGGCCGCGCCCCCCACCTGGGCGCGGCGTTCGAGCAACAGGGGTTTGAATCCGGCTTTGGCGAGATAGAAGGCGGCGACCAGACCGTTGTGTCCGCCACCGATGATGATTACATCGCGTGTTTCGGCTATTGGTCTTTCTGCGGACATCAGGCTGCCCCGTCTTTCAGAATTTCAAGCGCCGCCAAACGTCCGGGCGCGCCCATGATGCCGCCGCCGGGATGCGTGGCAGATCCGCACATATATAAGTTCTTGATCGGCGATCGGAATTGCGCCCAGCCGGCAACCGGGCGCAGGAAAAACAACTGTTCGAGCGAGAGCTCGCCCTGGAAGATGTTGCCTTCGGTCAATCCCCACTCGCGTTCAAGGTCGAGCGGGGTGACGACCTGGCGGTGCAGGATAATGTTTTTGATATTCGGCGCATATTCGGCGATGGTGTTGACCACGTTATCGCCAAACTTTTCTTTTTCCGTATCCCAATCGAGGCCGGGCGCCAGCTTGTAGGGCGCATATTGCACGAAGCACGAGAGGATGTGTTTACCCGGCGGCGCGAGCGACGTATCGGTCAGGGTTGGGATCACCATGTCGATGTATGGGTGCGAAGACCAGTGCCCGTATTTCGCGTCGTCGTAGGCTTTCTCCATGTACTCGACGCTCGGCGAGATTGACATTGCGCCACGCAAATGCGCGCCGACTCCGGGCATGCATTTGAAATTCGGCAAGCCGTCGAGGGCCATGTTCACCTTGCCTGAAGACCCGCGGAACTTATAACGCTTCACGCCGTCCATGAATTCACCGGGCAGATTGCCGGGCTCGATCATCTTGGTAAACGTGAGCCGCGGATCGACGCTGGAGGAAACAACATCGGCATAAAGTTCGTCGCCGTTACTGAGAACCACACCCGTGGCGCGGCCGTTCGTGACCATGATTCTGGCGATCGGAGCCTCGGTGCGGATTTCGGCTCCAGCTTCGCGAGCCGCGTCGGCGATCGCGTTCGAGATGGCGCCGGTGCCGCCGCGCGCGAATCCCCAGGCGCGGAACGCGCCGTCAATCTCTCCCATGTAGTGGTGCAGCAGGACGTAAGCGGTGCCGGGCGAGCGCACGCCGAGAAAAGTTCCGATAATGCCCGAGGCCGACATGGTTGCCTTGAGCACATCCGTCTCAAACCACTGATCGAGGAAGTCGATGGCGCTCATGGTCATGAGCTGGACCTGGTTGTACTTGTCCTCGCTCGACATGCCCTGGAAGCGGCGTCCGATGAAGAGCAGCTTCATCAATTCCTTCGGATTCAGCGTTGCCGGGTCGGGCGGAATCATGCTGAGGATCGGCTTCACGAAGCGGCACATCGCCTGCATCGCTTTGCCAAATTCATCGTAAGCTTCGGCGTCCACGCGGGAGTGGCGGGCAATTTCGCGGCGCGTCTTGCCGTGATCGTTCACCCGCCATAGATGGTCGCCGTTCGGCATGGGAGTGAAAGTGCCATCGAGCGGCAGGATTTCCAGTCCGTGGCGCGGAAGATCGAGGTCGCGAATGATCTCGGGCCGCAGCAACGAGACGACGTAAGAACAAACGGAAAACTTGAAGCCGGGGAAAACCTCTTCGGTGCAAGCCGCCCCGCCGAGAACGTGGCGGCGCTCGAGCACGAGCACTTTCTTTCCCGCGTTCGCCAGATAGGCGGCGTTGGTGAGGCCGTTGTGGCCGCCACCAATCACGATCACGTCATACTTCGTACTACTTGAAACAGCAGGCATAGATTGACCTAGAGAGGTTGGCCCAGACTGATTGACCTAGATTGACCCGTAACGTTAGGAAAAAATGACTCGCCATTCTATCGAGAAAGCGTCGCTTTGTCTCTACTTACGCGTGATTTCTGACTCATGGTCAACGTATTTCGGCTCTTGCCGCAGAATACTTACGGTGCATATAATCCGGCGTCGGGGTTTGTATAGCAACACGAGGTCGCCTTGCCCATTGGAACTGCGTTTCACGATAGAACTTTCGCCCTTTGCCACAGTCTGAATTACCGCGAGTGGTCGGGATACTACACGGTCAGCGTGTACGAGGTGCACCACGAGCACGAGTACAACGCGATTCGCAACGCCTGCGCGCTGATCGATATTTCTCCGCTCTATAAGTATCTGGTCACCGGCAAAGATGCGACCAAACTGGTGAACCGCGTGATCACGCGCGACATCAACAAAGTCGCCGTGGGACAGGTGATTTACGCTTGCTGGTGCGATGAAGACGGGAAGGTCATTGACGACGGCACGATTACGCGCCTCGAAGAAAACAAATATCGCTGGACGGCGGCCGATCCTAGCCTGCGCTGGTTCCGGCAGAACGGCCTGAACATGGACGTTCAGATCGAGGACATCTCCGAGCAAACGGCGGCGCTGGCGCTGCAGGGGCCGGCGTCCGCGAAACTTTTGAAGACGGTCGCGGAGGCCGACATCACGAACTTGAAGTACTTTCGCAAGACAAGCGGCAAGATTGCCGGGGTGCCGGTTGATATTTCACGCACCGGATACACGGGCGACCTCGGCTACGAAATATGGATACCGTGGAATGAAGCCGTCAAGGTTTGGGACGCGCTAATGGACAAGGGCAGGCAGTTCGATATTCATGCCGCGGGAATGCTGGCGCTGGACGTGTCTCGTGTGGAGGCGGGACTGCTGCTGATCGAGGTCGACTACATCAGCTCCAAGAAGGCGCTGATTCCGTCGCAGAAATACTCGCCGTATGAGTTGGGTTTCGGGAAGATGGTGCATCTCGATAAAGAGAACTTCATCGGCAAGCGGGCGCTGGCGCGAGATCACAAGCAGGGCGTGGCGCGGCAGCTGGTCGGCCTCGAAGTCGATTGGGTGGAAGTGGAAGAGCAGTTCGACAAGTTCGGGCTCTCTCCGGCAGCGCCCAGCCAGGCGTCGCGCGTAGCGGTACCGGTCTATGCCAATTCCAGTTCCAATTCCAATGACAAGCACGTGGGCAAGGCAACGACAACCGCGTTCTCTCCACTGCTGAAGAAGTTAATTGCGCTGGCCAGCGTGGGCACTGAATATTCGAAACCCGGCACCAAGCTGCAAATGGAGTTGACGATCGAAGCGCAACGGATGACGACGACGGCGACGGTGGTGTCGCTGCCGTTCTTTAATCCGAAGCGGAAAACTGCGGTACCGGTCTAGTAGCTTACGTCCGCGCTTTAATCGAAAGTATGGAGCGCGGTTTCGCCGCTACTGCGTAAACGCGTCGTAGATCCTCAGAAATTGCAACGGTTGATCGGTCACAAAAGCCGGCGGCGTGTCCATCAAATTCTGTTGATGTCCAGAATGTTGTAGACGGGGCCAAGCACAGCCGCCTCGCTTGTCCTAAGCTTAATTCAGCGTGTTACGGGGGCCGACAAATCGGGCCGCCTCACTGCTCCCGCTCTACTGCTGCGTGAATGCGTCATAAAGCCGCAGAAATTGCAACGGGTCAAATTGCAGAAACGCGGGCGGCGTGGGCACCAACGTGTCGTTGACTTCGAAAACATTAAACTCAGCGCCCAGGAAAGCCGCCTCACTGTTCAGGGTAGAAACAGAAAGGTTTTTCCATATCCCAGTGGTGAGGCGCTGGTCAAGTGTTTGCAGCGCAACGATCGTTTCTGCAGGGGTGAATGCGCAGTGACCGGCGCGGTGCACAAATGTCTGTCGCAACAGCGCGATGTCATTCGCCTCACCGACAACCCTTCTATAGGCTCTCTCGTTTTCCACCGGCACGAGTCCGTCGCCGGTGGTGTGCAGCGTCAGCACTGGGATGGTTAGCTGGCCGTTGTATATGATGTTCTCGCTCAAGTAAGTCAAAGCGCCCGGATCGGCCGAAATTCGCGGGGCGTTCTTGAGTGTCGCAAGATCGGCATCCAGGCTCAGTCCGGCAGCGGTATACAGCGCCCGCACCTCCGCATTATCGATCGAGTTGTTCAGTTGTTGTGCAAAGTCCACGCCAGTGTTATACGAAACGTTGCCCCCGGCGCGGGCTTCCAGTTCCGCGCGCAGAGCAAAAATGAACGGAAAATCCACGTTCTGCATCCATAGAAACTGGTTGGCTTCCTGGGCTCTGTAGTTGGTGGGCGCCGGTTCCCGGGATGTGGGATTGTACCAGCCGGGCAAATCTCCAAGGGCCGCAACCAGCGCAAGTCGCGCTCTGCCCTTTGCAGTCGCCTGGGACGCGGCGAGGATGGCTTCCGCCGCGCCGAGATTCAGCTCCGGATTCGTGATATCGACGACTTGCAACGACCCACCTGCCAACAAGAGGTTGAAGGCGAATGCGGCATCGAGCGACCCATCCCAAATGCCCACACCACCAGCGAGGACTCCGCACATGGGAAGCGCCGCGTTAAAGCGATCGGGGAATTCCTGCACCAATCCGGCAGTGATCATGCCCCCGAGCGAGTGTCCCCAGGCGATAGTCTTGAGTGGAGTTCCGACGATGGTTTCAAAAGCGTCGAGCGTCGCAATCTGATCCGGGATCGCCTGCTGAACTGCCCAGCCAGTGGTCGCGTAGGATGAACCCGCCAGTGCATAACCCGCTGCGAGCATGAAGCCGCCGGTGATGGGATCGCCTACATCTTCCGCGGGATTGGGCGATCCGGGCGCGACGTATCCGTGGCTGTAAAGAAGCAAAGTGCCGTTCCAGAGTGGCGGAACATCGATCACATAGGCTGCGCCGTCCGGCAAGGTGCCGGTGATGTGCTGCGCCGCTGCGCTTCCGCAGAGCATGACAACCAGAATGACGGTTAGGGCGGACATGAGGGAGATCTTCGTAATATTCGGCATAGACATTCTCCTCTTAGGCGGGTGAAAACCCTTTATCTTGGCTGGATTCAGTGGGGCGACCGGTCTGAAATTTTGTGCTTGCCGCACGGATTTGTCAACGCGAAAAATCGGGGTTCCGCTGTTCCCGATGTACTCGACGCGCCTTCTCAGTGTATCGCTCAAACATAGAACTACTCCGGAGGAGATATTCTGCGACCGCTCCACTTCCAGTACAGATACCCCGGCACGCCGATCAGCACAATCGCAGCGCCCCAGAAGGCCTCGGTTGGCCGCTGGATAATTGTGTTGAGCGTCCAGGAAACTCCGACGATAACGTAGAGCGCGGGCAGCCACGGGTAGCCGGTGCAGCGATAGGGGCGGGGCACGTCGGGTCGTTTCCAGCGCAACACGAACAGGCCGATGACGGTCAACGTGTAGGAGAGCACCATGCCAAAGATGACGTAGGTGTAAAGCTGGTCGTAGCGGCCGCTCATGGTTAGCACCGCGGCCCAGATGCCTTGGCCGATCAGGCTGAAGGCGGGCGTGCGCCACTTGGGATGAATGACGGCCATGCGGCGGAAGAACACACCGTCCTGCGCCATGGCGAGGTAGACGCGGGCGCCGGACAAGGTGCAGGTCGCCGCTGCGCTGAAACACGAAATCGCGATCATCGCCGACAACCAGACTGCTGCGCCGGGCGAAAACAGCACAGCCGCGGCGGCGTGAGCAATGGTTTCGTATTTTGCGACCTCATTCAGCGGCAGGGCGTAAACATATGTCATATTCATCGCGACATAAATCGCGCCCACCGCGAGCACGCCTAAAACCATGGCCAGCGGCACATTGCGTCGCGGTTCTTTGACTTCGCCGGCAACCCACGTGATGTAGACCCAGCCGTCGTAAGCCCAAAACACGGCAATCAAGCCGACGCCCAGAGCGGAGATCAATTGTCCTGGACTCAAGCCCATCGTCAGTCCGCCCGGCGCCTGCGCGCTGAAGTTCGACCAATGTCCCCTCCCGATAGCGAATCCGAGAACAACGAAGACTGCCATGGCGGTGAACTTTGTCCAGGTGGAAACGTTCTGCAGAAGCGCGCCCCAGCGCAGTCCGTAGACGTTGACATAAGTGAGGATGGCGATCAACAACAGCCCAACGGCATGCGCGCGCGTGAAAACGATGGTGAATATAGCCTCGACCATGTGACCATCCACCAGCGCGGGATACGGCAGATTGATGTTTGCCATCACGTGTTGCTGCGACATCCAGGGAACGATGTTGCCCATGTAGGCTGCGGCGGCGACGGAGAGCGCTGCGATGCTGCCGCCGTTGGCGACCGCGAACAACATCCAGCCATAAAGAAACGCAACCAGGTCGCCGTACGCTTCGCGGAGGTAAATGTATTGTCCGCCGGAGTCGGGAAACATGGAGCCGAGTTCGGCGAAGGCGACGCAGGCGCACAGCGAAATCACTCCACCGAGCACCCACACCAGAAAAAACAAAGTTGGGTTGGGCAAAGGCCCGGCAATATCTTTGGCGGTAAGAAAAATAGAAGAGCCAATGATGCCGCTCACCAGCAACAGCACCGAGTCGAGCAGGGTAAGCCCGCGGACGAGACTCGGTTTTTGACTGGAGGGTTCCGTTTCGGTAGACAGCGAAGCGGGAGAGCTGTTCATTCAATAGCCGGTTGGTTCTTTAACCGCAGATCACATCGCTGGTCGTTAGTCGTTCGCTCAGCGTCATTCGATGCTGCTCGGTTTTGCCAACGACCAATGACCAGCGACCAACGACGAGCTTCATCCCATGCCCAGTTCATCCGAAGACTCCAGCGGCGTTCCGCAGCGACGGCAGATAACGGCCGAGCAATCGCCGCAGGTAAGAGGGTCGCTGACCTCCACGGCGCAGATCGGACAGTAGAACACCACCGCGGGTTTCTGGGCAACTGGCGCTGTTTTCGGAGGGATCTCCATGACCATGAACTATGAGCTCGAAACTGTAACACAATTCTCAGACGCGCTCGCCGCACGTTACTCGGGCGGCTTGCGCAGGATCAGGTCGCCTTCGGTCGGAGGCAACGAGATGGGGAATTGCCAGATTTTGTCTTTCATCCAGACGCTGAAGATAAAATCCTCCCGCTCTTTCCACGGGCCGATCCACTTGTTGCGGGTTGAGAAGAAGACCCAGCCGTGAGCTTCGGGATTGCCCGGGTTCAGCATCACCGTGTTCGGATCGAGGGCTTGGGTGCTGAGAAACTCGATGAACTCCGCAGCTACCTTTTCGTACTCGCGCAAGCGAGCCGTTTTTTCTTCCGTGATTTTGGGATTCCTCTTGATCTGGCGCTCGGTTTCGAAAACCTCCGTATCGATGTCGTTCTGCAATTTGTTGGAGAGTTCCGAGGGGTCCTCGTAGGCTTCAAGAACGTCGTGATGACGAACGAAGTCCACCCTCACATCCGCCGGAAACTCAAATTTGCCCTGACCGGTGTAATCCACGCTCACGTAGGCGCCGAGGAGGTGATAGAAGCGGCCCCGGCTTTTCGTCAATTCCTGCGAATCCACGACGAGAGCTACGTTCAGGTCGTTTCCCGTCATTATCCAGCGGTAGTGTCCGTCATCGGTGCGTTCGAATGTGCAACCGGGCGCACCCGCGGTCCAGCGTACGGTGGGCAACTGCTTTTTCTTGCCTGCGTGGCTGAGGGTTGGCGACAGAATCGCACAAGACAAAATTGCGCCAACCAGGAGCGTAACCTTTGCCCCAAAAACACGGGAACGCGTCATGAATGCACAAAGTGTATCGCTTTTGCGCTGGCCACGTCACGCGCGCTGGGCGCAGGAAGGCGCGCCGAAAATATGTTAGATTGAAATTGGTGGGGCGCGTAGCTCAGTTGGTAGAGCAACGCCCTTTTAAGGCGTGGGTCGCAGGTTCGATTCCTGCCGCGCTCACCATTCTCCTTGGCCGGCATTGGCCAGTCGGGCTCGGAAGCCGGCCCAAGCCTCCGTTTACGACGGTTGTCACCGTTACCGAATTGTTGCTCGGATTTTGAACCTCCCTGCGCAATGTAAATTAGATAAAATGATTGCCATCCGCTGCAGTGCTCTGCTATTTGACTTGGATGGTGTGCTCATCGATTCCACTCCAGCGGTGGCGCGGGTATGGTCTCGTTGGGCTGCCGAGCATGGCCTTGATCCTGAGACCGTGGTCCGCGTGGCGCACGGGCGGCCGAGTCGAACCACTATTCGCGAGCTGCTGCCCAACGCGGATGTTGACCGCGAAGACCGCGAAGTCGAACGTAGGGAAATGGAGGATCTCGATGGCGTGGTGCTGCTCCCGGGCGCTCGGGAACTCTTGAACGTTCTGCCTCCGGAACGCTGGACCATTGCGACCTCTTGTACGCGCCCGCTGGCCGAGGTGCGTTTGCGGGCCGCGGGCCTGCCCATCCCCAAGACATTGACTACCTCGAGCGACGTGAAGATCGGCAAGCCGGATCCCGAGCCCTACCTGAAGGCGGCAGCGAAGCTCGGGTTTGCCGCCTCCGACTGCATCGTGGTAGAAGATGCGCCGGCCGGAGTTCGCGCGGGAAAGGCCGCTGGCGCCCGCGCGATTGCATTCCTCACGACCATGATCGGCCGCGACCTCGAAGAGGCGGGTGCCGATTGGATCGTTCAAAACTGCGCCGATATCAGAGCATCCCGTGACGATGAATGCGGCATTCATCTGAACCTGGCGCTCTAAAAAGTCTGAACTTTCCTGAAGAAGCCAATTGCGCGGGGCCATCCGCTCGACTAGAATCCTCGGTTCCCTAGAAGTTGCCCGTAAAGGCAGGCTTGATGTGCGCCGGGTAGCTCCGATCTTCTCAACCGCGATACAGAGAATCGCTAAACAGGCAGGGCCTAGTGATCATCGGTGTTCCGAGAGAAAGTTATCCGGGAGAGCGGCGGGTTGCGCTTGTGCCCTCCGTCCTCCCGACGCTGACCAAGGCGGGCTTCGAAGTCCACATTCAATCCGGCGCTGGAATCGAGGCCGGCTATCCCGATTCCCAGTATGCCGACAAGGGCGCGAAGATCGTCGCCGACCGTGCGGCGGTGTTTGCCTCATCTGACATTGTCGTGCAGATTCTCTGCTACGGCTCTAACGACATAACCGGCAAACTGGACGTACCGCTCTTTCGCCGCGAGCAGATCCTGGTCGGGTTTCTGCGTCCGTTCGGTTCGTCGGAGGTGGTGGAGGAGATCGCGCACGCCGGCGTTACGGCGTTTGCCGTGGAGTTGATGCCCCGTTCCACTCGCGCCCAAAGCATGGACGCGCTCTCCTCGATGGGGACCGTCTGCGGATATAAGGCGGTTCTGATGGCGGCCGACTGCCACCCGCGCTTCTTTCCCATGCTGACCACCGCGGCGGGAACCATCACCCCCGCCCGCGTGTTCGTCATCGGCTGCGGTGTGGCGGGATTACAGGCGATCGCCACCGCGCGCCGCCTGGGCGCGGTGATTTCGGCTTACGACTTGAGGCCCGCTGCGAAGGAGCAGGTGCAGAGTCTCGGTGGACGTTTTGTCGAACTTCCCATCGAGGCGAAAGATGCGCAGGATGCTCGCGGATATGCCACCGCGCAGGATGAGGACTTCTATCGCCGTCAGCGCGAGTTGCTCGGGAAAGTGGTCCAGGAAAGCGATGTGGTGATTGCCGCGGCTGTGATTCCGGGAAAGAAATCGCCCGTCCTGGTAACCGAGGACATGGTGAAAGGAATGGCGCCGGGTTCGGTGATCCTTGATCTGGCTGCCGAACGCGGCGGCAACTGCGAGATCACGGAAACCGGCAAGACCGTGGTCAAGCATGGCGTGACCATCATCGGAGCCATCAATGTGGCAACGGGTGTGCCCTATCACGCGAGTATGATGTATGCCCGCAACATTACGGCCTTCCTGACGCACCTGATCAAAGATCAAAAGTTGAACTTGAATCTCGAGGATGAAATCGTGCGCGAGACTGTGCTTACCCACGGTGGCGAGATCGTGAACGCGCGTGTCCGCGAGTTCTTTAAGTTGCCAGCGCTGGCAAGGTGACGGTGGAGAGACGGCGCCTCGCCCGTCCAGCCGGGCGGGGACGCGCGGCTCTCCACTAAAAACATGAAGCGGAGGAAAGATGAACAGTAATTCGAACCTGATCAACGCACTCTTTATTTTTGTGCTCGCTGGATTTATCGGATTTGAAGTGATCCGGCGAGTCTCGCCGCTGCTGCATACTCCGTTGATGTCGCTCACCAACGCCTTAGATGCGATCGCGGTGGTCGGTGCGATCGTGCTCGTGGGCGAGCACAAGAGCACGCTCTCCGCTGTTTTTGGGTTTATCGCCGTGGTCGCCGCCACCAGTAACATCGTCGGCGGCTTCTTGATCACGGACCGCATGTTGAAGATGTTCAAATCCAGCCGTCCCGCGGCTAAACCGGCGGCCAAATGATGACAACCGAACTCGCAGGCGGCCAAGTCGTCATCGAGCTTTTATATCTCATCGCGAGCGTGCTGTTCATCTTCTCGTTGAAGTGGATGAGCTCGCCGACCTCGGCCCGCCATGGCATCTGGGCGGGCGAAGCGGGCATGCTACTGGCGATTTGCGGCACGCTGCTGCACCACGGCATCGTGGACTACCGGCTGATCGCGATTGGGCTGGTGCTTGGTACCATCATCGGCGTTCCGCTCGGGCGGGTGGCGATGACCGCGGTTCCACAGCGAACTGCGCTCAGTCACGCCTTTGGCGCCCTCTGCGTAACGCTGGTCGGCTCGGCCGAGTTTTATTTGCGTTCACCCGATATCTCGCGCTTCATGATGGCGGTGCTGTCCCTTGAGGTCATTCTTGGCGGCTTGACCGTGACCGGAAGCTTGATGGCCGCAGGCAAGCTGCAGGAGATTCTGCCGCAGCGTCCTCTGACTTACAAAGGCCAGAACCTCGTCAACTTTGTGCTTCTCGCCGGCGCTGTGGTCATCGCCGTAACTCTAGTCCTGCATCCGGATTCACGGTCCCTGTTTCCGTTCATGATTTTAATCGCGCTGGCGTTCGGCGTGTTATTGATCATCCCCATCGGCGGCGCGGACATGCCGACCGTCATTTCGTTGTTGAACGGCTACGCTGGTTTGTCGGCGGCGGCCATGGGTTTCGTTCTCGACAGCAAGCTGCTCATCATCGCGGGCGCGCTCGACGGCTCGTCAGGCCTCATCCTCTCCATCATCATGTCGAAGGCCATGAACCGCTCCTTCACCAACGTTTTGTTCGGAGCTTTTGGTCAGGTGCAAACTTCAGGCGCCGCGGGAGAAGAAGCCAGACCGATTCGCAGCGCGACCCCGGAAGAAGCAGCGGCCATCCTTTCCGCCGCGAACCGGGTCATCATAGTTCCCGGATACGGCATGGCCGTGGCCCAGGCGCAGCACAAGGTGCGAGAACTTTACGATGGTCTCAGCAAACGCGGAGTGGACGTGCGCTTCGCCATTCATCCCGTTGCCGGACGCATGCCTGGCCACATGAACGTGCTGCTGGCCGAAGCGGATATTCCCTACGACCGCCTGATTGAGATGGACGAGATCAATGGCGACTTTCCGCAGACCGATGTCGCCCTGGTGATTGGCGCCAACGACGTCACCAACCCTGCCGCTCGCTCGGATGCATCCAGCCCCATCTACGGGATGCCGATCCTCGACGTGGACAAGGCCCATACCGTGATGGTCATCAAGCGCAGCATGAATCCCGGCTTCGCGGGCATTGATAACCCGCTCTATTATCTCAATAACACTCTGATGTTGTTTGGCGACGCCAAGGCATTTGTCGGCAGCATTGTGCGCGAACTTGGCGGAGGACACAGCTAAGGGATTAGGTCGTCCCGGAGATTTCCGCGGGTCCAAGTGGCTGAAGGACCCCAGAGCCAAGAAACAAGATTAAGGGAGTAAGCCTCTTTGCCAGATAGAAATCCGGCGGGCTTCAGTCTAGCGCGAGGACTTCGCGCAGCCTGCGGCCCGCCCGGCGTTCAGGCTGCCTTTCTCATCTGTCTGATCTTGGCCCAACGTGCTTTCTGGGCCAGAGAAATTCTCCGGCGTCCTGCCGCCGAGAGAACACGCTTGGCGCGATGTGGCGCCCCCGCACGCATGGTTGCGCCCGAGCTTCGGGTAAGCTTTTCCAGAACCGAAATAGCTTCCCCAAGCTTTTGGACTTGGTTCTGTGCATCCCGGCGTTCCTCTCGGAGCCGGACGATTGCCTTAGCAATATTTGTCATCAAATACCCCCTCGGGTAAGTTACCGTCGGACATTGTATTACTAACTCACCGGTTCTGTCAGAATTTATTACTGGCCGAATTTGGATTACATGGCCTGGGTCGGACGAGCATGATGACAACGCGAGAACGAGGCCGCGACGACAAGCCGCAACGACAATGACCCGGGGATAACATGCGTCCAAACGGCCCTCATCCCAGGGGTGGCAGAAGTCCCGACGACCCGAACAAGAAGAGAGAGCCAACCGCCAGGCTATAGATCGCTGTCAGCGCGGTAACCACAAACTGAAAGCGCGGCAGCCGCGAACTGACGCCGAAAAGTCCAACTGCGACCGCGGTCATCACTGTGTTCATCACCAGCAGTCCCGCGATAAACATCGCCAGGCCGACAAAGCCCTTACTGATTCCTCCCAGATTGGCCGCCAATAAGAAGATCATCAGTTGGCTGGGCGTCTCCGCGCCAAGCCCATGCACAACACCAATCATAAGCACGGATTTCGAATCGTAATTCCATGTCTTGTCCGTCGGGCGCGGGATATCGTGATCGTGCCAGTAGCTTTTCATCTTCCAATGGGCCCAACGCAACGTCCCGGCTATAAGGTGAAAACGGCTGCGCGGCGCGGTGTTTCCCTTGAACAGCGAGCCCAGGACGTAGACCCCCAGGATCAACAAGGTCAGTCCCACCAACCGCTCCGCGATGCGATCGATGCCATGAGGCAGCGAGAGTTGAAACACGATGACGGCGCTGCCCAGTACGGCAACCATCGCCGCGTGTCCCAGAGCGTACAGCAAACCGAGCCGCATACCGCGCCAGCGACTGGTCTGCACACTGGTGATGTCGGTGATGGCAGCAATATGGTCGTAGTCGAAGCCGTGATGGAGGCCAAGGATCGCCGCCGAAAGGAGCGCAAGTTGTAGGCTGGTCGGCGTGGCGGTCATGGATGCATGTGGGCCCAGGTCGGAGCCCCCTCATTGTTCCACACGCCGTCAAGAATCGGAAATAGGGTCGGAAGCAGACGCCTTCGACGCGGACAGAGCGAGCGACATATCGCCGCCCGAACCCCAGATCCCGGCTAGTTGCACCTAATTCTAGTGACTAAGATGAGGTTACCGGGGTGGCAACATCGGATCGGTAATGCCGCGATCGCCGCGGCGACGGTGGACGGCGGTCCGAGTGGGATTGTCGTCGATAACTACAGCACTCCGGGACAGGGATCCAGCATCTTTCTGACTGAGAGCCGATAATCTAAAGACTGCGAATAAATTTACCCACAACGGGCTGCAATAGAATAAATAGAAGACGTCTTTTCCGGAGCCTGACTGCAAGGCGATGACCTCTGCCGCCTGGCAGCCCGGCGTTTCGAAACCGCTGCGTTGGCATCTCGAACGTTTCCTCGCACAGACTCAAAGCACGAAACCTGCTCTCTCACGCTCCTCCTTCGGATAGGATTCCGTTCGGCTGATTTGCAAGGGATTGCATCCGGGTTAAAATTGTGGTCAAGGAAGTGACCACTACGTTACTGATAATAAACTACTTATTATTCATTGACGGTGGAAGCCGAATTGCCCACTGCACGCAGGATGAAGTGTCTCTGGCCGAGAGCGACGAGCAGGAAAGCGCTCGCGGCAGTCGTGTCGTTGGCCGGCCTCAGTTGCCTTCTCGCCCTTTACCCGGTAGCGGCCCGGTCGACGCTGGTTCCGCATCGAACATCGTTCCCGGGACCGGAGAAGGCGCTGCGCCGCGTGCCCGCGCACATCTCCGAGTTCGCTCCCGTGGCGGAGCCGCTCGCTCTGCCGAAATGTGGATCCGTCAGTCCGCCCGAAGCCTTGCTCACTCCTGACCCGCTGCTGCCCGTTCAGGATAACGACATGAACGTTCGCGTCAGCTTCATTGTCGGCACCGACGGATACGTGCATAGCGCCTTCATTGTGGATAGCGGCGGCCCCGACGAAGATCAGACGGTGCTGCACGCAGTTCGCTTTTGGCGCTATCGTCCCGCACTCTGCAACGGCGTTCCCACCGATTTCGAAGCGCTCGTAAGATTCAGTATCCGCTAACGCATGAATTCTCCTACAATGTCTGCGATGAGGTTGCCGTGACCGCAGACAATCAGAAATCCGCCGATCCCAAGGCCGATCCCAGGAAGGACCGGCCCTCCGAGAGCCAGGAGATCGAAGAGTTTTTTCAACGGCTCCCCGGCAACCTTCGTTGGCCGAAGCCGAACGCCGAAGCCGTGGCTGCGGCCGCGGAAGCAATTCAGCGCATGTCGGGAAACGCGGCCGCGCAGCCCGCGGCCGGTGAAGCGGGCGAATCGGGCAGCACTTGCTCAGCCTGCGGGGGCGCGCTGCCGGCGACTGCCCGCTTTTGTTTCTGGTGCGGAATTCCAACGCAGCCTTTCGCCGGCGATGCCACTGCTCAGCACCGCCCCGGAGCGCAGCATCACTTTCACCACCACTATCATCATTTAGTTCCCGGCACTGCGGTCCCCGGTTCCGAAGCGGCATCCGGTGTGCCTTCTGCCGAGTCTGAGCCCGCTGCTCCGCGCGGCCGAGCGCCCGGATCGCCGGGCGTTTCAACCGGCGGCCGCGCCGAGGCTGGCGCCCGCAAGGTTGTCCAGGATTGGGCCCAGGCCTGCAACACCAAGCACATCGACGACCTGCTCGAACTCTACTCCGCGGATGCGACTCTCATCCGCTCCAGCGTTCCGCCGGTTCGCAGTCTGCCGGCGATCCGCGAATTTCTTATCTCACTGCTCGAAGCCGGATTGGGTGACGTAGAGATGGAATCGCTGCGCCTGGAAATGCTGGGTGAGATTGCTATCGATCTCGGCCGCTGCAAAATGCTCGTGCCCGTGGCCATGGGAAAGCGCCGCGAAGAGCGCGGGAAATACCTGATCGTCCTGGTGCGACAACCGGCCGGAACATGGAAGATTCTTGCCGATTGCTGGTCCGCCGATCTGGCCGTCAGCGCCCTGCCGCCCGAGCCCGCTGCCCGCAAGGGAAGCGAACCAATTCCACCCGCCCGCAAGCCTCGATGAACTCAAAGGGACAGCCGATGAGTCGTTGGTGGCTGGGCGTCAATCGTTGGTTGTCGACTGGGCTACTCGCTTGGGAAAATCGGGGACTTCAAAACCTGTTGCCTGCCAAAGACTAACGACTAACGACTAACGACCAACGACCAGAGACTAACGACCTAAACAATCCTTCACCCCAACAAAAACCCCGATCCTCGCGGATCGGGGTTGAGTGAGTTCGTTGAAGTACGTTTAGTAGGTGCGTGTCGTAAGCAGTTGCCGGTAGCTCAGGCTCTCCACGTCGTGGAACATCGGGGTTCCCGGCGGCAGGCCGTAGGGATTGGTAAAGTCTTCGTCGAAAATGTAATTTCGGTCTCCGTTCACATATACCTCCCAACAGCCGCCACACTTAAAAATCCCGGTGTCATAGGTTGAGTAGTACAGGCTCACAATCGAGCCGAAGTAATTCAGGGTGTCTTTGCTGCTGCTGCCGGGGCTTTGGCTCCAGTCTTCCATTAAGCGCATGAAGTTTCCCACGGCCCCGTCGATGCCAATATCATTTTGGGTGACGGCTGGCGTCCAGGCGGCCGTTCCTGACGATCCTGGGCTCGGGAAATTCATGTTCTTCCCGCTTGCGATCCCCATCCGGTAGTAGGTATTAGGGGTAGCCATCCGGTTCTGCCTGTAGGTAGGTGAGGTGCTCCCCGAGACGCCCAGCATGCTTCTCCTGTCGTCCCAGTTGTCCGAGAGAAGAGTAACCGCGTCGGCAATCACTGAAGCCGCCGCATGCAAGGACAGGTCCGTTGGCACGGTCGGTGGGGTTGTCCAAGTTGCCTCGTCGCTCGAGTTGCTGTTGTAATCGCCCTGGATGTACACCGGGTTTTCCGATGCCACCGTGAATCCGCCCCAGTAATTTGTAGTGACGCTGCCGACGGTGATGGCAAGTGCAGAGGGCCTCAGCGGTATGTTGCCGTACGAAGCATCCACCAGTTTCAAAGCGTGGCGCGCCCCGCTCACCCAGTTCTTGCGCCCGGTGGTGCCGCAATTCGCGATCCGGTTAGTGGTGTAGCCGGGACTGCCGGTACCACCGGTACCATAGGGATCGGGGTGCGTCCCGCTGTTGATGAGAGTATTCAGGTTCTGGGTAGCGCTGTTCCCGGTACCGTAGAAGCCCAATCCCAGGTTCGCCACCCCCCAGTTGTCGAGTACGCCGTTCTCATTGACGTCCTCGGGAGAATAGGTTCGGCCACTCTGAATCGGTTCAAGAACACCGTCGGGTGTACCCTTGGCAGTATCCCCGGAACCATTGGCGTTGATCACGTCCTCCAGACCCGAGTCCCCCGTCTTAGTGTTCGGAGGTTGCGTAGAAGTGTAGACAGTGCTCGTATTCAGCAGCATGCCCCGCCGATCCGAGAAATACAGCACGTATCCATTCTGCGCCTTGTAATCCACAAGCGAGCCGCTGGGGGCACCCGTGATCCCATTCTTCAGCCATCTCTTCAGGTTGCCCACATCGATTTCGACGGCGTTCATCACCCCGTTGGTGGTGCAGCTCGTGTCCGTGGAGCTGGCTGCGGTACCTGACGTCCAGGACTGATCTCGAACCTCGCCTTCGCGCGGATCGTAGAAGTTAATGGGATACCAATTGAACTGGGTGAGGCTCTGCGTCGTGGTACTGCCAGTGGTAACGCCAAACGCCCAGTCCCCTAGAGTCCCTGCTGTCGCCAGTGCTGTCGTGTCCGCCAGCATCGGCGGCGCGCCGGTCCATGATGTGCATTTACCGCCCGAGGTTGTGTTACAGGTCGGGACAACCCCGGTGGCGGTCAGCCCTGTTGTCAAAGGGGCCGCGGATGTGGTTAGCCCGGCTGGGGCTGCAGTAAGGCGATCTGCCGGCTCCTGAAGCAGCAGAATCGCGTTCGGATTGATCGGATTGCTCCCAGCGCCCGATGGGCCAGGGGCCGTAGGCGCTGCCAGTCCTCGCGCAAATCCCAGTGACAGCCATTCGTTGGTCACTCCGACGAAGGCCTGGCCAACTCCGGGACTGTATTCCACCCGCAAGTAACCATCGATCAGGCTCCAGGCTGAGGTCTGGTAGCCCGCGACGGTCTCGGCGCTCACCGGGGTGGTCGGGGTGGACGAGCTCGTCACAACGTAGTACGGCGGAGAGGGCATCGTCCCCGCTGTTGTCGGGCAGCCTGTAGGCAGGTCAGCTGCCGCCGTATTTAGGGGCGGGCAAAGGACGAACGTCGGCGCAGTGCTGGCGCTGGTGCCCGTAATAACGGGCGCGTTTGGCCCTCCTGAGGGGCCTACCGGCTGGAGCCCCTGCGAAGTGGTCGCGCCTGTAAAAAATTTGGGCGCGAAGGGCCAGTCTGAGGTGCACTGCTGAGTCGAGGTCGTCCATGTGCAGGCAGATGGCACCGCGTTCGACGCGGCAGCGAAGTACAGATTATAGCTGCCAGATGCGGGCGTCCCGAACGTCGCGGCGACGTAATTGCCCGCCGTCATCGCAATTCCATAGGGATTGGTGCCGCCACTGGGAGGGCTGGCGACCCCCTGGGCCGTAAGCTGGGTCTGCGTCAGGTTCGCCAAGCGGACATTATTCGCATCCCCCGATCCACCGGGTAAATCGTTCGGATCGTCGCTCAACAACACGCGAATCTGCGCCATGTTATATTCGCGCGCCTGGCTCACCGCCGACGAGGTGTCCTCACCCGCCGGTGGCCGGCGAATGATTTCGTAAGGCTGTGCGCCCCCGCCGACGAACGACATCGAAAGTTTCTTGGCGCCTGTCCCCGGGTTCGTCTTACTTCCATAGTTCCCGTTGACCATCTCGAGGTTCGTCGTAGTCTTGGAAAAAGGAGACCAAGTGTCGGTACCTGAGCAACAAGTCGGAAGGGCCGGAACATAGTTCGCCCCCGTCTGCGCGGTTGCGCTGCCCGGATCCGTCACGCTGCCATCCCCGTAGGGACTGCCGGAACTGGCGACCGACGCCATGGCGGTGCATTGACCCGCCACCGCCCCTCCCCCCTGCGCACAGTCGCCGTTTGCGCTCGGAATATATACGGGGCCGGTGTAGTTGCTGGCCGCAGTTCCGTTGGGCAACTGCGTCCGAACCACGTTGCCCCAGACCGATATTTTGTCGTGAAACGTCAGGGTTCCGGCGGAGAAAGGGTACAAGTCCGAGTTGGTGTGTACGGGGCCGGCGAAATCAAGATTGCCGCCGTTTTCGAATAAGAGGTCGCTCTCCGAGAAGACGCCGAACTGGAAGGCGGGAATCAGCGCCACCTGCGCCTGCCGCGTCATGCTCACTTCCTGCCCGCCGGGCATGGCCGCCGTCGCCAGCATGTTCACCGGGATGATCTGTGCCTGCAAGCCCGCGTTCTGTCCGTTGCCGGTGATCGTTCCCCAAGTAAAGGTCAGAGAGGTGGGGCAACTCGACGACTGCAGCGTCCCGGGCTGCACCGAATAATCCATCCAGGTGACTCCCGCTATGCTCGGCTGGTTGGCGGTAGCCCCCACGGCGCAAATTTGGGAGGGACTGGGAGCCGATATGTTCTGGAACGTCGAGTTCAAATCGGAGGCCATTTTCTCAATGCCACCCTCGGCGGCGTGAAAGGCCATGTTGTTCTGCAGATCGGTCCCGCCCACCTTGCCTTCGGTGTTGACCATCATCAGCAGCCCGATCGCGATCCCCGACAAAAGCAACAGCATCAGCAAGGACGCAATCAGCGTGAATCCTTTGGTGTGCAGTCTCGCGCTCTTCATACCGTTACTCCCCATGGTGTTAATCCCCATCACTTCGCTCCCCATCCCCTTACTCGTATTCCTCGTACTCGCTTTCGCCATCTCCGACGCTAATTGGGATAGTTGTTGACGAACGTCAGATTCCGGGCGCTTACCGATGTCTGCAAATCCATTCTCTGATAGCCGTTTCCCGCGCCGAACTGGCTGCCCAGCAGCGTGCTATCCATGGCCATATTCTGAATGTTGATCTTGGTGATCTGGTTGGGGAGAAGGTTGGTCGAATTGCCAGAGCAGCCATCGGTAACGGCGCCGGGGTTGCTACAGTTCACCACCGCCGTACTGCTGGTGTCGTTAAAAAGGTCATAGGTGAACTTCATATAAACGACGTTTTCCGCCACCGGGGCCGGAGTGTGTCCACTGACCTGCCGCATCAGTCGCGACGGGGTGAGGGTATTGTCGATGTAATAGCTGATCACCAGAATGCGGTTTGCATATCCGGCCAGGGTCCCATTCTTAAACTGGTAGGCCAGGCTATAGTTGACGGTGTTCGCCTGGTTCATATTCAGCGCATCGCTGCCGGCGAAGGTGGCGACGCCTCCACTGGTGGCAGCGGTGGTGACTTCGGCTACCACGTTGGTGCCACCAAAGGTGAACAAGACCAGATCGCCAGCCGTTAGTCCAACTGCGGAATCGTTCACGTTTTGGATTGTGTTGCCGTTCGCCGTACAATTCGGACTCGTAGTCCCGGGCAACGTGAAGGTTACCTGGGTCGCGCTCGTGATGGTCGCCGTGTAGCAGTCCAAATAAAAAGTGTTGTCCGTATAGACCACCGTGGTCGCGTCGGTGGCTCCCTGCGCAGTGAGGAGGGTCGGCCCGTCGTTATATCCCGGGAGCAGCCCGTAAAGATAGGACGTGGTGCCCTGCACGGGATACTTCACCGAGGTGGCGTTGGCGGAGCCGAGGTAGCACGGCTCTGGCGACGCCCCGGTCTGAGCGCAGCCATACACCGGAGAGGTCCCAGACGGCAGGGCGATAGCCGCACCGGGGCCGAGACCTGCCCCGGCCAGGCTCAGATCCGTCGTCAATGTGTTGGAGGCGGCCCGAAAGTCCTGTTGCAACTCCGCCCGCTGCGTGGTCGTCCAGGTCGCCTGCACACCCTGGATGTAGACCTGCACCGCCGCGCCCAGCACCAGCGTACCCAGTGCCATGGCAATCGTCATTTCCAACAGACTGAATCCACTCGCGCGCTTGGTTGAGCGATCGCTCATAACTCCCCTTTACTGGTACTGCGAAATCAATGTATTCAGAATGTACGTTTTCGGCGTTTTTCCCGACTGGGAAGTCCCGTACTGAACGGTGATAGTTATGCTCCGCACCGTGGTCACCAGGTTGTTCGCCGAGTCGTACACCGGCCCGATCTGAATTGCGCGCTGGTAGCCGGTCAAAGGGATAAACGTATCGTCCGCCGTTTGAAAAATCCCATCCGCCCCCGGATCCTGTAGAGTTTCCTCGCCGGCGGCTGCGTCATCCGACGTGCCAAAGATTCCGTCTGCTCCCGCGTTGTAGATCGGTTGAAGTTGCGGACTACTCGCATTACCGACGAAGATGCCGCAGGGTGAAGGGAGGCTGGTGCAGTACTGGGTACCCGCATTATTCTGGATTTGATCCCAGCTTAACTGCGAGGAGTTGCGCGCGGTCACGATGCTCTCGTACGCTTCGTTCGCCAGTTGCTTGGCGATCATGTCCTGCTGCGAAGTTTGCGTCGAAGCCATGGCCAGTCCGAAAACGCCCAGCAGACTAATCAGTCCGACCGTCAGCACCACCATCGAAATCATGACTTCGATCAGCGAAAACCCTCGCTCCGCTGGCCTCTGCGCCCGATGATTCCCGCTGTACCCGATCATTGATGCCATCATTGACGTATCCATTGATAAGTGCTCCCCGAAGCGGGGTAGAGCCGCCATCCGTGAATGCGACCCGTGCCGCCCCATAGGTCTACCGCCCGGTCACTGTAGGCATTTCCCGAGCGCCCGAGGTAGACCACGCCCCCATCCCAGTTTCCGGCACCGGCACAAAGATTCGAGGTCTGCGCCGAACCGTCCGGGCAGAAGTAAATAGCTGCTGCTCCTCCCGTACTGCTAGCCGCCGTATAGCCAAAGTCAATCGCGTTCGCCCCCGTTCCATAACTGTCCGGAGCCGATGTGCCGGAGGGCGGCACGAGAAAAGTAACATCCGTCGGGTATTGATAGGTCACGGTAGCGGGTACGTAGCACGGGGGATTTGACCCTAGACACGTCTCTCCCGCTGCCGGCGCCCATGCCACCGTGATCGTAGCGTAAGGGCTCGGCGAAACCGCCTTAGCAAAAGTCACCGAGTACGATGTCCGTTGCGATACCGCGTTGTCGCGCGCCTGCCGCAGCGCTCCCAGCGTCGCGTTGTATGCATTGGTCACGTGCTGGGCTTGCAGCAACGGCACAAGGGTGAGAACCGAAACCACCGCCAGGGTGACGGTGATCGCCACCACGATCATCATTTCCAGCAAGCTGAAGCCGCTCGCGCGATGCTTGCGATGTCCTGCATTTGTTTCCAGACTTCTCATAAGCATTTGCCGCTTTCTGCCGCTCCCTGCCCCGTGACAGATCGTCACCAAAACTCGTGCAACTGCCATAAACCCGGTATCTCCCACGACCCCATGCAGATCGCGGTCCCGACAACGGTTTTGGTAATCTCGATGGTAGGAACTGTCCCCTTGTACGTCAAAGTACCGGGGTACACCGGCCTTTCGTACACTGGCCTTCCGTAAGGTAATTCCGGGAGAGTTACGATTGTGCCAGGAGCCGCCTATGCGGTCAGCGAAAGTCTCACGAAACCTCTTCTCAGCCTATCGCCGGCTGAGACAAAGGGAAAGATAACTAAAGTTGTGGCTACCGTGTGCTTTCAAGAACCGGAAGAACTTACGATGGCAAGAACAAGCGGAAAAGAACGCCAGAAAGAAAGTCTAAATTGTACTTCCACCGTGACACAGGTAACTTGTCGTTGGCACCGGCCCTCTCTTACGATTGTCTCACTATGGAACCAAGCTGCCTCGTGGTGTGTCCGGATCAGGACGCAGCCAGCCTGCTCACTCTCATCCTCTCCGAGTTGGGGATGGCGGCCGAGCACACACCCTCGGTCTCCCGCGGATTGGAACTGCTGGACAGCCGGCATTTCGACGCCATCATCATCGACTATCGCGCCGACCAGAGTTGCGACGAATTCCTGGCGCGCTTGCGTCAGTCCGCCAAAAACCGCGCCAGCCTGCTGATTGCTGTCGTCGACGGCGATTTTAACGCTCGTCCGGTGTTCGGGCTCGGCGCCAACTTTGTTCTCTATCGCCCGCTCTCTTCCTCGCGCACCCGCACGAGTTTGCGCGCCGCGCGCAGCCTCACGCGCCGCGAACGTCGCCGCGCTTCCCGCGCGCCCGTGGGCTCGCGCGTTACTGTTGCCTATCCCGGAGCGCCAGAAATGAGCGCCTTCCTGGCCGACCTCAGCGACGGCGGCACTTCGATCCAGGGCGCCAACATTCCTCGCGCATGCAAGGTCTATTTCGAGTTCGCGCTGCCCGGCCAGCAGCAACTAGTGCGCCTCTCGGGAGAGGTGGCCTGGCAGGACGCCAGCGGCCGCACGGGAATTCGGTTCCTCGACGTGCCGCAGTCTTCGCGCCGCCTCATTCAGACGTGGTTGCGGCAGAGTCATGCCGAGGCGACAACCGCTGTGTCGGCTCAGGCGCCTGCAAGCAACACGTCTTCGACTGATTCTTATATGGATTCCGAACCGAAAAGTGAGCCGAGGCTCGAGCCCAAAGACGCCCTCGTCTCCAATGCCGGCAATCGCCGCGGGGAGCAACGTTTCGCCTGCAAACTCGGGGCTGACGTCTACCGTCTGGGAAACAGCGTCCCCAATCGTTGCGCCCTGTCCGATCTCAGCGAGGGTGGTTGCTACGTCGAAATGCCGACTCCATTCGCGCAGAAGTCGGGTGTGGAGATTCTGATCCGAACCGCCGACACGAAGTTGAGAATCACGGGTCAGGTGCTGACTACCCATCCCGGTTTTGGCATGGGCGTGCGCTTTAGGTACCGCGACTCCGCCGAACGCGAGGAAGTTCTGCGCTTGCTCTCAGTTCTCTCCGCCGGCCCGTCGCTGGACGAACAGCCCCGCTGACCCAAGCGGCGAAAAACTCGAATTCACATGCTAAGCCGGCCGCTCTTTCTCCAACACCGCCCGGCGAAAATACTCCAGCGAAAGCTTCAGCCCGCTCTCCAACTCCACTTTCGGTTCCCATCCCAGCAGCCGCTTCGCTTTTGAAATATCCGGACAGCGCTGCTTCGGATCGTCCTGCGGCAACGCTTCGAATTTGATCTGGCTCTTCGACCCCGTCGTCGCGATCACTTTCTGCGCGCACTCCAGAATGGTAAACTCCGTCGGATTCCCAATATTCACCGGCTCATGTTCCGCGGACCGCGCGAGGCGCAGAATTCCATCCACCTCATCGCTCACGTAGCAGAAGCTGCGCGTCTGGCTGCCGTCACCATACACCGTAAGATTTTCTCCCCGCAGCGCCTGCCACATAAAATTTGGAATCACCCGCCCGTCGTTGATCTGCATGCGCGGCCCGTAGGTGTTGAAGATGCGCAGAATCCGCGTGTCCACCTGGCGATAGCGGCGATACGCCATGGTCACCGCCTCCGAAAACCGTTTCGCCTCGTCATACACCGACCGTGGCCCGATCGGATTCACATTCCCCCAATACGTCTCGGTCTGCGGATGCACCATCGGATCTCCGTAGCACTCCGACGTCGACGCCATCATGAACTTCGCGCCGCAACGCAACGCCGTTTCCAGCGCTTCAAACGTCCCATAGGATCCCACGCGCAGAGTTTCGATGCCGTGTTCGGCATAATCCACCGGGCTCGCCGGGCTGGCGAAGTGAAACACATAATCCAACCCACCCCATTCACCGGGCTGGCAAACATCTTTCTTCACAAACTCAAATCGCGAATCGTTGCGCAGATGCTCGATGTTCCCGAGGCGCCCGGTCAGCAGATTGTCCGCCGCGACCACTGAATAGCCCTCGCCCAGCAGCCCATCGCACAAATGCGATCCCAGAAACCCCGCCCCTCCCGTCACCAGCGCGCGTCGCGGGTTCGTGGGTCCCGAATTCATGGGCCGCATGTTCATCACTCTCAGGCACGCTCCTTTTTCTTCGGAAGCGTCCGCGCCGGCACCTCTTCTGTCAACGCCGCTGGCCGCCCCACGCTGTAATAAGAGAATCCGTGTTCCACCATCACCGCCGGATCATAAAGATTCCGCCCATCGAGCACGATCGGATACTTCACCAGCGCGCGCAGACGCTCCAGATCAAGCGCGGCGAACTCTTCCCACTCCGTGAGAATCAGCAGCGCATCCGCACCCGTTGCCGCCGCATACGCGTCCGAGGCGAACTCGACGCCCGACTTCAGCACCTCTTTCGCCCGCTCCATGGCGGCGGGATCATAGGCGCAAATGTGACAGCCCTCGCGCAGAAGTTCCTGCACCAGCAGCAGCGCTGGCGACTCTCGAATGTCGTCCGTCCCACCCTTGAACGCCAGCCCGAGCACGCCCAGGCGCTTGCCGCGGAAAGTCCACAGCACGCTCCTCACCTTGCGCAAAAAACGGTGCCGCTGATCTTCGTTAATGCGCATCACTTCCTCCAGCAGCCGGAAGTCGTATCCGCTTTCCTTCGCGACGGCCCGGAACGCCAGCAGATCCTTGGGAAAGCACGACCCTCCATACCCTATGCCCGGATTCATAAAGCGCGGTCCGATTCGCGAATCCGTTCCGATCCCATCGCTCACCTGTTCCACATTCGCGCCCACCGATTCGCAGATCGACGCTACTGCATTGATGAAAGAAATCTTCATCGCCAGAAATGCGTTGGAGGCGTGCTTGATCATCTCCGCGCTCTTCGAGCTGGTAACGATCAACCGCGGCGGCGCTTTGGCTGTGGCCGCGTCGGGACGCGGAATCGCATCCCCCCGCCCGTAGTACCATCCGCTGGTCAGCGGCCCGTAGATCTGGCGCATCACTTCCGCAGCCCGCTCGCTCTCGACTCCCACCACAATGCGATCGGGATAGAGAAAATCTGCAACCGCCGTCCCTTCGCGCAGAAATTCGGGATTCGAAGCCACATCGAAGTGCGACGGATCGGCCCCGTTCCTCAAGATGATGGTGCGGATCCACTGGCTGGTGTACACCGGAACCGTGCTCTTCTCCACCACCACCTTGTATTCGTCCACGCCCCCGGAGATTTCCCGCGCTACCGACTCCACATACGACAGATCCGCGTCGCCGCTTTCGGTCGGCGGCGTTCCCACCGCTATGAATACGGCCTCGCTCTCCCGCGTGGCCGCCTGCAGGTCGCCGGAAAACTTGATGCGCTGTCCCCGGTGCCGGGCCAGCAACTCGGGCAGAAATTTCTCATGAATCGGCACCTCGCCGTTACTCAGTGCCGCGAGTTTACTCTCGTCGTTATCGACCAGGACAACCTCGTGCCCCAGATCCGCAAAACACGCGCCCGTCACCAACCCAACGTACCCCGATCCGACCACCGCGATGCGCATAGCGAGCCTGCTCTCCTTGAATTTTCATTTGCACCTCCGGCTCGTCGGTGTGCACTTTCTTACTGTAGCAGTCTTTCCAGCCCTGACCGCCTCTCCATCGTAATCAACGAGGGCAACAGCCCAGGAATGGGAAGTCGAATCTCACAAAAAATAGTGACCGCGATCACAGTTCGTGTGAGGACGGGCGTCTCGCCCGTCCAAGGTGCGCAGGGACAGCCGCCCCCGGGCTGTCCAAGCCGAGCGCAGCCTCTGCCCGGACGGTCAACATTTTGCCGCCCCTGGTCCTTAGCGCTCATCTTCCTTTCACCATGATCTTCCCCAAAGGTAACCCTCGCGGAGGGAAACGCCTCTTAACCCGACCCCAGAGAACCGCTAAACTACAAAAGCCGACTCTTCATGACGAGATTTGCAGCCATTTTTTTCTTTTGCGCGATGCCGCTCTTCTGCCAGAGCAATAGCGGCGAGTTGCGCCTTAAAGTAACCGATCCCGACGGTCTTGGCGTTAGAGCCACGGTTCAGATCGTCAGTCAGGCGAATCAGTATCGAAATACTCTGGCAACCAGCGATCAGGGCCGCTTGGATGTGCAGCGCCTGCCTTACGGCATCTATCAGCTCGAAATCAGGCAGCCTGGTTTTGCAGCCACCTCCGAATCCGTCGACATTCATTCCGCGATTCCGACCGAATACACCGTCCAACTCAGGTTGCCTTCGGTGAATGAATCCGTAACCGTCACTGCGCCCAATACATTGATCGACCCCGATCAGGCTGGCTCCGTGAATGAGATTGGCTCCGACGATATCCAAAACCGGCTTGGCTCCATTCCGGGCCGGTCGTTGCAGGATTTGGTCAATTCGCAGCCCGGCTGGCTCTACGAAGGCAACGCCGTTCTTCATCCGCGCGGCTCCGAATACCAGACCCAGTTTGTGGTCGATGGCATCCCGCTGACCGACAATCGCTCGCCCAGCTTCGGACCAGCGATTGACGCGGACGACGTGCAATCGCTGAGCATCTACACCGCGGGCATTCCCGCGGAATATGGCCGAAAAATGGGAGGGGTGGTGGAGGTAAACACGCTGCAGGATTCACAGCCGGGTTTCCACGGCCAGTTGGCACTTTCCGGCGGCAGCTTTGATGCGGCCGGTGCCGCCGCGCAGGGGCAGTACGCCTGGGGCAAGAATACGTTTGGCGCGAGCGTCAGCGGCAGCATGACGGACCACTATCTGAATCCCGTGGTTACGCAGAACTACACCAACTTGGGTACGCTGGGCGATTTCTCGGTGAACTACGAGCGCGAACTGACGCCGAAAGATCGCTTGCGGTTGATTCTCCGGCACGAGTTGTCTCGCTACGACATTCCGAACGAGCAGGTGCAACAAGCGGCGGGCCAGATTCAGACCGCGGACAACATTGAGACCATGGGAATCGCCTCTTACCAGCATACGTTCTCGTCCAACGCGATCGCCGATTTTCGCGTGATGGCGCGCGACAATTCGATCGGATTCAATTCCAATCCGGAATCTACCCCTATCGAAGTCTTCCAGCAGAATTTTTTCAATGAAGAGTACTTCAAAGGGTCGGCAACCATCACG
>DATEQN010000020.1:0-60292 GCA_035272625.1 Terriglobales bacterium | reverse complement strand
AAGCGCCAACGTTTTGCACGGGCGTGCCCCCGACGCTGCCCGGAATCCCGCTCAGGCACTCGACTCCTGCACAATTCTGCACGATCGTTTGCGCGACAAAGTCGTCGCAGTTAACGCCCGCGCCCACGCTGAAGAGCACGGCGTTGCCCGTGGCGTCATTCGTAGTTGGAGTCGCGATGCCGCCGATCGCGATTCGCAGCATCAGTCCCGGCCACCCGGAATCGGCGACCACGAGATTGCTTCCTCCGCCCAGCACAAACAGCGGCAGATCGCGGGTTTTTGCGAACAGTGCGGCCTCGCGAACCTCGTCTTCTCGCCGCAGTTCCGCGAAGTAGCGTGCCGGCCCGCCCACCTGCAAGGTGGTCAGCGGCGCCAGCGGAACGTTTTCCTGAATCGTCATGATGCCGATTTCGTTCTATATTGAACTGAGCATCTCATGTCTGCCTGCGAAGGCATATTGAGAACCGAGCTACTTTGCGAATCGCGAAACGGCTTTCAAGGATTGTCATCCCGACCCTGAGCGGAGCCGAAGGGGAGGGATCTGCAGTTCGCAGCGAAATACAGAGGTCCTTCGCTTCGCTCAGGATGACAAATTTGTGGTGTTGAATCAAAGTTACAGGAGAGTCCATGTACCCCGAAATAATGGTGATCCCGATGCGCGAAGAACTGACGCGCTTGGGAATTGAAGAGTTGCGCAGCGCCGCCGACGTTGATCGTGTCCTGTCGGGTTACCCGGGTCCAACCATGGTGATCGTAAATTCGATTTGTGGATGCGCTGCCGGCCGCATGCGTCCCGCAGTGCGCCTCGCGCTGCAGCACCCGACCATCCCCAACAACATTGTCAGCGTGTTTGCGGGACAGGACAAGGAAGCGACCGAGCGCGCCCGTTCCTATTTCACCGGATATCCGCCATCGTCGCCTTCCATCGCGATTCTGCGCGATGGCAAGCTGGTCTACATGATGGAGCGGCGCCAGATCGAAGCTCGCAACGCGTCCGCCATCGCGGCCGACCTGAAAGCCGCCTTCGATCAGCACTGTGCCACTCCAGCGGCAGCCCGCTAGCCCGTGGCAAAGCCCCGTCACCACACCAAATCATATGGAACACAACTTTATGAAACGTCTCCTGCTTATCGTCCTCACACTCTCCCTTGCGTCATGGGCTGCCGAGCCCTGGCGCGTCGCGTCCACGCAGATCGATGCCGCCTATCCCCAAGTCGAAGCGCTCTATCTCGACCTGCACCGCAATCCCGAGCTTTCCTATCACGAGGAGAAGACTGCGGCCAAGATTGCCGACCAATTGCGCAAGCTCGGATACGACGTCACTACTGGGTTTGGCGGCACAGGTGTGGTCGGTGTGTTCAGGAACGGTCCCGGTCCGGTGGTCATGCTGCGCGCCGAGCTCGATGCTTTGCCGGTCCCGGAGAAAACCGGTCTAGCTTATGCCAGTCATGTCACCACGCATGATGACCGTGGCGTCGAAGTGCCGGTGATGCATGCCTGCGGTCACGATCTGCACATGGCGATCGGCATCGGAACCGCCGCCCTGCTGGCCCAGAACAAAGACCGCTGGCACGGAACTTTTATCTATGTCGGTCAGCCCGCCGAGGAGCGCATCGGCGGCGCCAAAGCGATGATCAAAGAGGGCCTCTTCACTCGCTTCCCCAAGCCCGACTTCGCCTTCGCGTGCATGACAGCAACGGACTTCCCGCCGGCAAAGTCGGCTACACGCCGGGCTTCAGCGCGTCGAATGCCGATTCCGTGAATGTCACTGTCTACGGCGTCGGCGGCCATGGCGCGGCGCCGCAGGAGACAGTCGATCCGATCGTGATCGCCGCGCGCACCATTGTGAGCTGGCAGACCATCGTGTCGCGCGAAGTCGATCCGCAAGACCCGGCCGTGATCACCGTGGGCTCGATCCACGGCGGCACCAAGAACAACATCATTCCCGACGAAGTCGTGATGCAGTTGACCGTACGCTCCTACAAGGATGAGGTGCGCAAGCACTTGCTGGCGTCCATCGAGCGGATCGCGGATGCGGAGGCCGCGGCTGCGGGCGCGCCGAAAAAGCCGCTCATCGAAGTCGAGGAAGGCGTCGGCGCCGTTTACAACGATCCGCAAACCACCAACCGTCTCGCCGACCGGCTCAAGCAGGTCATGGGAGACGGCAACGTCGTGCTTGGCCGTCCGATTATGGCCAGCGATGATTTTGCCGAATATCGCTACGCGGGAATTCCAAGCGTCATGCTCGAATTGGGCGCGGTCAACCCGGAGAAATATGCGGAGGCAAAAAAGAGCGGACAGCCGCTTCCCGGTCCGCATTCCCCCTACTTCGCGCCGGATCGCGAACCCAGCCTCAAAACCGGAATCGAAGTTGAGATGGCCGCGATTCTGGAACTGATGGGCAAGCCCTAACGGCTGGCGGTGAAGTCCGTTCCATCACAAATACAGGTAAGCTGCATCACAGCCCTGACCGGCTGGATTGGCGGATCATAGAAAAAAGTCGAGGCCGCAATTAGGTGCCACAACTCGGCGATCATGGCCGGATTCCAGTTGCGGCGACAAATGTGGAGTACTCGAATGGCAACAGAACTGCGTGTGTCCTCAGCCGTATGCCACGATCCAACGGAGTCGCTCACCCTGGCGCAGAAAGAAGCGCTGCAGCGCGCGGTCGCCAAAGTGGTTGCGTTGGGCGCCCAAGTAGGAGTCAGCGCCGATCAGATGATTCTGCTGCTGCAGTCGGGCCTGACCGTCGGTGAACTGCTGGAGTACCTGGCGGCGCGGACCGGAGAAGTCGTCTGAAGTGTCTGGTCTAAGGTCTTAGGCATCAGGTCTCAGGCAGCCCGTCACGCCCAGACTTAAGACCTCACACCTGAGACCTCACACCTGAAACCTGTCTTTAGGCGTTTGCCGACGGGCTTGCGATTGAGTAATCTCTACCGATGCTAGTTCTCCGAGAAACCGGCATCCCAGGAGCGATGCCTGTCAGTTCCAACAAGACGTTCTCCCTGCGACCGCGGCTATGCGCTTTGATATGTTTTGGAGTGGTCGCGTTCGGGGCGACCACGAGAGCATTCGCCCAGGAAACGCCGAAGACGCAGAGTCAGAGCGGCGCTCCGTCATCCGGGCAAGCTCCTGCCAATCAAGCGCCGAATGCTCCGTCGAACATTCCAGGCGTGGCCTTGTACAATCTGCTACAGGAAAAGTCCATCGTTTTCCCCGACATCGCTTTGAGTACGGAGCCGCTTTCGACGGGGCAGAAATTTCAGCTGTTCGTGGACAACAGCGTCTCGGTGCACACAATAACCTGGGCGATGCTCGGTTCGTCGGTTGGCCAGGCAGATGATTCGCCAACCGGCTTCGGACAGGGCTGGGATGCGTACGCCAAGCGATTCGGGTCCTCCATGGGACGTTCGGCGTCCAGCGAGTTCTTCGGGACCTTCGTGCTTGCGTCCGCGCTGCGCCTGGACCCGCGTTTTTATCCGGAGGTCCATCCAGGTTTTTTCCACGCCGTTAAGTATTCGGTGCAGCGGGTCTTCGTCACGCGCAACGATGACGGGCGGGACGTCACCAACTGGTCCGGATTGGCGGGGCCAATGATGGCTGAGGGACTGGCGAACGTCTACTGGCCGGATCGGAACCGCACCGTCGGAGATACCTTCCTGCGCTATGGTCTGGATCTAGCAACCCGGGCGGGCGGAAACATGCTTCGCGAGTACTTTCCGGTGTTCTATGGAAAGGTCCGCCACGCGCCCCGGCCGACTGCCGGACACAACTGAAGGTCCTGGAAAAAGGCTGGCTTTCTCTATTCTGTAAGCGCATCTAAGTTCAAGAACAGCGGTCATGGCAGAATCATGCCGGAACTATGGCGGTACATGAAAGGCTACGACAGCAGCTCTCGGAAACAGGAGATCAAGATTGAGCAATCGGATACTGGTTTTCCTTGCCTTTTGCGGGATCGCCGCAGCGGCTTCGGCACAATCAAATTTCAATCGTTATAACTTTACCGTCGGTGGCGGACCTGGCATCGGCAAAGGCGAGGTTGCCGCCTTTGTCGGGAACTCCGATCAAGTTGTGCTCGGAGGCGGCATGAACTTCAGCCGCATGTTCGGCGTGGATGCCGAATATATGTACTACAGCCTCAGCTTCCGACCCAGCGTGATCCAGAATCAGAACCTGCCGGGCGCCGGCGGACATTTGCAATCCATAAGCCTGGACGGCATCGTCAACGTGCCCCGTCATCTCGGCAAATTTGGCGCATACGGAATTTTCGGCATAGGTTTCTATCGGCGCAGTGTTTCGGCAAACACTCAGATGCTCCAAACCAACTATATCTGTCAGCCCGCATGGGTTCGATGGTGGGACATTAACTGTTTAAATGGCAGTCCGCAAACCCCACAAACTCTGTCGTCTTTTTCCAGGGATGCAGGCGGCTTTAACTACGGCGGGGGACTCACTTATCGTCTGAACCATCTCCATAATTCCAAGCTCTATATCGAATACCGCTACCATCGCGCTTATCAGGCCGACGGCCAGACCATCGTTTTGCCCATCACGGTCGGGCTGCGCTGGTGAAGGGTCTGCTGAAGGCCTGCCGCGTCGTTTGACGAACGAAATTGCGCTCGCATTCCCGTAGAGATGCGGAATGTGTGGTGGCGGGGCTTCGCCCCGCGGGAGGGGGCCGCGGTCCGTTACCACACCTGGGGTGCTAGCAGGTTAGCTGGTCGCGAGTCAGTTTGAGGCTGGTCAGATTGCCCAGGATGGTGACGGCGATCTGGTCGGTGCGGAAAAATTCTTCGGCGGTTTGCTGCAAGTCTTCCGCGGTTACGGCTTCGATGCGCTCGATGAGTTCGTCGAGTCCGTAGAAATGGTCGTAGTACATTTCCTGGCGGGCCAGGTTCGACATGCGCGCGGTCGAGGATTCGAGCGAGAGCATGAGGCTGCCTTTGAGCTGGTCCTTAGAGCGGCGCACTTCTTCTTCCGGGACTGGCGTGGTTTTCAGGTTGCGGAATTCCTCGACCACGCACTCCACAACTTTGATGGCCGACTCGCGCGAGGTGCCCGCGTATACGCACATGGAACCGGTATCGCGATAGGGGTTGAGGTCGCTGTAAATGGAGTAGGCGAGCCCCTGACGCTCGCGGATGTTCTGGAACAGGCGCGAGCTCATGCCGCCGCCGAGCAGCGTATTCAGGATGTAGGAAGCGTAGCGGCTTTCGTGCGCCATGGGATGCGAGGGAACGCCGATGCAGATCTGGACCTGCTCCAGCGATTTCTTGTTGCGCAGGTTGATGCGCGAGTAAGTTTTAGGCTGGGGCGAGTGCAAGCCGTTTTTCGCCGGCTTCACGTGTTCGAAATATTTCGCGACGAGCTCGACAAAGTGCTTGTGGTCGAGGTTTCCGGCCGCGCTGACGATCAGATTGCCGGGAGCGAAGTGGTGTCCATAGAAGCGGGAGACGACCGGGCGCTCGAATTTCCTGACCGTTTCCCGCGTGCCCAGGATTGGCAGACCGAGGGCGTGGTCCTTCCAGAAACTTTGGGTGAAGATCTCGTGGACCAGGTAGTCGGGATTATCCTGGTCCATTTTTATTTCTTCGAGAATGACGCCGCGCTCCTTCGCGATATCGCCGGCATCGAAGACGGGATGAAGAACGAGATCGGTGAGGACATCCATGGCGAGCGGAAGGTGTTCATCGAGGACTTTGATGTTGAAACAGATACATTCCTTCGCCGTGAAGGCATCCATATTGCCGCCGATCGAATCCACCTGGCGGGCGATGGCTTCGGCGGAGCGGGTTTCCGTACCCTTGAACACCATGTGCTCGATGAAGTGGGAGATGCCATTCCATTCGGAGTCTTCGTCGCGCGAACCGGACTTGAGCCAGATGCCGATCGCGACCGAGCGGATGTGGGGCATCTGCTCGGTGATGACCGTGAGGCCGTTCGGCAGAATCTGACGACGAATACTGCGGGGTTCTTTTACCATTAGTTCCTGGTTCCTTCTAGTTCGTTACTGTGCATTTCCTGCTATGAAGTTCGGATTCAAGTATGAATTCCGGGGCGGGTTGCTGGTACTATTCTCCCACAATCCGGGGCCGGAAGAAGACGACTGACGTTTAGTCTTATTTTTGTTTAACTTACGGCGATTTCCTCGGCAAAATCATATCTGCATTACTCCCAGTATTATGAGATGGACAACGTGGAAGCGTTTCTCACTTTTCGATATGCCGCCTTTCGTTATACTCTGCATGCGCTGCCTGTGAAGAGGTGCGAACCAGAGCGATTTCACGAGTGACCGCAAATGGCTGAAGAGAAGCTGCGCGTCCACTTTGGCGACTATCTGGCCAAAGCCGAAGTGGTTATCTATTCCGTCCTTGCCGTGTTGCTTTTTATAACGGCGCTCGCGACGATTGCCAACGCCGGCAAAATGCTGTGGGAGGGCCTCGGTCACTGGACGATCGCCACCGAAACCCTGCTGGTGCTGGACCAGCTCCTCGTTGTGCTGATGCTGGTGGAGATTCTGCATACGGTGCGTATCTCCATCCACTCGCATTTTCTGGTAACCGAACCATTCCTTGTCGTCGGCTTGATTGCCTCGATTCGGCGCGTCCTGGTGATTACCTTGGAAGCGGCCACGCTCACAAAAGGCGGAACGTGGTCGCCCGAGAGTTCGAGCATATTTCGAGCTAACATGACCGAGCTGGGTTTGTTGGGTCTGCTTATCCTCATTTTGGTATTTTCCATTACGCTTTTACGCCGGTACGCTCCTCCCCCGAAGGACCTGGAAAGCTAAAGGGCAACTCGATTCCTGTATCTTTCGGATTAGACTCAGAGACGGGCGAGAGCCTGCCCTGAGCTTGCCGAAGGGGCGCCCGTCGCTCCACCAGCAGCCAAAGTGCGCGGCAAATGCCAAGCCAGCCATCCAATTCGCTCTTAGGACTTGACTTGCAGGAACTTACGAATCTTGCGCTTGCGTCGGGGCAGCCTGCCTACCGGGGACAGCAACTATTTGATGCGGTGTATCGGCAGAAGATTGAGCGGTTGGACCAGGTTTCGACGTTGCCACTCGAATATCGCGCTCGACTTGCCGAAGAAGGCTGGAGCGTGGGGTCTCCGGCGATTGCGCGCAAGTTTGTTTCGAGCGACGGCACGGTCCGGTATCTCGTGGAACTCGCCGACGGGGAGACGGTGGAGACGGTGTGGATGCCGGAGGGAGATGGCGGCGAGAGCGGCGACGGAAGCGAAGCGGGGGATGAGGTCGAGGGTGGAACTGCTCCGGTGGGATGGCGCCGGGCTACGATTTGCGTGTCGAGCCAGGTGGGATGCGCCGTGAATTGCAAGTTCTGCTTTACGGCGTTGCTTGGGGTGAAGCGAAATCTGGAGGCTGGAGAAATCGTCGGACAGATCGCGGCGGTGCTCCGGGAGCAGGGAGTTGAGCCGCCGCTGCAGCGCGTCAACATCGTTTTCATGGGCATGGGCGAACCCTTCTTGAATTATGACAACTTCATGAAGTCGGTGCGGCTGCTAGCGGAGGGAGTGGGGATTCCGGAGTCGCGCATGACGGTGTCGACGGCGGGGATCGTGCCGCGGATTTATGATTTCGGGCAGGAGACGGTGCGTCCAAAGCTGGCGATTTCGCTGAATGCATCGAACGACGCGCTGCGCAGCGAAGTGATGCCACTGAACCGGAAGTGGAACCTGGCGGAGCTGATGAAAGCGGCGCGGGAATTTCCGCTGCGGACGCGGGAGAAGATGACATTTGAGTATGTGCTGCTGGCGGGAGTGAACGATGCTCCGGAACAGGCACGCGAGGTGGTGGAGTTGGTGCGCGGGGTGCGGGCGAGAATCAATCTGATTGCGATGAATCCTGGGACGGAGTTGCCGTACCGGACGCCGGAGCCAGAGCGAGTGGCGGCGTTTCGGGAAATATTGGTAGCCGCGGGAATTCCGACCTTCGTGCGGCGGCCGCGAGGACGGGATATTTTTGCGGCCTGCGGACAGTTGAAGAGGACGGTGGAAGTGACGCCACGTTCCACGTAGGGACAGCCGCCCCCGGCTGTCCAGCCGAGCTCGCCAACGATCTACGAACTGCTGCCGGCCACGGCCCGGTTGGGAGCGGCGAACGACAAACGGCTGGCAGAGCTTGTCGCAACCTGCAGTTCCATCCGGAATGCGCGGTTACCGGGAGTCGCAGGCTGCAAGAGACGGCCGCCATGTTCTTCGACGATGCGGCAGCAGGCGCTCAGCGAAAGGCTGGAAGGCTTGTTTTCGCCATCGGAGTCGAAGACCCACGGGAACGAGAATAGCTGCGAAGCAGGATCGGCGGAAGGATCGTCAGAAGTGAAGTCAACCAGAACGACGTTGTCTTGTCCGTGGGTGCGAACGAATAGCGTGGGGTGTGTTTCTCGATTGAGATGAGCGCTGATCTGTCCGGCAAGGTGCATGCAGACGTGGAGAATCTGGTTGGAGTCGGCGAGCACAGGGGGAAGCGACAGAGCAAGTTCCAGGCGGATCGAAATGGCTTCCGCCTCCAGTTGGGGAGTAAGCAGGCGCCCCGCGGTTTGCAACACCGAGTTGATGTCGACGACGGCCAGCCGGGCCGGAGCCTGACGGGCAAAAGTGAGCAGGCTCGCAACCAGCGCGGTGGTGCGGCGAACTTGCTCTCCGATTTGCGCCGCCTGAAGATGTTCCTCCGGGGGCAACTCGGACGCGCTGAGCAGATCGGAGTATCCCAGCATAGCGGTCAGCGGGTTGTTGATCTCGTGGGCAGCTCCGCCCACCAACTGGCCGAGCGAGGCCAGCTTTTCAGATTGAATCAGCTTTTGCTGCAGCGCCTTGAGGTCGTCGAAAGAGCGGCGGGACCTTTCGAGAAACATCGAAAGCTCGTCCCGGAGCAGGCGTTGCCGCCAGAAAATCACGATGCCCATCACCACCATGGTGATTAGACTGGCATTAATACGGAAGGCCTTGACCGACGGCGGAAGCTGCGCGTCCAGTTCGGAACGCATGGCGGTCCAGAGCAGGCTGAACAGAGCAACCATGCTCAGTCGGGTGATCCAGACGCCGAGTATCGGTCGCGACGGCTTGGAGTCGGATAAGTCGAGGCGCAGAGCGAGCAAGGGAGCTGCTGCCATCCAGGCGATGGAAACGCTCAGCGGGATGTCGTAGATGCTTCCGCTGTAGTAAAGCTTGTGACCGATGGCCCAGTTGGCGACGTAGGAACTGGAGGCGTAGAGTGCACTGGCGCCGAGTAACTGTCCGTAAAGCTGGCGCCAGCCGCCTTGAGCGGTGTAGGCGAGGATGGCAAGCGCCAGCAGGAGCACGAGTTTCTCGGTCAGATAGGCGAAGTTGAAGTTGGCGCTGTAGGCCGCTTCATCGACCTGCGCCATTTGCCAGGCGATGACGGCGTATACATAAATGAAAACCCACCAGGTGAGCAGGAGCGCGAAGTCGAGCATGCGGATGCGTTCATCCCGCTCGTCTTCCCGGAGATGAGGCAGCACGGCGAGAGCGGCGATCATGGGCACCAGATGCAGGAACAAAACAATGTCGCCCAGAAAGGGGTCGGGCACATCCTGACGCTTGATGACTTCAAAGTAATTCCACATTCCCTGGTAAGTAAGCCAGAAAAGCATCCCCACGGTCATGAGAATCCAGAAGAGCCGTATGTGGAGAGTGGGGCAGCGCGAGCGCGAGGTGTTGGGCAGGAAAGCAGCGGTGGCCACGAGCAGAAGAGTGCCCTGGATGAGGTCGCTGGCAATGGTAAGGGCTTCGCCTCGCGGCATGAAGAGAGACGCTGCCGTCTGCGCGAAAACCAGCGCGATCAGCAAGGAGACCCAGAGTTTGGTGAGTGCGGCCAAAGGCAAACTACTCCGAGCTTCATTCTAGAGCGGGTTGAAGGGTTGAGGGCCTTACCGGAGTAACCCGATGCCCGGCACCTAAAGGAACGCCCCGATTTCCCGTTGAGATACGACTTGCCGCGTCTCTGGCGCGTCCAAAAAAGAAGCTCATGGAGTTTGGCGGAGATTGCCTTTAGAATTAGGCGCTCAACGACGATGAGTCCCTTGTCCTGGATAATCCCTCAATACCGTGATCTATGGCGCTTCCGGGCGCCGCTCAGTGCGGGCGAGATCCGGCGCACGGAGCGTTGGCTGGCGTCGGCGCGGGTGGCGCTGACGGTTGCGGCGTGGTTTGCCCTTTGGCTGGAGCCGGCGCGGGGGCTCGTGTATTCGCGGTGGCTGTACTGGCTGCTGACGGTGTACCTGGTGCACGCGGTGGTGGTGATGTGGCTGGTTCGTTTCCGGCCGCAGTCGACGCAGGCTTTTCGTCTGGTAGTGCACGCGGCCGACATCCTCTGGCCGGTGCTGATCTCACTGTTCGCGCCGGCGCAACGGGGACAATTCTTTCTGTTCTTCGTGTTTGTGATGGCAGCCGCCGCTTATCGCTGGGGACTGTGGGAGACGGTCGGCACGGCGGTCACCGCGGTCGCACTGCTGGAAGCAGAAGCGTTTGCCGTACGAGCCGGGCTGGAACCAACCGCGGATCGATGGCTGCGGCAGTTGCATCTGGCGCCGCTCGGAGTGAGCGTGCGCGAATTGGATCCGCAACAGCTGTTTATCAGTTCGGTGTATCTCATTGTGCTCGGATTTTTGCTGGGCTACATGTCCGAAAACCAGAAAAAAGTGCGGGCGGAGCGCGCCGTGATCACACGCGTTCTCAGTTCAACCCGGGTGGAGGCGGGACTGACTGGGACCATGCAGCAGATTCTCGGCGAGGTCATGACCATCTATGGCGCGCGCCGGATGCTGAGTGCCTCGCAGGAAACGCACAGTTACCGCGTATTTCTGGCTGAGGTGAGTCGTGGCGAAAATGGCAGCGGGGCGCTGCACTGGCGCGAGGCTTTGCCCGAAAGCGAAAAAGTGTATCTCTTCGATTCCCCGGCGGACGCGGCTTACGCCTCGCGCAGCGCCAACGGTTTTGATACGGTGCTGCTGGATCGTGACGGAACGCGGCTGAAGGATGTAAGCACCGAATTCCTGGATGCGCTGGCGCGCCTGGAAAATTTTGAGGCGATGGCTTCGGTGCGCTTGATCTTCGGGACCGAGTGGTCGGGCAGAGTGTTCCTGATCGATCCCCAGATGATGAGGCAGCCGGAAGAGGAATTGCGGTTTCTGCAGGAGTTCGCGCAGCAGGTGGCCCCGGCCATCTACAACGTGTACCTAATGCGGCGTCTGCGGGAGCGGGCGGGGGCGCTGGAGCGGGCGCGGTTCGCCCGCGAACTGCATGATGGAGCGATTCAGTCGCTGATCGCCGTGGAAATGCAGTTGGACGTGCTGCGGCGTCAGTCGGGCACGCAGGCGCCGGTGGTGAACGCGGAACTGGGGCGGATCCAGAAATTGCTGCGCGAAGAAGTTCTGAAGTTGCGCGAACTGATGCAGGCGATGAAGTCGTTTGAAGTGAATGCGGACCGGCTGCTGGGTTTCATTTCCGACACGGTAGAGCGCTTTCGGCGCGAAACCGGAATCGCGGCGGAGTTCGTCACCGAACTGGAGCGGGTGGATTTGGCGCCGAAAGTCTGCCGGGAACTGGCGCGCATTGTGCAGGAGAGCCTGGTGAACGTGCGCAAGCATAGTGGTGCGCACCATGTACTGGTACGGCTGGCGCAGCGGGCGGGTAATCTGCAATTAACCGTCGAGGACGACGGGAAAGGATTTTCTTTTTCCGGACGACTCTCGGACGCGGAACTGGAGACGCCGGGGAAGGGGCCGGCAGTGATCCGGGAACGGGTACGCCTGCTGGCGGGCGAACTCACGATAGAATCGACTCCGGGGCACGGCGCCCGGCTGGAAGTCCGAATTCCACCGGCGAGAAAGGCCAATCATGGATAGGCCAACCACGTATAAGCCAAGTATGGATAAGCCAAGTATGGATAAGCCGGGCATGGATAAGCCGAGCGCGGACAAGCCGGGCGCGGATAAGCCGGGCGCGGATAAACGAACTCATCCCATACGCATTGTAATTGCCGACGATCACCCCATTTTCCGCGACGGGCTGCGGCGCCTGCTGGAATCGGAAGGCGATATGAAAGTGGTGGGCGAAGCCTGCGACGGCCTAGAGGCGGTGAAACTGGCGACCCAGATCAAGCCCGACATCCTTCTTCTGGACCTGGCGATGCCGCACCACACGGGCCTCGATGCGCTGCGCGACCTGAACACGCGCGCGGGCGGGGCGGGACCGGTGCGCATCATCCTGCTCACCGCGGCAGCGGAAAAGAAGCAGGTGGTGGAGGCGTTGCAGCTGGGAGCGCGCGGCGTCGTGCTGAAGGATTCTGCTACCCAACTGCTGCTTAAGAGCATTCATGTGGTGATGGCCGGAGAATACTGGGTGGGGCGGGAAAGCGTCTCGAATCTGGTGCAGTACCTGCGCAACCTCATGCAGAGTACGAACGAGGAAACGAAGCAGAAGAAATTCGGGCTGACGCCGCGGGAACTGGAGATTGTCTCCGCCGTGGTTGCGGGCTATGCCAACCGTGAGATCGCCGAATACTTCAAAATCAGCGAGGATACGGTGAAGCACCACCTCAGCAACATCTTCGATAAGCTAGGGGTCTCCACCCGCCTGGAGTTGGCGCTGTTCGCGGTGAACCAAGGACTTCCCCTAAAAACAATAGTGTAATCAACAGTTTAACTAGACCTTTTCGTTGTAGCACCATGGTGCTATCCGAGGGACCAAGTGTGCTATTGGCGAGGGGTCAATTTACGATATTCTTAGAATCACACGACGGCGAACTAACTGTCCCGCGTAGAGATTTAGGCTTGGGTGCGTCGTCGATAGGGGGCAAACAGTGATTAGAACTATCCGTCAACTTTGGGCTGAGGAGAGCGGTCAGGACGTCGCCGAATACGCGGTGATGCTGGCGGTAATCCTGGTGATCGTGATTGGCACGGTCCGGCTGATCGGCGGCAACGCCAACAACGTATTTTCGCAAGTACAAAGCAGCATAGCCAACTAGAGATCGCAAGACCGAGCCCCGCTGCGTCTTGCAGGGGGGGCTTCCCCTGATGTCTTCTCCAGCCAGTTCTCTCCCGCTGCAAACCATTTGCGGTGAAATGATCGAGGCGCCCGCTCACTCCTAGCTTTTGGCTGTCAGCTACTGGCTCTCAGCGTCTGATGTCGACAGCTTGAAGAGCGTCCGAACTGGAGCGCCGCGCGTGCGGCGACGGGACGCACTCCTGGTAGCCATAATCCACAGCCTTGTCTTACTGTCCCGATGGAGCTGCCGCCGTTTTCTCAGGAACCGGAGCCGCTTTTTCTGGAGCGGCGGTGCCGAGCCTGGTGAGGAACGGGAAAAAGGGCGTAACTTCGAAGGGCATCTTCTCGGCTGCGGTGGTGATGGCGACGGGCTTGGTCTTGATCAATTCGAGTTGATTGTTCCACGGGTCGACCTTGACCCGGCCACCGAGGGGTAGCGCCGCGACCTGGTCAACCTTCTTGGGGTCGAATTGCGGCGAGGCGGTCATCAGAGACGACATCCTGGTAGCGTCGCCATTGAGGAGGCTCTCGCCCAGATGCGCCCGGATCAGATTCTTCAGTTGCGGAGCGCGGGCCTGGACTGCTTTGAGGAACAAACCGGCGTTGTTCAGCTTGTCCTTGTAGGGCGAACTGTTGAGCATTTCGATGGCTTTTTTGTCGGCGGCTTCCTCTTCGCCGCGATCGCGAGCGAAATCCATGCGCTCGAAAGTGCGCTCGTCGGGGAAAAACATACGGTCGTTGAAGGCGAGCTTGGTGTTGAGCTGATGGCCGAGCGCGATGTGCGCCAGCTCGTGGGTCAGAATCATGGCCAGGGACGCTTCGTCCGGCAGCACGTCTATCATGCCGCGGCTCACCACGATGGTATGACCGATGGTGAAGGACTCGAGCGGCGTGGTCATCAGCACGCGGCATTCCACCTCGGGCTGAATGTCGAGGTTGTTGGTCACCATCATGTTGTTGACCACGGTCTGCAGCACCTTGTCGACTTCGCCTTTCGGGGCCATCAGACCGATCTGCTGCAGGCGGTCAATCACGTTGATCTCAGCCTGACGCTCCCAGGCGCGCTGGGCTTCGATGGGGGTAGCGTCCTGCGCTTTCTGGCTCTGGTCCTGGACCGCCTGCGGAGCATCGACGGTAATTTCAGTGAACTCGGAGTTGCGGCGGAAATCCTTCAGGTTGTAGCCCCAGAGCCGGGTTTGCGCCTTGTAATGCAGCGTCTGGCCCAGACGGTACTTGAGATCGGACTCCTCGGAATAAATCAGCGAAGGCAGCCACACACCGGGACGAAGGTTCTGCCGCCAGCTGTCAAAATGCAGGTAATAACTGGCTCGTGGATGGGGATAGTAAGTCCCGTTGAAGCGGACGATATTGTAGTCCTGGTCTTCGATCCAGATGCGGCCCAGAAACCGGCCCTTGCCCGCATCTTTCTTGGGGGCCACGTCCATGACGACGCAGCGTACTTCGCCCAGGAACTCGCGGCGCACGAAAGTAAAGTCGTAATACTTGCGCTGAAAATCCTCGTCGAGGACCACCATCTGGGCAAACCCCAGCGGCAGGAACTTCATGGAATAAACGTTGCTCAGTTTGCTGAGCATGCGTTTGCCGAGCCCGGCCGTGGTGGGCGAGGTGAAAGTGCGGTCATCGGTGCCATCGCTCATGTCCAAACGGCCAAGAAAGTAAACATCGCTGGCGGGGACGGTACCGCCCAGATCCTTGTCCTCCTTAAGATTCTGGAGATAGGTTTCCACCAGGGGATGAAGTTGCTTCATCTGGGCCATGAAGAAATGTTCACGCTCGATCGCCCGATCGACCACCTGATCGAAGCTGCGGGCGGAGGCGCTAGCCTGTCGGGCGGCAGCGTCGCGCTCGGAGAGCGCTGGTTCCGGCGTAGTCTGGGCGAACGAAGCCTGGTTGAAGAGTGACGCAACGCAGCAGACCAGGACGAGCGTGAAGAGTGCGAATCGGGGACGCAACATTTGTTTCATTCTACCTATGATGCATGACTAACGTGTGACCTATGACGCCAATTGAAACTCAATGTGCAACACGGCCTCGAAATCAGCGGGGTGGCCGTCCTTCAGCGCGGGTTTGAACTGAATTTTTTCCGCAGCGCGAACCGCCGATTCATCCAGCCCATGACCAAGACCGCGCACCACTTTCAGGATTCGAATCTGCCCGTTGGCTGAAAAGACCACCTCGAGCAAAACCTCACCCTCAATCTTAAGCTGTCGTCCTTCATCAGTGTAAACCGGACGGGGCTTGTACGTGATCTCAACCGGCAAAGTGTTGACGACGGGGTCTACGGTTTTAGTTTTGGGCTGAGACGCGGCTACGACGTCCGCGTCCCCGAAAGCGCCCTGGCGAACCGTCCCGCGCGAGCCCGAAACGCCGGAGCTGTTGCCGGTAGCGACGCCACTGCCAAATCCGGTGCTGGCGACCACCCCCCGGGCGCCATGCGATCCGCCCGTGCCGTTACCATAGCCGGGGCCAGAGGGCATATCAAACGAGCCTGCCTGCGCAATCGTAATCGGATGGCCGTGAGTATCTTGATTAGGCACGCCGTTCGGATCGCCGAAACCGCCGGTCTGTACTTTCGACGGCGCGGCCGCCATGGTTGGCGTGGCCGAACTGCCCGTGGAGAACACATTCGTCTTGACCGGTGGCCGGGGGATCATCGGCTTCACGTCCGGCAGAACTTCTTTTGCGGCAGCAAGTGCCACCTTGGGCGCTTGCTCCTCGGGAACAGGAGGCTTTTTCTGGACCAATTCGGCGGGAACCCGCATAGCTTCGGGCCGCGGCGTCACCGGTTCGGTGATCTTGGGGGCAGGAGCAGGAAAATGCTTGACCGGCGCCGGGGTCTGGGGCACCGGGGGCGGTGTACTGACCAGGCTGACAAAGTGGTAGTCGCGCTCCCGGGGCTCAAGAACATCGGGGTGCAGTATGGCGGTAATCACAAAGAACGCCGCCACGAGCGACTGCACGCCGTAACTGAAAACGAACCTCCCCCAACGAGTCCGAGGCTCGGGAAGAAGACCCAGGGTCAACTGTGAAGCTTGGGAGTCCATGTACGGCACCTCATGTAGCTATCTGCTTAGCGCTTCCGAAAGAAGTCGTCAATCCCACGAACAGGCAATTTGGAACCCCCGGAGACCTGGGCCCAACGACGACACTTCGCTTAGTGAAGTGCACGCTGAAGGCCATTTTAGACGAACCCTCTCCACTCCTAAGATGCTGCCAAGCGGCTACTTACATAAGGAAAACTCTATTCTAACAGACTGCAAGGCCACATCTGCAAAGTTTTTCCTATTTGGGAAAGGGAAAATTTTGTGGGAAATCGGAAGATTTTGCCGGGGCAAAGTTTCAGAGTTTCAGTGTTTCAAGGTGCTACTCGTCCTCTTCTTCATCAAGTTTGATGCGCAGCGACTTGAGAAATTTCAGATCCTGATCGCTGATCTTGAGGTCGGGATTAGTGCTGAGCGTCGAGACGAGCGAAGTCTTGTCGGTGGCCTGTTCGCCCTGCTTGCTGACGCCGATGGTGGCCTCGAGAACGAGGAAAATGTCGTAGCCGCTTTCCTTGATGCGGGCAACCACTTCCGCGATCGATTCGGAATCGGACAGAGACTCGTTGATCGCTTCTCCGAGTTCTTTCATGAGCTGCTTCAGTTGCTGATCCACGAATCCCCCTGGAATTGGACGCCGCTGATGGGGGACATCACATGCGGTTGTGATGGCGCCCATCGTTATTGTACGCCCGCCCGCTGCTAAAATCGACTGATAGTGACCGAGTAATGCTAATGATCGACAGCCAGGTGGTGAAAAAAATTGCGCTGACTATCCGCGCGGCCGTTCAGGTGGTCGTCAACAGGGTGGAGCGCAGCCGGACCGGTCGGGCCGTGCTGGCCGGTATTCGCCAGACCAGCCATTCTTTCGGGCGGGTGCTGCATCAGCTCTGGCTGGAGGTGACCGGATTCACGTTCCTGGCGATGGCTGGCGTCGGAGCCATGGCTGGCATCCGCGAGTATGGGAAGTACCAGTCTGGCCACGCTTCCGGGCCGGGGCGGTTGCTGCTGGCGGTATGCTTCACGATCTCGTTTACCTGGTTCGGGGTGAGTTCGTTCTGGCGGGTAAAGCGAAGAGCTAAAAGCTAAAGGCCGCCGCCAAGAGTGCCGAGACGCAAAGAAGAAAGACGAAGGGCAGGACAACATGACGGAACTCAAGACGGTCGATCCCCCAACCAAACCGGCAGCCCCCAGCCAGGAGACGTCGTCTCACATCGCCGTACGCCCCGTTTACACGCCCGCGGATCTGGCCGCGTGGGACTATGACCGCGATGTGGGGTATCCGGGAGAGTTTCCCTACACGCGCGGTGTGCAAGCCACCATGTACCGCGGCCGCCTATGGACCATGCGCCAGTACGCGGGCATGGGCGATGCCGAGGAGTCGAACAAACGCTACAAGTATCTGCTGGCCAACGGGACGACCGGTCTATCGGTGGCTTTTGATTTGCCAACGCAGATTGGCCTTGATTCCGACAATCCGCTGGCCGTGGGAGAAGTGGGCAAAGTCGGCGTGGCGATCGATTCGATCGAAGATATGCAGCGGCTGTTCGATGGCATCGACCTGACCGTGATTTCGACATCGATGACCATCAATGCCACGGCGTCGATTCTGCTGGCGCTCTACGTAGCCGTGGCGCGGCGTCAAGGCATGGAGATTCGCAAGCTCTCGGGCACGGTGCAGAACGATGTGCTCAAGGAGTACATCGCGCGCGGCACATACATTTATCCGCCGCACCAGGCGATGCGCATCATCACCGACATCTTTGCCTGGACGAATCAGAATGTGCCGGATTGGAACACGATCTCAATCTCGGGCTATCACATGCGCGAGGCAGGATCGACGGCAGTGCAGGAAGTGGCTTTTACGCTGGGCAACGGCATCGCCTATGTGGAAGCTGCGATTCGCGCCGGCCTGGATGTCGACAAATTTGCACCGCGGCTTTCGTTCTTCTTCAACGCCCACAGTAATTTCCTGGAGGAAGTCGCGAAATTTCGCGCCGCGCGCCGCATGTGGGCGAAGATCATGCGCGATAAATTCAAGGCGAAGAATCCCAAATCGTGGATGCTGCGCTTTCACACGCAGACGGCCGGCTCCACGCTGACCGCGCAGCAACCGGAGAACAACATTGTGCGCACCGCGATCCAGGCCATGGCGGCGGTTCTTGGCGGCACGCAGTCTCTGCATACCAATTCCTATGATGAGGCGCTGGCGCTGCCGACCGAGGCGTCGGCGCGGATCGCATTGCGCACGCAGCAGGTAATCGCGTTCGAGTCGGGTGCACCACAGACGGTCGATCCGCTGGCGGGCTCGTACTACGTCGAATCGCTGACCAGCGAAATCGAAAAGTGGGCCGTCGACTATCTGGAAAAAATCGAAGCCATGGGCGGCATGCTCAAGGCCATCGAACGCGGATATGTGCAGCAGGAAATCCAGAACGCAGCCTACGAATATCAGCAGGCGGTGGACCGGCAGGAAGCGGTGGTGGTCGGCGTGAACCGGTTTCATATGGAACAAGAGCACGCGGTGCCGATCCAGCGCATTGATCCATCGCTCGAACCGAGACAGGTGGAGCGCCTGCGGGCGGTGCGCGCCAAGCGCAATGCCGAAACCTGGCAAGCCGCCATCCGTGCGGTCGAAGACACGGCGCGCTCGGGAGAAAATCTGATGCCGCGGATATTGGCGGCCGTCGAGGCGAATGCTACCGTAGGCGAAATCTCGGACGCAATGCGCAAGGTTTACGGAGAATACAAGGAAGCCGTGGTGATCTGACCTGGCAGTGGCATGCGCCCTCTCGCACGTTCCGATCGATTGTTGCTTCTGAAATCACGGCAAGTTGATATACATTAGCGTGCAACGGGGGTGCGCATGGAGCGGCGAGACTTCCTTTCAATGTGTGCCGTGGCGGGAATCGGCGTATCGACGCCCGCGCTGGAAGCTCAGGAGACTCAGCCTATGATCGTCACACCTATGATCGTCACACCGATGATCATCACACCCGATCAGGCGCACGTGTACAGCCAGGGGCGGGGCGAGGCGCACATTTTGGTGGATGGAGAGCGCTCCGGCGGGGTCTGGTGGTTGGGACAGTTCCGCGAAGATCCCGGCTTCATGACCTCGCTCCACTACCACTATCGGCAGGACGAACAGTTCTTCGTGCTGGACGGAGTGCTGTCGGTCTATGTCGACGGCAAGTGGCACGATCTGGAAGCCGGAACGTTCGCCGTGGTACCGCACGGCGCGCAGCATGCGCAAGGCAATACAAGTAACAAACCGGTACGATTCCTTGGGTCGGGCAATCCTGCCGGTTTCGAGCGCTTTTTCCCCGAACTGGACAAACTGGTATCGCGCCTGTCGCCGGCAGACCCGCAATTCGGCGCCGAGGTTGCCAAGATCCTGGTCCGCTACGACACAAAACCTCTCGGTCCGGCGCCCGCCAGAACCTAGGCGGCCAGTTTGGCCGCATCTGTTGAGGATTCTGACCCTGTCCATGAAGCCGAACGGTTCCGCTCCGGATACAGAAAAAACAGGCTTTAATCTGCGGGGCTGCTTCAGTTTGCCAGTTTGTAGTCGCAGGCGGTGCGGCAGGCTTCGCAATACATCAGGCCGTCGGTGCAGAGACGCACGTCGAGTTGAGACTGGCACAGCACGCAGAACTTTTCGCACCAGCAACTCGCCTCAGGTCGCTCGCATTGGGCGCAGACGATACGGCTTACCGCCGGCTTCGAGGACATGGTTGAAGTTTAGTGCGGCCAAGGCTGAAAAGGAACGTAACGGAAGTCACTCAAAAGCAGGTGTCAGGTGTTAGGTCATAGATAAAGCAACCCCTTTGGTTTTTCCTGACACCTGACACCTGCTCCTTGATTTGCGCCCTTCCCGTCCAGGTGTTAAGTTAATCAGTTCCAGATTCCGGCAGCCCAGTCACTGTCTGAACGATGTCTGACCGAGGCTCTTCTTGTCCGCACTAGAAGCCACCCCGCCCCTTGTCCGCAAGACCGCGTTGAACGCCGTCCATCGCCAGATGGGCGCGAAGATGGTTGACTTCAATGGCTGGGACATGCCCGTCGAATATCCAGCGGCGATCGGCTGCGGCATAGTCAATGAGCACATGGCGGTCCGCACTGGCGTCGGCATCTTTGATGTCAGCCACATGGGGGATATCCGCTTGGCCGGACGGGAAGCGCTGGCCGCCGTCCAGCATATCTCCATGAATGACGCCTCACGGCTCGCGATCGGGCAGGCGCAGTATTCTGCGTTGCTCTATCCGCAAGGGACTTTCGTTGACGATGTGATCGTTCACCGCCTGGGTGAAGACGAGTACCTGCTCGTCATCAATGCGGGAACGCGCGAAAAAGATTTCAGCTGGGTGCGCGATAATACCCGCCAGTTTGACTGTAAGGTCGAGCATCTCTCCGATGACTTCACGCAGATTGCGATTCAGGGTCCGAAGGGCGTGGACGTTCTGCAAAAGCTGACCGACGCCGACCTGAGCGCGGTGAAGTTCTATTGGCTGACGCGCGGCACGGTATGCGGCCTGAAGAATATCCTGATGGGCCGCACCGGCTACACCGCCGAAGACGGATTCGAGATTTACATTCCACCGGACGAAGAGACCAGCGCGCGCGTCTGGTACGCGATTCTGGAGGCGGGGAAAGAGTTTGGCATCGTCCCCTGCGGATTGGGTGCGCGCAACACGCTTCGTCTCGAAGGCAAACTCCCGCTCTACGGACACGAAATCACGGACACGATCAACGTGTGGGAAGCGGGACTCGATCGTTTCTGCAAGATGGAGAAACCGGATTTTATCGGGCGCGCCGCACTGGAGAAGGCGAAAGCTGGCGGCGTGAAGAAAACCCTGGTCGGACTGGAGATGGTCGATCGGGGAATCGCCCGCGACGGATACAAGGTTCTCGACGACGGAGGACGCGAGATTGGCTACGTCACCAGCGGCTCTCCGGCGCCGTTCCTGAAGAAAAATATTGCGTTGGCCTATGTTCCGCCCGAGCATGCCGCGATCGGAGCGACGGTAAAAGTCGAAATTCGCGGCCAAGGCGTGAACGCACAGTTGGTGCCGACGCCGTTTTATAAGCGTCCGAAAAAAACGTAGCACCGCCGTCTCGGCGGCTGTCTGCCAGGCGTATTCGCCCGCCGCGCCGAGGGCGAGACGCCCTCGGGACAGCCGGCAAGATGCCGGCGCTACAAACTAGAAGCCAGGAGGTAGAACGAAATGCCTTACCCAACCGACCGCAAATATACGAAAGAACACGAGTGGATAACCGCCGACGGCACGATCGGCATCACCAACCATGCCCAGGATTCGCTGGGCGACATCGTGTTCGTCGAGTTGCCCAAGGTGGGGACGGAGATCGCCACGGGAAAGCCTTTCGGTACGGTCGAGTCGGTGAAAGCCGTGTCTGATTTGTTCGCGCCGGTTTCCGGGACCGTGGCCGCCGTGAATGACGCTCTGGCTACAGCCCCGGAGCAAGTGAACAAAGATGCGCACGGCGCCTGGATGGTCAAGATCAAGGTGAAAGATCCGGGAGAGATGAACGCGCTGCTTTCCGCAGCGGACTATGACAAGTTTGTGAGCGAAGAGGCGGGACACTGAAAAGCATTGCAAAAGTCAAAAGTAAAATTGCAGAAGTAAAGCCCTATGCTTCCCTAGTCATCGGTGGAAACCAAGGGGCTCACTTCTTCAATTTGACTTTTGACTTCTGCAATCTCACGACGATGACTCCAGCTTCAAAATTCAAACTGCCGCTGCCTACATCCAATAAGGGTTCTTATGAGATATCTGCCTAAATCTCCCGCGGATCGCGCCGCCATGCTGCAGGCGATCGGGATCCGCTCTGTGGATGATCTTTTCTCGCCGATTCCAGCCGAGTACCGTCTGACGCGCGATCTCGCCGTCCCGCGGCAAATGGCGGAGTCGGAAATTGTGGACTGGTTCAGGCAACGCGCAAAAGAAAACGGCGAAGGCTACACCAGTTTTCTCGGAGCCGGAGCTTACTTCCACTACCGGCCGGTAGTGATTGACGCACTCGTGCAACGCGGCGAATTCCTGACTTCCTATACGCCCTATCAGGCGGAGTTTGCGCAGGGCACGCTGCAGGCCATCTTCGAGTTCCAGACGATGATCTCGGAACTCACCGGCATGGATTTGGCGAATGCGTCGATGTACGACGGCTCCACGGCCGCAGCCGAGGCCGTCATGATGGCGGTTCGCGTCACCGGCAAGCATTCGGCGGTGATCGCGCGCAACCTGCATCCCGAGTATCGGGAAGTGCTTAATACATACGCGACGCACCAGGCTCTTCCGCTGAAGACAGTTTCGTTCACAGACTCGGGACAGATCGATCTGAAAGAGCTGGAGAAGGCGGTGGGCGACGATACGGCTTGCGTGCTGATTCAGTCGCCGAATTTCTTTGGGACGATTGAGGACGTCGAGGCCATCGCCGGGATCGCACACAAACGCGGAGCGCTGCTGATTGTATCGATCGCGGAAGCCGTGTCGCTCGGAATTGTGGAGCCGCCGCGAGCCGCCGACATCGTAGCCATGGAAGCCCAGTCGTTCGGAGTGCCCCTCGGATTCGGCGGTCCCTACTGCGGCGTGCTCGCCACGAAAGAAAAATTTGTGCGGCAAATGCCGGGACGTCTCGCTGGTCAAACGGTCGACAAGAACGGCAAACGCGGCTTCGTACTGACGCTGGCGACCCGCGAGCAGCACATCCGGCGCGAGAAAGCGACGTCGAATATTTGCACCAATCAGGCGCTAGTCGCGCTGATGGTGAATATCTTCATGACCGTCTACGGCAAGGTCGGTTTGAGGGAGCTGGCGAAACAGAATCTGGCCAAAGCTGCTTACGCAGCCGACCAGTTCGGCAAACATGCCAAAGTGCTGTTCGCAGGTGCACCGCGATTCAACGAGTTTGTGGTCAAAACCAGTGAAGATCCTTACGCCATCAACTCGCGGTTGCTCGGACACAAAATCGTCGGCGGATTTCCGCTGAAAAAGTTCTATCCCGAACTTGGCAACGCAGCTCTCTGGTGCTGCACCGAACTCACCACGCGTTCCATGATCGATACGGCGGTCGGTCTCGTTGCCGAGAGCGAGGGTTCAGAGCGAAGTAAAGACGCCGAGCCCGAGGAGGTGGTGAGATGAAGACGAAGCACATCACCCGCAAGGCGACGCGTCACATCAGCCAGAACGAAGGCCTGATTTTCGAAAAGTCGTCGCCCGGCAAAGCGGCCTGGAAGTTGCCGCCGCTCGATGTTCCGGAAGTCGACACGGCGAAGCTGCTGGGCAAGCAGGAGCGCAAGGATCTCGGCGATATGCCGGAAGTCAGCGAGATCGAAATCATCCGCCACTTCACCCGGCTCTCGACGTGGAATTACGCCATCGATCTCGGCATGTATCCGCTGGGCTCCTGCACCATGAAGTACAATCCGCGGGTGAACGAGTTTGTCGCGCGCGTCGAAGGTCTCGCCAACGGGCATCCGTATCAGGCGGAGAAGGTCTCGCAGGGCGCTTTGCAAATCATGAAAACGCTGAGCGATTGCCTGCTGGAGATCACCGGCATGGACGCGATCACGCTGCAACCGGCCGCAGGCGCGCACGGCGAACTCACCGGATTGCTCTTGGTGCGCGCCTATCACCAGTCGAAAGGCAATGCGCGTAAGAAGATTCTGATTCCAGACTCGGCGCATGGCACGAATCCGGCGACCGCGGCCACGGCGGGCTATGCGGTGGAAAATTTGAAATCGAACGACCGCGGCATGGTGGACGTGGCGGCGCTGGCCGCGCAGATGAATGAAGACGTGGCGGCGCTGATGGTGACTAATCCGAATACGCTGGGCGTTTTCGAGCAGGAGATCGACAAGATCGCCGAGCTCATGCACGCCAAGGGCGGCCTGCTTTACATGGACGGCGCGAACATGAACGCGCTGGTCGGGAAGGCGCGGCCGGGAGACTTCGGCGTTGACGTCATGCACCTCAATCTGCACAAAACGTTTTCCACGCCGCATGGCGGAGGTGGTCCGGGATCGGGGCCGGTGGCGGTGAAGAAAATGCTCGCGCTGTTCCTGCCCACGCCGGTCGTCATCACCAAGCCGGATGGCACGCTGGGCTTCGAATATAACCGTCCGCAGTCGGTCGGGCGCGTGCGCGCGTTCTATGGGAATTTCGGGATGTTCATCCGCGCGCTCGCCTACATCTTTGCCAACGGACCGGACGGTCTGCGGCAGACGACGGAAGACGCGGTGCTCAACGCGAATTACATCCGCAAGGGGCTTGAAGGCGTTTACGACCTGCCCTACTCGACGCCGTCGATGCATGAAGTCGTCTTCAGCGACAAGCTGCAATCGAAGAAGGGCGTGAGGACCATGGACCTGGCGAAACGCCTGATCGATTATGGATTCCATCCCTACACGACGGCATTTCCGCTGATCGTCGCCGGCGCGCTGATGATTGAGCCGACCGAGAGCGAGCCGAAAGAAGAATTGGATCTATTCATCGAAGCCATGAAGTCGATCGCGGAAGAGGTGGAAGAAGATCCGCAGTTCGTCCTCGACGCCCCGCACAACACGCGCATTTCCCGTCTGGATGAGACCGCGGCAGCGCGCAAGCCGGTGCTAAGGTGGAAGCCGGAGAACGCGTAGGGACAGCCGCCCTCGGCTGTCCAGACGAGCGCAGCTCGGCCTCTGCAGACAGTGCCCAGCCCTAAAGAGGCGTCTGATCTCAGAAAATGTTGCCGTTCGCTGAAGCAGCTGCCCTGATACGAATCCCCAGTCTCCGCAGCGCCTTGCTAGAATCGCTGGAGTCCAACCCTATGCCTGACGATCCGGCCAGCCCCGCGACTTCCCGAGAGACGGCGCGCCAACTGGCCGAGCACCACTACTACGCCGCGCTCGATCTGGTTCTCGAAGGGCATCACGAACAAGCAGTCGAAGAGTACCGGCGGGCGGTGGCGGCCGATCCGAAGTTTACCGACGCGCTGCATGGACTAAGCCGGGCGCTGCAGGACCTGAACCGCTTCGACGAAGCGATCGTTGTCGCCCAACAAATCTCGGATATCGATCCCGACGACATCCTGGCGCACACCAGCCTCTCGATCCTGTATCAGAAGAAGGGAATGGTTCCCGAGGCCGAGGCGGAAGGGAACAAGGCGCGGGTGCTGGGGTGGAAGCAGCAGTTGAAGAAGAGGGGAGACTGAACCGTGCATGCGACGGGGATGAACTCACGGCGTGATCGCCGATCTGCGCGTTTTGCATTCTGCGTTGGCACACCTCTGTTGCTGACCCTGGCCGTGGTTACAGCAGCCCAAACGAAAGACTATGCCCAACCCGCCAAGCCAATGCTGGGGCAGATTTCGGGACACGTGTACAACTCCGACACCGGTGAACCCGTCCCCAAGGCGCAAGTCGAACTCTACCCTGCCGATCCCGACACGGCGCAGGCTGCCGGTCCTGAGCGCATCGTGCGCACCGGCCCAGACGGCACGTTTGTGTTTCCCGATCTTCCTGCCGGTACTTTCGGGGTTTCGGTTTGGCGCAACGGATTTTCGGAATTCTCGCCGCAAGAGGATGAGCACGACGAGCCCGGATCCATCACTCTCAAGCCAGGACAAAAGCTGGCGAGCGTGGCACTGCGCCTTCACCCGACCGGAGTGATCGCCGGGCAAGTCTCCGACGAGGACGGGGAAGCAGTGCAGGGCCTTGAGGTCTTCGCTCTGCGCATCAACTTTCAGCCGGGTGGACGGAAACAGGTTTCCGCATCCGCTCGGACCGTCACTGACGATCTGGGCAACTTCCGCATGCCCAATCTTCCGCCCGGTTCTTACTACGCGAGCGCGGGTGGTCTGATTCAGCACCCGATGGAAGCGGTGGGGCTGAAGCAGAGTCCCACAGGCGGCGTGCAGTATCGCAACACGTTCTATCCCGGAACGTCGTCGCTGGACGAAGCCCAAGTGTTGAGGGTCGGCCCCGAGTTGACCACTAACGACGTCCGATTCACCGTCCCGACAGAGGGAACCTACGCGATCACGGGCAAGGTTCTCTCCGGAGCGGGGCCAGCAACGCTCAAAGACGCCGAGGTCAGCTGCGAGAGAACGGATGCGGCGGGGTACACATTTGGATCCGGCGGGGACACCGTCCGGATTGAATCGGATCATTCTTTCAAGCTTTCGCCGCTCGCTCCCGGTGACTACACGCTCCGCGTGAAGACGGTCAACGCGGGCGTTCAACACGAACTGGGTTTTGCATCGGTTCGTGTCGTGGACTCGAACGTACACGCCAACATCGAAGTCGGTCGCGCTGCCGAAGTGCGCGGGAGTGTCGAAGCACCCCAGGGTCTTTCGCTGGCGGGGAAACGCATCACGCTGGAAACCTTCGGGTCGGGTTTTTATCTTCTTTATCAGGCACCGGGCGTCGATCCCGGCGGACGATTCGTCATCACCAACATACCGCCCGGTGAATTCATCTTTACTGTTTCAGATGCCCAAGGGGAAGAATCCGCATACGTCAAGAAGGCGACCTGCAACGGCCGGGATTTCGCGTCCCGCGAGTTCACGCTGGCGGTTGGGACCGCTCTTGACTGCGATGTCACTCTGGCCGGCGACACCGGGACAATTCACGGAAAGGTGACAGATGGCGAGAACCCGGCTCGCGCGCTAGTCGTCGTTTTGATCCCTGAGTCACGGGAGCTTCGCAGGATTCCGCGATATACCCTCACAGCCCACACGGATGTCACCGGTGAATACAAAATCGCGGGGGCGATTCCCGGGGAATACCTGCTGTTTGCCATTCCGCCGAGCGCAGACCACGGCTATTTCGCCCTCGATTTTCCAGAGCGCCATACTGACATCGCCGCGCACGTCAGCGTCGATCCCAGCACAACCCAGGCCGTGAACCTGAAGGCCTCCAAGGTGGAGCGGTGAGGGCAATGACCGAATACATCACGATCTGAGAGTTGACGCTGGATCAGCGCGGTTTCTTCTGGGCCTTCTCGGCGAGCCGCGCCTTTACCATTTTCTTCACCAGGGCGGCCGGCAGGGGCTTGTCCACTGGGAAGTGGATGGTCCCTTTGGAGGTCTTGTACCCCTTGAGTTCGTTCTTGAACGCTTCGATCACGGACGCACCCGGAAACAAACTGCAATGGTTCGAAAACGCGGCGAACCACACGAGCGGGCCGTTGTAATTGAAGGCCGGGATCCGATAGCTGATGACCTCGGTGGCCTCCGCCGGCAGGGCGGAGCGAATTGCCGCGCGCACCTGCTGCAAGGTGCTGCGCGCGGGTTCCGGGACGGCAGCTAGGTAATCGTCCACGGTTTTTGGTTTTGCAGCGACGTTGCCCTTCGCGGTTGAACGGCGATTGCTGGATTTAGCTTTTTTCATACGGGCAATACCGCCAGGCGTTCTGATCAAGTCTACCTCCGGGAGTGAATAATCGCCCAGAAAAAGCGAGAATAAGCGGAATGAGGTGGCGATGGCGCAGATGACGCCGGAAGTTTCCAAGTTGCTAGAAGAGGCGCTTGCGCTCTCGGTGGAGGAACAGAAAGCGCTCGCGGATTCCTTGATCCGCGAAGCGGTTCAGTTTCACTTGGAAGGCATGCGCGCGCACGGCGATCCCATCCGCCCACCTTGCGGGCTGTAAGATATTGCTTCTGTCCCAAAGTAATTCTAGACATGACATCCCAGAACTGGGATAATGACTATGGTCAGACTGCGGAACGTTCCCGGTGAAAAGCCGCTGTTTTGGACGGGCTCGGCGAAGGACGACCTCGTGGAGTTTCCTGAGGCCGTCAAGGACGAAATCGGGACCGCCCTCAGCGTGGCGCAGTTTGGCGGCAAGCACCCGAAAGCGAAGCCGTGGAAAGGCGAAGGGCCGGGCGTCCTGGAAATTGTCGCGGACCATCGCGGCGATACTTACCGGGCCGTGTATACGGTGAAGTTCGAGCATGCGCTTTACGTGCTGCACGCATTCCAGAAGAAGTCACCGAAGGGCAGAAAGACGGCGCAGACCGACGCGGAGCTGATTTCACGGAGGCTCAGAATGGCCGGCGAGGACTACGAGTCGCGATATGGCAAACGGTCGAAATAGGGTATCCAGAAACAGCGAATCAGTGGTGCGAAGTTCGGGGAACGTTTTCGCCGATCTCGGGCTTCGCGATGCTGGCGAGAAGCAGACAAAGGTCAGTCTCGCGGTTGCGATCCAGCAGATCATTCAGGCGCGGCGCTTGTCACAAACGGCGGCGGCGCGGCTGTTGGACATCAACCAGCCGAAGATTTCTGCGCTGGTCAACTTCCACCTCGACGGTTTTTCCGTCGAGCGCCTGCTGCATTTTCTCAATGCTTTGGATCGCGATGTCGAGATTGTGATCCGCAAGAAACCGCGGTCGCGCAAGGCGGCACGGATCGTGGTCACGGAAGCTCGGATGGCTGCGTGTAGCCGCCGAGCTACGATCGGCTTGGACGGGCGAGGGCGCCCGTCCCCACACTAACCCGTCCCCGTACGAACACCGTCCCCACACGCGCCTCCTGCGAGTTAGAATTACTGTATGCGAGAAGTCGTCATTGTTTCTTCCGTCCGCACTCCTGTAGGCCGCGCGTATAAGGGCACGCTGCGGGCTACGCGTCCTGATGAACTGGCTGCCGTTGCAATCAAGGGCGCGCTCGATCGCGTGCCGCAGCTTGATCCCAAGGAAATTGAAGACGTCATCCTGGGCTGTGCCATGCCCGAGGCCGAGCAGGGGATGAACGTGGCCCGCATTGCTTCGCTGCGCGCAGGGCTGCCGGTGGAGGTGTCGGCGGTGACTATCAATCGCTTCTGCTCGTCCGGCTTGCAGGCGATTGCCATGGCGGCCGAGCGCATCCTGAGCGGCGGCGCCGAGGTGATGGTGGCGGGCGGCACCGAATCAATGTCGATGATCCCCATGGGCGGCAACAAGATTTCGCCTAATCCCTGGCTGGTGGATCATTATCCGGATGCGTATCTTTCGATGGGGCTGACGGCGGAGCGGGTGGCAACGCGCTTTGGCATCACTCGCGAGCAGTGTGATGCGTTTTCATTGCGCAGCCATCAGAAGGCGCTGGCGGCGATTGCGGCGGGCAAGTTCGAGGAAGAGACCGTGGCCGTGCCCGTGAGCTTTACCACGCCGAATGGATCGAAGCCAAAAAAGCACCACATTACGTTCAAAGTGGACGAGGGTCCGCGCGCCGATACTTCGCTGGAGGCTCTGGGCGCGCTGAAGGCCGCGTTTCACATCAAGGGCGTGACCACGGCTGGCAATTCTTCGCAGATGTCGGATGGCGCGGCGGCGGCCGTGGTGATGTCGGCGGAGCGGGCTAAGGCTCTGGGCATCACTCCGCTGGTGCGGTATGTTGCGTTCGCTACCGCCGGATACAAGCCCGAAGAAATGGGGCTCGGGCCGGTGTTTGCGATCCCGAAGGCGTTGAAGCTGGCCGGATTGAAGCTCTCGGACATTGACGTGATCGAACTGAACGAGGCGTTTGCGGCGCAATCGCTGGCGGTGATCCAGGAAGCCGGGATTGATCCCGAGCGCGTGAATCCGAATGGCGGAGCGATTGCGCTGGGACATCCTCTGGGATGCACGGGGGCTAAGCTTACGGCCAGCGTCATTCGCGAACTGAAGCGGCGCAAGGGCCGTTATGGCATGGTGACCATGTGCGTCGGCGGCGGGATGGGCGCGGCGGGGATTTTTGAATGCCTGCCGTGACACTTTGTTACTCGATCTTTACTCAATAATTATGTTCGGGGCCGCTGTTTTGCGGTATCCTTTGCTGTTACATTACCGTCTAAATAAGTGGCACGGCAGAGATTTCCCCCGATTCGCGTCAGTTGGTTGGGAGGTGCTTTATGCGGCTCTCCGGTTTTGTCGTCCCAGCCATCCTGTTGGTTTCAGTAGCTCTTCTGGCCCAGCATTCCTCCGGAGGCGGCGGATCGAGTTCGGGAGGCTCGCACAGCGGCTCGGGAGGGTCCAGTTCATCCGCCAGTTCGTCGAGTAGCCACAGTTTCGCTGGCTCGGCTTCGCACGTTGGCAGCACGGGTGCGGCGGCATCGCATTCGTCGTCCTCCAAATCGCCATCGCCATCGCCATCCACCAAGGCAAACGCCTCGGCGGAGAAGAAAAGTTCCCGCTCGCTCTTCCACCCCTTCAGAAAGTCACAACCCGCGCAGAGTGTGGATTTCAAGCGACCTTGGCCGTGCGTGAAAGGACCATGCGCGGTCTGCCCGCGGGGACGCAACGGTAATGGCGCATGCGCGGTCGCGAGCAACGTGTGTGCGTACGGGCAATACTTTTCTTGCGGCGGGTATGGCAATTGCAATGCCTTGGCGGAGGAGCTAGCGGAGCAGAAGCGACAGATGCAGAGTCAAAGTGACTACAGCCAAAGCCTGCGTTATCGGGTGCTGCAAGAGCAATATGAGCAGTGCCTGAGGCGTTTCAGCTCGGGCCGCTTCGGAGCTTACGCGTTCGACGACGCGCTGCTGTTCGATACTCCCTAAGCGTCGCGCCACGACCACTAGCTGCTCGAACAGTCGCTCCAACGTAAGGATGTCCATTTGCGGAGTCCCGCGTTAGAATGAGTGTTGTTGCTTGTTTTGTGTCCAGTCAGCAGTTCTGACTTAGCAACCTATATAGCACGTAAAATTTTAGAGGTCTAAAAAATGGCCACGATAACAGCAGTCCCCAAGACCAGGATTTCCGGTGGCAGCTTTTTGCTTGAAGAGCGGCAGACTGCCGATGTATTCACCCCAGAAGATTTCTCCGAGCAGCAGCAGATGATCGGGCAGACGACCGAAGAGTTTGCGGTCAATGAAATTCTGCCGCAGGCGGAAAAGATCGAACACAAGGATTACTCGATTTCGCGCGCTCTGCTGAAAAAGGCCGGCGACCTCGGCCTTAGCGGAGTTGAGATTCCCGAGGCTTACGGCGGCCTTGAAATGGACAAAGTCACCGCCGCCATTATCGCCGACAATATTGCCAAGTACGCCGGGTTTGCCACCACTTGGGGCGCCCACAGCGGCATTGGCCTGTTGCCGATCGTTTATTTCGGCACCGAAGAACAGAAGAAGAAATATTTGCCGCGGCTGGCTACGGGAGAAATTGTCGGCGCGTACGCTTTGTCGGAAGCGACTTCCGGCTCCGACGCCCTCAATTGCCGCGCCCGTGCCGTGCTTTCCCCGGACGGCAAGCACTACATCCTGAACGGCGAGAAGATGTGGATCACCAACGCGGGCTTTGCCGACCTGTTTACCGTGTTCGCGAAAATTGACGGTGAGAAGTTCTCGGCATTCCTGGTCGAAAGAACCTTCCCGGGATTTTCCGTCGGCGGCGAAGAGCACAAGATGGGCATCCGCGGATCCTCAACTTGCCCCATCATCCTCAATGATTGCAAGGTGCCGGTCGAGAACTTGCTCGGTGAAATTGGCAAGGGGCATATCATCGCCTTCAACATTCTGAACATCGGACGCTTCAAACTGGGCGCGATGTGTGTGGGCGGAGCGCGGGTTTCGGTCGAGAGCGCTGTGGCTTATGCCAAGCAACGCAAGGCGTTCGGCAAGACCATCGGCGACTTCGGCCTGGTGCGGGAAAAGATTGCGAACATGGCGACGCTGATCTATGTCGGTGAGTCGCTGGTCTATCGCACCGTCGGGATGATGGACGAACTGCTCTCGGAAATCGATTCCGCGAGCCCCGACGCCGCCAAAGAACGGCGCAAGGCGATCGAGGAATACGCGGTCGAGTGCTCGATCCTCAAAGTCTGGGGCTCGGAGATGATCGACTATGTCGTCGACGAGACGCTGCAGATCTATGCCGGCTATGGTTTCGTGGAAGAGTATCCGGCGGAACGGGCCTACCGCGACGCTCGCATCAACCGCATCTTCGAGGGCACAAACGAAATCAATCGGCTGATCATCACCGGCTTCCTGCTGAAGCGGGCGATGAGCGGCCAGTTGCCGCTGATGCCCGCGATCAAGAAGCTGATGGACGAAGTGCTGAGCGGTCCGTCGGCCGGCGAGGAAATCGAGGGGGCGCTGCCGGAAGAGCGCAAACTGGTCGCGCAGGCGAAAAAGCTGGGCCTGTTTGTTGCTGGATCGGCGACGCAGAAATATATGCAAGCCATTCAGGACCAGCAAGAGGTAATGGGCGCGATCGCCGATATGACGATCGAAATTTACGCCATGGAATCGGCCGTGCTGCGTGCGCAGAAGATGGTCGAGCGGAAAGGTGAAGCGTCAGCTGCGCTGCCGATTGCGATGACGCGAGTGTATCTGACGCAGGCGCTGGAAAAGGTCGAAGCGGCAGCAAAGAAAGTCATTGCCGACGTGGCCGAAGGCGACATGCTACGCACTCAACTCGCGATCGTGCGGCGACTGGCGAAGCACGAACCGTTCAACACGATTGCCCTGCGCCAGCAGATTGCGCGGAAGACGATTGAGGCAGGGAAGTACCAGTTAGCGTAGACGGGAACGCTATGAGTCGAACGGTGGAGGGACGGGCGTCTCGCCCGTCCAGCCGGGCGGGGACGCCCGGCTCTCCACCAGCAAGCTTGGATCCATGCCGCTTGCTGAATTGTTACTCCTTCGGGAAGTTCGGGTCCGCCTTCACTTCTTCAATCTGCCTGGTGTGGCGCTCGGAGTGCGCCGAGATCAGCAGGATCCACTGATACGCGTCTAGCGAGCCAAGTACCGGATGCGGTCCGAAGTGATCGCGCAGATCGTCGTTGGTAGTGCGGACGTAGTCCATGGTTGCTTTGCGGCTGTCCTCGAAGGCTTTGGTGAGTTCTTCGCGCGTCGCCCAGCGGCTGGTTGGCTTCAGGAACTCCGGCGCCTGCACTTTGTGGCTGCGGTCCGGGACCATCTTCAGGACCATCTCGTCTTTTCCCGCCACCTCGGCACGCTTCTCTGGCGCAGCGGGCGACGTCATGAACTTGCTCTGAATCAATCCGAAGATCGCGGACTCGGAGACGGCGATGTGCTCCGATACTTCGGCCACCGACCAGCGGTCCGGGGCAGGCTTGAATCTCCACTGCTTCTCCGACAATCCAGCGATCGACTTCAGAAATGCGTCGTGGGTGGCTTGCAGGCTGTTGAGCGCAGCGTCACGCTCTGTGGCTGACAAAGTGGCCGGTGCTGGAGTTGGGGTGGTTTGAGCGATGCTTGCCAGCGCAAGCGTGAGGACGAGGCACAGCACTGCGGAGAACTTCCATTGGATTTTCATTCGTTGCCCCTGTGAGATTGGAAACGCGGCGGGACAATTATGAATGACGGCCTGGCAAAGCGCAAATCCGCTTATTCGAACCAGCCGCTGCGATAGGCCACCCACCATGAGATGTACACGATGGGAATGCTCGCGCCCAGCGCCCACCAGAGCGGCAGAACGAAATCAGCCAGCAGCCCGAGCACGGTCAACGAGATCCAGAAGATCTTGCGCTCCATACTCTGGATTGTAGGTCTTTTGCGTTACTCATGATCCCGTTCAGCGGGCTGCGGAAAAACTTCGGTTTCGTATCGAAAGTTTCTTTGCTCCGCAGGAGACGCGGCAAGTCGCGTCTCTACCATCAGGCTTTGGGTTTGAGTTCTTCCATTACACTCTGAATCAACTCTTTGGCGTCGGTGAGGTTTTTCATGATGAGTTGGACATCCATGACCGGCTTGCCCGGCCAGCGCTGGCTTTGGCAGTAGACTCCGTGCTGCCCGACGAGGGCCATGGCGTCGGTGACCAGGTCCATGGTAACGGCGAGGCGTCCGCGAGGCACGCCCATGCGAACTTCGTAGTGTTCGAGTTCTTCCTGCTTTTCGTTGAAGACGGCCATGAGCAGATTGTAGCGGGGATGTGGGTATAATTCTTGGCGGGAACAGCAATCAGCAATGCAGCGGTCAGAAGGCAGATTGCAGAGGTAAAAGACTCAGCCTTCGGCGGCTATCGACGGGGGCAAGGTTTTTGGGTCAAGGTTTTCAATTCTGCAATCTGCCTTCTGACCTCTGCAATTGCTGACTGCTCTCAGGAGGAACAGGTCATGAAGAAGTTCGCCTTAATCGCAGCCTCACTCTTTCTATTTGCGCTTGCAACTCTCGCCCCGGCGCAGATGAACATGGCGCAAGACAAATCCAAGCGGCCCAGTCCGCCGGCCAGTGCGCAATGCAAGTTCTCCGATGGCAAGACCATCAAGATCGACTATTCCAGTCCGCGTGCAAAAGGGCGGAAGATTTTCGGCACGACGGGCGAGCAAGCGCTCGTTCCCTACGGTGAGATCTGGCGCACCGGCGCGAATGAAGCAACCACGTTCGTCAACGATACGAATCTGACGGTGGGCGGCAAGGCGGTGCCAGCGGGCAGCTACACCATCTTTACCGTCCCGAAAGCCGACGCATGGTGGTTGGTCATCAGCAAGAAGACAGGCGAGTGGGGAACGGACTATGCCGGCGAGAAGGAAGATTTGGTACGCGTGCCGATGAAGGTTTCCAAAACAGCGGCGCCGGTGGAGAATTTCACCATCGCTTTCGACCCGGCCGGCACCAAATGCACGCTGCGCATGGAGTGGGAAAATACCCGCGCCAGCGTCGACATTACAAAGTAAGAAATTAGTTGCTGCGTCTGTAGAGGCGGGGCTTACCCTGTTTCTGCGGCGCTATACTGGAATCCGATGCGGCCGATGCTGCGCTTTCTTTGGAACTCGACCCGTGGCCACCGGATTGCCCCGTGGCGCAGTCCGTATCTTCTATGGCGCATCGAGACCTTCACCGGCGTCAAAATGACCCAGATCGGATTCCTGGAATTCTGGGAATTTCTGTGGACGGAGCGAAGCAGCCTGTGGCGCTTCCTGAAGTGGACAGCGGAGATGGATCGCTACGTGCATCCTGGGGCGAAGAATCTCTAGCGTAGGGACAGCCCAGGGCGGCTGGCCCTACGTTAGTTCGTTGCTTCGATCACCACGTTGACTTCGCTGCCTTTGCCCGCGCCCATCAACTGGAAGGCTGAGCCCCGGTTGGTGGCGACTTCCAGAAAGCCCATGCTGCCCAGGATCCCGAAGACTTCGCCAGGACCGCCTTCGGCGTAGTTTGCGCACATCCGCGTTGCCTGGGCCTTGGTTCCAATCGCGATCTTGAAGGCGGGCGGCGTGGCTGCGAAAAGTTGTGGCGCATCCTGCGGAGTAATGTTGGTGATGAGGTTGCCAAAGCGATCGACTTTCAGCACCACTCCTCGCAAGGTCCGTTCGTCCACCGGCTTGGGGCGGGGCGCGCCAAAGCGGACATAATCGGTGATCTCTTCGCCGAAGCGATCGGGCTCGGCCCCCTTGGCGAGATAAGCTGCCACTGGGGAGAAGATATCGCGCGCGTGGAAGGTATTGCTGCGCGGCTGCAAAAAATAATGCTCGGCGGTAATGTGGCGCACGGAGATGCGCTCTTCGCGGTCGTAAATCAGAGAAAGCACCCCGTTGTCGGGAGCCACAAACAGGTGGCGGTCGCCGGTCAGAATCACGGGCCGCCGCGCCGTCCCCACCCCGGGATCGACGATCACCATGTGCACGGTGCCGGAAGGGAAATAGGAGTAGGCCTGCGAAATGGTCAGCGCCCCGTCCAGAATGTCGAAGGGCTGCACCGCATGGCTGATGTCGATAATCTGCGCCTCAGGCGCGATCTCCAGCATGACCCCCTTCATGGCGCCGATGAAGTGATCGTTGAGTCCGAAATCGGTGGTGAGAGTGATGATCGGGATGCGTGCCAATCTTTTACCTCGTCGAGCCTGAAAATTTCAGGAACTCCACGAAGTATCGGACGTGGCACAACCGCACGTCAAGGCAAGTTGTAGGGGAGCGACGGGCGTTCCCCGCACGGCTGGACGAGCGAGACGCCAGTCCCTCCACCGGCTGGGTCCAACCGCTTAGTCAACTCGAACGTCGCCGGAGCCGGTGTGCACGGAAACGATAGGACCGCCGCTCCCGACTTTGCCCACCACGCTCTTCCGCGACTCCTGAATGCGGCCCTGGACGGTGGTAGTCACGGGATGGCCCAGCGTGACGGTTCCGGAGCTCGTGGAGATGTCGACGTCGAAGTTGGCGCCGGAGGGCACACGCAGGGTCACGTTTCCCGAGCCGGTACGGATGCTCCACATATTGCCGGGCGAACCGTTGCCTTGGATGTCGCCACTCCCCGACTCGGCATGAAATCCGCCATGGATACCGGTCACGGTGATGTTGCCGGATCCGGTGCGGATGTCCACGTCGCCCGCACCCACTTCCTCGATTTCGATGTCACCGCTGCCTGCTTTGACCCGCGCGGGACCGGAGAGCTCGTGCCCGCGGACGTTTCCAGAGCCCGTCTGGAAACGCAGATCGCCGGTGAGGTGCGCCACTTTCATGTCTCCCGAGCCACTCTCGAGATCGGCGTTGCCCTTGAGGCCTTCGACCGTCTGATCGCCACTGCCGGTATGGGCGCGAATTGCGGTGTTCTCCGGAGCGGTGATTTCGTAGTCGATCGAAATGTTGTTGATGTTCACGTAGTCGATGCGAATGTTGTTGCCGTTCTGGCGAATGGGAGGATTGTTCTGCAACCCCTGCACCTCCGCCTTGTGGTCGCCGCCGAACCAGGCATTGCCCGCATGGATCGTGGCATGAATCGAGACCGTGCCCGCAGCGCCGTTCCGCACCGTGATGTCGCCGGAGCGAGTCAGCACTTCGAGGTCGACGTTGCCATTGACCTGGAACGAACGATCAAAGGTTCCGACGACCGAAGCGAAGCCAGCCAGCGAAGTGGCCAACACAAAAATCAGCGTGCGGACTGCGCGATGAAAGCAAATTTGACTCATAGCGATTCCTCTCCGGGATAAAGCAGGTCTCAGGTCCAAGGTGTCAGGTCTCAGGCAGGTGCTACTGGCGCCAAGCCTTTCCTAAGACCTGACACCATAAGACCTGAGACCTGCTTTTCTCACTGCAGCACTACCTGGTCGCCTTCCTTCAGCCCTTGCAGCAACTCGGTCTTGGCGCCATTCGAGATGCCAATGTTGACGGCAAGCTTTTTCTTGCCATCCTTGGCTTTGGGATCCGGTATTTCAACCGATGCCTTCTTGTCCTTGTCGTAGATAATCGAGCCTTCCGGGATCTGGAGAACATTCTTGTGCTCTTCGAGAATAATCTCGGCATTGGCCGTCATCATGGCTTTCAGGACGCCCTCGGGGTTATTGATCGAGACCCGCACCTCAAAAGTGGTGACGTTGTCTTTTTCTACCCCCATGGGGGAAATCTTGGTCACTTTGCCGGTGAAAGTCTTGTCCTTGAACGACTCGACTTTGATCCGGGCGGGTTGTCCCAGATAAACCTTGCCGATATCGCTCTCATCCACCTTGCCTTTGACATAGACTTCGCTGGTGTCGCCGAGAGTCATGACCAGCGTGGCCGTGGAACCCAGCACGAGAATCGAACTCACCGCATCGCCAATCTCCACGTCGCGCGAAAGCACGATCCCGTCAATCGGCGACTCAATCGTTGTGTAACCCAGTTGCTCTTCCAGTTGTTTCAAATTGGCGCGATCCTGTGACACCTGCCCCTGGGCCTGGCCAATCTTGGCTTGCAAAACCAGCAACTGCGCCTTGGCCACGTTTTGCTTGTTCAACGACATCTCGTAGTTCTTCTCTGCGTCGTCGAGCGCGGAAGCGGAAACCACGCCATCCTTGGCCATGCCTTGGGCGCGATCATAAGCGCGTTTCAGCAGCGGAACGTCGGGACCCTCGGCGTCTACCTTGGCGCGCTCCAGGTCGGCGCGGGTGCCGTTCAAGCTGGCGCTCGAGGTCTCCAATTGCGCGTGGGCCTGATCGACACGGGCCTGGAGTTCTTCCCGATCGAGTTCGGCGAGCACCTGGCCCTTCTTCACTTTGTCGCCGTAATCGACGTACAGCTTCTTCACGATGCCGCTGGCCTTGGACTTGATCTCGACTTTGGTGATGGGCTCGATCTTGCCAGTGGCCACCACACTCTTTGCGAGATCTCCCTTTTCGACCTTGGCGAGCTTCGAGGGGTCGATCTTGGTGCCGCCGCTGGCTGCGATCAGCGCGCCAGCAACCACCAGGACCACAACGACTGCTGCTATCGAACTCCAGATGATGATTCGCTTACGCCGCTTTTTCCTGCCGTTGCCATTGCCTTCCACGACAGCCTCCTGCTTGAATTTGAATCTTAGGACTGTCATTCCACCTGTTGTTACGGGAAAAACCTCGGAATAGTTCCCGGAAATATCGGTCTCAGCTTGTGCAACCGTCTCATACCTGCTTAGACCGCCGGACAATGAAAAAGAAAGCGAGTGACTTGAGAACACGTAGGGACAGCCGCCCCCGGCTGTCCAAGCCGAGCGCAGCTCGGCCCCATCTCAAGCGCTCGCAACATGTTCCGCAGCCCGAAAAGTCTTCATTTTGATTGTATCGCCAACAACTTCCAAAAGCAGGGCATTATCCCTTTGGAATGTTAGAATTAGAGTTCCATGATTGCATACGTGCTGCTGCGGGTGTTCGTCATCCTGCTCCTGGTGGCGGCCAATGCCTTCTTCGCCGCGGCCGAGTTCGCGCTCGTCAGCGTGCGCGAAACCCGCATCCAGCAGTTGATCGAAGCCCACCGCGTGGGCGCCCGCACCGTCCTCAAACTTCACCAGCAACTCGGCCGCGTCGTGAACGGCGTCCAACTCGGGATCACCGTTACCAGCCTGACCCTGGGCTGGCTGGGCGAGCCGGTTCTGGCGCGACTGTTTGAGAGCTGGATCGGAAGCGTTCCCTATGCGCTGGTCTACGCTCATGCGGTCGCCGTTGCCGTGGCGTTTGTAATGATCACCAGCCTGCACGTGATCCTGGGCGAACTGGTTCCCAAGTCGCTCGCCTTGCAACGCGCCGAACGAGTCGCCCTGGCGGTCGCCGCGCCCATGGACGTTTTCCTGACCATCACTGGCCCCCTGACCATTGGGATGAGCCGAGTCGCCGGTTTTGTCCTGCGCGCCTTTGGGACACGCGAGATCCGGCACGGTTCGGTGCACTCTCCCGACGAACTCAAGCTCATCGTGACCGCTGCCCACCACTCCGGGCAGCTTTCCTCCGCCCAGGAAGAGATGCTGCTGAACGCGCTCGAACTGGACAGCATCACTGCGCGTCAGGTGATGGTGCCGCGGACCCGGATTTTTTCCTTGCCCTCCGACCTGACCCTGGACGAAGCCCTGTCGCGGGTGGTCGAAGATCAGCACTCGCGCGTCCCGGTGTATGATCCGCAGCGCGGTCCCGAACACATTATCGGCGTGCTCTACGTCAAGGACTTGATGCGATGGACGCGGCTCCGCCTCGGCCTGGTCGCCGCTCCTCCCGCTGCCCAGCGCATTGCGCAGATGAAGATCGGCCAGGTCATGCACGATGTGCTGGTCGTCCCCGAAACCAAATCTTTGCTCGAGTTGCTGGGTGAATTCCAGCAGCGCAAGCGGCACCTGGCGGTGGTGGTCGACGAATTTGGCTCCACCGCGGGAGTGGTTAGCGTGGAAGACGTGCTCGAGCAACTGGTCGGCGAACTGGAAGACGAATACGACGTTGCTTCCTCGCAACCGGCGGTGACTGATGCGAATGCGCCTCTGGTGCTGGACGGAGCGATCAACATTCGCGACCTCGAAACCCAATACGAACTGAAGCTTCCACAGGACGAAGGCTTCGAAACTCTCGCCGGCTTCCTGCTTTCGCGGTTGCAGCAGATGCCCCAGGGCGGTGAAGCGTTCGTTTATGAGGGGCGGCGTTTTGTGGTCGAAAAAGTGGACGGCCACCGCATCGCCACCGTTCGCATCGAGCCGCTGCCTGCAGCCCCGCCATCGGAAGTGTCCGTGCCGCCAGCATCTGTGCAGCGGGCCGGAGACTAGATCGTGCGGGGACGGGCGCCTCGCCCGTCCAAGCCGAGCGCAGCTCGGCAGTTGCCCGTGGCCACGGCAACTCTGGATTCGCTATAACGCGCGTGGTACAAGTAGGGACTAGGCACCGATGCCGCGCTACATCATCTCCCGAGTTCTCTACACTCTGCCGGTCATCTGGCTGGTCGTCTCCACCGTATTTTTGCTGATCCACTTCGTTCCCGGCGATCCCATCCAGCAAATGCTGGGAGAAGGCGCAGCCGCCGGAGACATCCAGGCGGCGCGACACGCTTATGGCCTCGATGTGCCGCTCGGACAGCAATACCTGAATTACTGGCGAGGCGTGCTCCACGGAGATCTAGGCAAGTCGCTGCGCTTCAATCAGGGAGTTACAAGTCTGATAGCCCAACGTTATCCATTCACGTTACAGCTAACGCTGGCGTCATTGTTCGTGGCGATTGTGCTGGCCATTCCAGCAGGCGTGCATTCGGCGCAACACCGCAATCAATGGGATGACCGCGTCCTAAGCGTAGTAAGTCTCTTCGGCCTGTCGTTCCCAAACTTCGCGCTGGGCCCGGTGCTGATCTTGTTCTTCGCGGTCAAGCTGGGATGGCTCCCCGTGTCCGGTTCCGGCAGCTTAGCCCATTTAGTGCTCCCCGCCATCACCATGGGCGGAGCGCTGGCCGCGATCCTGACCCGCATGGTGCGAACCTCAATGCTCGAAGAGCTAGGACAAGACTACATTCGCACCGCGCGCGCCAAAGGCTTGCCCGAGCGGACCGTAGTCTATCGTCACGCCCTGCGCAACGCCATGATTCCGATCTTGACCGTCCTCGGATTGCAATTCGGAGCCCTGCTAGCCGGAGCGATCGTCACCGAAACCATCTTCTCCTGGCCCGGAATCGGACGCCTCACGATCCAGGCCATCGCCAACCGCGATTACTACCTGGTGCAGGGATGCATTCTGGCGATTGGGCTGACCTATGTTGCCGTGAACTTTCTGACTGATCTGTTGTACTCGGCGGTGAATCCGAGGATCAGACAATAATCCTGTTGGGCTGCGAGTTCCGCCAGGTCTTTGAGATTAAAGGGGCTACACGTAAGGTATTTATTCCTTAATGAGTTACGGATGCTCCTACCAGGTTGGTTCGATTCTCCCCACGGTGCAGTTGCGCGAGCCTCGACTTGGTGGCCGGGTGGCCGCGCGCTTGCAATTTATTGTGATGTTTTCCTTCTTTAAGAAGTCATCAATGCTCTATCCCAGATTCTTCTTACTCATTGCTTCCTGCCCTTCTTCATAGCCGCAAATTCCGGAGGGAGTTCATCCCTCTCCACGGGCGGATTGCCCTTCCCGACGCGCTTCAGAATACGCGCCACCTTGGCCGGATCGGCGCGTCGCGCTCGCGCGGTGAAGTACTCCTTCGTTCGCAAGGCAGAATTCTTCTCTTGACGCATATATACAAACAATCTATCCTGTATATACGCTGGAATCAAGGAGAATCCTAATGGCCGCGACCATGACATCGATCCGCTTGGACACCAAATTGGCCGACGAGGCCAAAAAGCTTCTTGGCGTAAAGTCCCGCACCGAAGCTGTCCATGTCGCGCTTCGTGAACTTGTCGCGCTCAAGCGTTTCAAGGCTTTGATGAAGAAATACGAAGGGAAGCTCTCATTCGCCGGCCTCGATGAGTGACCTCGTCATCTTCGACACGTCGGTTCTGGTCGACGATATACGCACTGGCCATTATCGGCGGCGAATCCAGACCTTGCACGGGCTCATCCGGAATTCCGCCGTGGTCATGGCCGAACTGTGGCGTGGAGTCGTGCAACCGGCGGAAAGGGAGTTTCTGAGGGCCCTCGGCAAGAATCATCCAACCCTGACTCCTACGGAAAAGAACTGGCTGGAGTCGGGCGAGATACTGGGACAAATTCGCGCCGATCGCGGCCTTACAGCGGATAAGCTGCGCGATCTGCATTTTGATCTGCTCATCGCACTCACTGCCCGCTCGCATGGAGCCCGCCTGATCACATCGAACCGCGCCGATTTCGAAATGATCAATAGCTACCGCAAACTCCAGCTTGAGATATGGTAGTTCTCAGGCACCATGTCTACCCTAGCCATCTCGCTCCCTCGGGTCGCCCGGCACAATCCACTGGCGGCCGTGGGAGTCGTCCTAGTGTGCATCTTCGTGTTCTCGGCGATTTTCGCGCCCTGGATTGCTCCACAAGATCCTGCGCACATTGATCTGCCGAATCGCCTGCAATTGCCCTCGGCGCAGCATTGGTGCGGAACCGATGAACTCGGACGCGACATTCTCTCGCGCCTGATTTGGGGCGCGCGAATTTCTTTGTTCGTCGGCAGCAGCGTGGTGGCGTGTTCGCTTCTGCTTGGCCTCATCATCGGCAGCCTTGCCGGATACTACGGCGGAGGCATCGACCGCTTCGTCAACGTCGTGCTTATGAATGCGTTTCTTTCGTTCCCCGGCATTCTCATCGCGATTGCGTTCGTGGCCTTCCGCGGCCCCGGCATTTTCAATCTCGTCCTCGCTCTGTCGCTGGGAGGATGGGTTGGTTACGCTCGCCTGGTACGCGCGCAGGTGCTGGCTGTGCGCGAACGCGAATTTGTCGAAGCTGCGCGGGCGCTCGGCGCTGGAGATCTCCACATTATTACTAGGCACATTCTGCCCAACATTATTCAGCCGGTGATTGTGCAGGCGGCGATCGGCATGGCCGGTGCTGTTTTGGCGGAAGCGACGATGAGCTTTCTGGGATTGGGTGTGCCGCCGCCCACCGCGAGTTGGGGATCGATGCTGAACGACGCCCGCTCGCACCTCTTTGATGCTCCGCATCTGGTGCTCTTCCCGGCAGTGACGGTGATGCTTGCGGTCCTCGCCTTCAACTTTATCGGCGATGCCTTGCGCGATCTCCTCGACCCCAGGTCCCGGATTGAGGCGGGATTGTAGCGAGTAGCCTAAATAAGAGGTGTCATCCTGAGCGAAGCGAAGGACCTATGGATTTGACTCTGCCCAACACGCAGGCCTTTTTGCCTCGCTCAAGATGACAACTAGTAAAAGGCTCCCTGTCTCCCCGAATGCAAGCATTCTCAAGAACGGCTACGCCGCTTTGGCCGATTGTGCTGATTTACGGATCATAGCGATGCGTTCCTGCGTCTGTCTCAAACGCTCTGGTCCTCCCTCGGAGGTCGCAATCAGCTTTTCCACGTTGCCGAAGATGGCGGGGTTCTGCATTTTTTCTCGCACCTCTTTCACGAAGGGCGCAACTTTTCCGAAAAAAACAAACATCTCACCGGAAAAGCTTGGTTCGAGGAATAGGTCTCGATTCAACGCGCCGTGCAATACAAAGGAAGCAGCCATCTCCCAGTATCCGCCAACCTGCCGAAGCCAGGCATTCTCCTGGGTTCCCAGCGCGGTTGCGATTTTCAGGATGTCGTCCGCGGATTCCGGCCAAAAGCCGAGCCACCAGTTGCGCGCTTTTCGGATTTCGGCTTCACGGCGGAGGTCGTAGAGTTTCACGATCAGTTCCGCATCGGCGGTCGTCGGTGTATTAGACATTTCTCTTCTCCTGTCAAATGTTAAGGATTTGTGAATTGTGCCGCTCTCAAGGTGAACGCGACGAGATCATTGATGATCTCGCTGAAAAAGAGATTCAGCTAATTTAAAGATCCGATGCCCATGAAGGTGGGTTCCGCTGATTACTTTTCCCCTCTTCCCGCGTCCAATTGAATGACAGCCGAGCACGGAACTTTTTCCAAGGCAGGTTCGTATGAACAGACATATGGAACTCAAATTTCAAGTCGAATGCTTGCAGGACGTGGCAGTCGTGAACTGCTCGGGACGCATGGTGCGCGGAGCGGCGCTCGACGAGTTCCGGCGCCGGATCGAGCAACTGGAACGGGTCCGCGTGCTGGTGCTGGATGTTTCCGATGTCGACCATCTGGATGCTGGCGGCTTGGGAACCCTGCTGCTGCTGCGGCGTTGGGCAACTCAGCGGTCGGCGAAGCTGAAGCTGGTGAACCCGCCGGTTTTCTTCCGCAGCACGCTGGAGGCGACGCATCTCAACTCTGTGTTTGAGATTTCTTCGCTGAAAGAAGCGATCTGTATTTTGCGGGCAAACGAATGCCCGCCGCCGCGCTTCGCGGTCGCCTGAAGCACCAGGCTCAAGGGCAACGATGCGATATAATCCGCGCCCATGAAGCCTGCCTCGCAAGATGCGCGTAGGGACAGCCGCCCCTTCGGCGAGCTCAGGGCAGGCTCTCGGCTGTCGGCCGAGCGAAGCTTGGCACCGTCCCGCTCCCGATGAAACCACTCGGATGACCCAACTCGCCCGCAAGCTGCGCGTCACCGATTACTTCTCTCTCGGCTGGGGAACGATGGTCGGTGTCGGCTGGCTGGTCGTCATGGACGACTGGCTACTGCGCGGCGGCCCGCTCGGCGGCATTCTCGGTTTCGCGATTGGTGGCATTCTCCTGCTGCCCATCGGCTATGTGTACGGCAAGTTGGTGATGGCCATGCCCGACGCAGCTGGCGAGGTGGCCTATACCGCGAAGGTTTTCCCGCGCCCGGTCAGCTTCTATACCGGATGGATGATGATGCTCGCATACTTCATTGTCTGTCCGTGGGAGGCCGTGGCCGTCGGCCGCATCGCCGCCTACATCTTTCCCGCGCTCGATTCTATCGAGTTATACCGCGTGGCCGGGAAGCCGGTCTACCTGCCCCATCTGGCCATCGGGCTCGCGCTCACGGCGCTGGTAACCGTGGTGAACTATCGTGGCGTCCGGCTGAGCGCAACCTTTCAAAATTGGACCACGTTCGGCACACTCGCGCTCTTTGTGACCTTCGTCGCCATTGGCGTCACGCGCGGATCGCCCGCCAATTTCCCGCCCGTGTTCACGCATGCTCCGTTTGTGTCCATCTTGCTGGTGCTGCAGATCGTCCCCTACTACATGATGGGATACGAATCGGTGACCAAGGCGGCCGAAGAAGCCAATCCCCAATTTCGCGCCCAGGGATTCTCTCGCGCCATCTTCGCGGCGATCGTCGTCGGCGCCGTGTTCTACATCATCGTGATCGCGGCGGTGGGCTTTGTGGCGCCGTGGCGCACGCTGACCGGCGCACCATTCATGACGGCAGTCGCTTTCGAGCATGCCGTCGGCTCGCGCTGGATCGTGAGCATCATTCTGAGTGCCGCATTGCTTTCGCTATTCAAAGTATTCAACGGAAATTTCATCGCCGCCAGCCGCTTGCTGTTTGCCATGGGACGGCGTGGGTTGGTGGATGCGCGACTGGCTAGCGTGCATCCCCGGAATCAGACTCCTGCCGCGGCGGTCGTTTCGGTTGGCGTCGCCACGGCTGCGTGCATGTTTCCCGGCAGCGCGATTCTGGTTCCGATCTCTGAAGTTGGATCAGTCGCTTCCGCCACCGGATGGTTCGCGGTGTGCGCCGCCTATTTGTGGATGAGGCCCCGAATCGCAGATCGTCTGATCGCTCTGCTGGGTGCACTGGTTGGATTGGCGTTGGCGCTGATGAAGTTTCTCCCATTTGTGCCGGGGCATTTTTCCGGCTGGGAGTGGCTCGTTCTTGGACTCTGGATTATCCTTGGCACCATGGTTGGCCGCCCGCAGGGTTCGCAACTTACGATGGCAACAACCGAACCGGAAAGAGACTCATGACCTTAACGCGCCGTTTCGCGTTGCCATTCTTGCTGATCCTCTCCACCATTGCTTTTGCCGCCGAATCGCCATTCGACCTCGTCATCACCAACGGACACATCGTCGACGGCACGGGCTCCCCGTGGTACTCAGGCGACATCGGAATCCGCGACGGCCGCATCGCCGCCATCGGCAATCTTTCTGCTGCCGCGCGCAGGCGCACCGTTGACGCCAAGGGCAGAGTTATCGCTCCCGGCTTTGTGGACATGCTCGGTCAGTCGGAAATAACGATCCTGGTCGATCCGCGCCTGCCTTCGAAGATCTATCAGGGCATCACCACCGAGATCACCGGAGAAGGTGGATCCGCCGCTCCGCTGAACGATGCGATCATTGCTGCCGACCGTCCTGGTTACGAGCATTACAAGATCAATCCCGATTGGCGCACGTTCCGCCAATATTTCTCGCGACTGGAAAAGCAAGGCATGGGCATCAATCTCGCCAGCTACGTGGGCGCGACTCAGGTGCGGCGCATGGTGCTGGGTGACGCCGACGTTCAGCCGACGCCCGAGCAACTCGAAAAGATGAAAGTTCTGGTTCGAGAAGCAATGCGCGACGGCGCTGTCGGGGTCTCGACTTCGCTGGAGTATGCCCCTGCTCCCTACGCTAAAACCGAGGAGATTATCGCGTTGGCTTCGGAAGCATCGAAGCTCGGAGGAATCTACGCGACCCACATGCGCAACGAGAGCGACAGTGTTCTCGAGGCAATCGACGAAGCCGTGCGCATCGGCCGTGAGGCGCATGTTCCGGTGGAGATATGGCATTTCAAAGTGGCGGGCAAAGCCAACTTTGGACGCATGCCCGAACTGGTGGCGCGAGTCAACCAGGCGCGCGCCGCGGGCGTTGACGTGGAGGCCGACACCTACGCCTACACGGCCTGGGATAACAGCATGTCGGCCTTTGTTCCCCCATGGGCGCACGACGGCGGCAATGCCAAATTGATTGAGCGGCTGAAGGATCCCGCCACTCGGGCCCGCATTCGCAAAGACATGGAAACGCCTTCCAAAGACTGGGACAACGAGTGGGATGAGATCAGCGGCCCGCAGGACGTGATCATCAGCGTGGTCCAGAATCCCGCGCTGAGAAAGTTTCAGGGCAAGCGGCTCAGCGAAGTTGCCAAGATCATGAACAAAGATCCGATGGACGCGCTGTTCGATCTGCTCATCGAAGACAAAGCATTCACCGATTGCGCGGTCTTCGGTATGTCAGAGCCCGATGTCGCGCTGGCGCTGCAGCAGCCGTGGGTTTCGGTGGACAACGACGCTTCCGGCGCGTCGCCCGACGGCATCCTGGGTGAGGAGCACCCGCACCCCCGAGCCTACGGCACATTCCCGCGCATCCTGCGTAAGTACGTTCGAGAAGAGAAGAAGCTGACGCTGGAGGAAGCAATCCGCAAATTCTCGGCGCTGCCCGCCCAGCGCATGCGGCTCACCGATCGTGGCGTGTTGAAACAGGGGATGTGGGCCGACGTGGTTGTTTTCGACCCGGAGACGGTACGCGACCTCGCAACATTCGACGACCCGAACCGATTGTCGGAAGGCATGGAGTACGTCCTCGTCAACGGAGTGCCCGTGATCGAGAACGGAAAGATGAGCGGAGCGTTGCCAGGGAAAGTATTGCGAGGAGCAGGGTACGTGCAATAGGGCTGTGTCCCGCAAGCTCGCATCAATAAGTCAGATTGTCATCTTGAGCGAAGCGAAGGACCTGCTTTCTTCTCCCTGCAAAATACAGCAGGTCCTTCGCTTCGCTCAGGATGACAATTTAATTATTCAATTTACGGTTTGACCGTCTTCGCGTCTGCTTCCGCACGCTTGGCTTCGGTTCGATCAACCGGAGCGACGTGCGGATCAGCCAGCGTTCCCGTCAGCGTCCACGATAGCTCGTCACCGCGCGTCAAAACGAAATCGCACCCGCTGTCTGTAGAAACTGTCCCGCGCACCTGATAAATGCCGTCGCGCGATTCCAGTCTGCCGGCAGAAAGTTCCCAGACGCCTTTTTTCAGCCGCAGGTCTCCGCTGAACCGGTGTACCGGGAGGGGCACGGGCGCGCCCGGAATTTCAATGTGGGGCAGGCTGCCGTTCCGCATCGCGAATTGCAACTTGCCGTCGGAGCCCGCCAGCAGCTCACGAAAGCTGCGTCCGGATCCACTCACATCGAAACTCCCGTCGGCCGTTCCCGCAATCCAGGCATCGTTCATCAACGTGCCCACCTGCTCCAGCGAAATGTCTTGCAACGTGCCGCTGCCGTGATAGCGCACGGGCTGAGCGGAAGACGGAGCGGCTGCATCATGAGTCGACGCGTCAGGACTCGATGCATCATGATTCAATACATCATGATTCGATACGTCATGATTCGATACATCAATGACCCAGTTGCCCTGATGTGTGCCCTGCAGCAGTTGTGCGCGCAGAGCAGTCAGCGTGATCTTGCCGCGATCCACGTCCACTTGGGTCGCGACCTGGGTTGCGAACATTTTCTTCAATCCAAACCGGCCAACATGCAACTTGCCGCGTGCCTGAATCGCGAAGAGTGGTGAAGGGCCCAGCGGCTGATTGGAGTCGGCAGTTAAGATGCGGTACCAAGCACGTTTGGCGGGATGCGGCGTAAACCATTCGGCTAGGTCTCCGGTCGAAAGCTGGTCAGCCGTGAGATCGAACTGAAACACACAAGTCGGAGCGAGGCCCAGAGCGGCGCCTGGAGCCGCGCTTGAAGCGGTGCAGTGCCGCGGTGCTGTAACCTCGCCGCTCCAATGCGTGCTTCCCGTGCGCGCAGAAATCTTCTGCATCAGCACCGCATCCGGAGTAAGAGACATGGTCGCTGAGCCGATCTCAATCGGTGTGTTCAGACCGTGCATTTCGGCGCGGAGGTTGCGCAATTGCGCCGTCCCAAGCGTGGCGGGAACTGCAAATCCCTGCCATGGCCCAGAGACGCTCACGTCCAACTTAGCGAAACCCTCTGCCGCCGGGCGCGACACCGGCAAGCCCAGCACGTTCTCCAGACGAAACAGGTCTTTCAGTTCCATGTCGCCGCGCAGAAAAAAACGATAACCGGCAACGGATATCCAACCGCCGGCGTTCACCGGCGCGGATGCGTTCACCGCCACAGCGACGGGCCCAATCCGCAGGTGAGTTTCCACGGGCTCCTGGTCTTTATCCTTATCTTCTTTTGTCCGCGGGTGACCAGACCGGCCTCCGTGCGATTCGGCGGCCGCCATGGTCACGGGAATCAGCGCCAGCGGAATCGTGCCCAACGCAACCTCATTCTTCTCTGCATTCCGCCCATTCCCCCCATTCCACGAAAGGCGCACGTTGGTCGCCGAGCCCGTGCCGGTCCATTGCGGCAGTATGCCGTGCCCGGTGTCGCCGGCAGCGCTGCGCTTGGCGCGCAACTCCGCATTCAGCAATCCCGTTGCAGTCAGATCGCCCGGGATCTGCTTTTTCGCTTGGCGTAGCAATCGAACCACCGAGGTCAGCGGCACCTGCTCGGCCTCGAGCGTCAGATCGTAATTGGGCACTTGGGCCACGAGGGACAACGCTCCGCGCAGGCGGAGAGCCCCGCCGCGTACTGGCGATTCGCACCGCAGGTCAGCGAGAGTGCTTGTAACCGCGTTGTATTGTCCCGAGCAACTGGTTGCCAGGCGCACGGTCTCGCTGCCAACAATGTCATAGCGGCGGAAATCTTCGATCGCAGTCTGGCTCTCGATGAGCAGCGCTTCCGGAGTGCCGGATACGTTCGCCGTAAAATTCACTCCGCCGCGCCAACCCCGGTCTTTTCCGCTCAGCAACTTTGTGATCTGTCCGAGTTGCCCCTTCTGCCATTGCACCGCGAGTTGTAACGGCGTCGACCGCAAGCTGGAAGCCCGCTGCCAGTTGGCGTTGATCTGGAGCAGCCCGGTATCGGTTAGATTGAAATCCGTGCGCACGGGCTCGGCCTTCATGCGAGCGCCCCAGGAATTTTCCGAATCCTGCCATAGCGCCACGTCGGCATCCATCAGCGCGTAAGACTTCTTGGTCTGTCCGATCTTGAAATTGATGCGAGCATGGCCGGCTTCGAGATAGGGGAATGCCGGCCGGCGCTCGGATGCGGGTTTGCCGGTCGGAGCCGCTGGGATTTGCGCGTTGCGCTCCAGCAGGCTTGCCAGATTCCAGCGGCCTTGGTCGTTGCGCACCAGGTTGATGCTGGGTTCGTTTGCGCTCAGCGTGGCAATCTCGAGCCGCCCGCGAAGCAGAGAACGAACGCGGATTGCGGCGGAGACTTCCTGCGCGCGAATCATCGGCTCCGCGCTAAATGCAGGATCGTCGTAGATGACGAGCCCTTCCAGGTCGAAGCCCGGCCGCGGCAGAACACGCAAGCGCACGTTGTCGAGCGCGACCCTGCGTCCCAGCGCGTTTCCTATGGAAGTGGCGATCCGGTTTCGTAACTGGTACACGCCCGGCCGAAACAGAAACAGAATGAGCAGGAGAGCCACGATCGCAGCCAACCCGCGCCGGGATCGCAGAAAGTTAGATCCCGGAAATTTCACCGCACGATCCTAAGGGTGCGCGACCAGCGCGTTTCATCGAAGAAGTGAATGACGATGTGCGCCAGGAACCCCAGCCGGTCGCCCGCGCCGCGCATCTGGTACTGGTCGGGCGGAGTGATAAACGACCAGTAGATGAACATCGGGCGGCCGATCACATTTTTCCGCGGAATAAAGCCCCAGTAGCGGCTGTCCTTGCTTACGTCGCGATTGTCGCCCATGCCAAAATAACTGTCCGTAGGTACGACGACCTCGCCGCCCTGGATATGGGAGGGCAGTGTGACGATCCAGTCCTGACTGGTGATGCCATACATCTCCGACGGAGGCACGGCAGGAAAGTTGTCCCGGTAAGGATCGTAATTCGCCGCTTTGTGCAGGACGTACGGCTCATCGAGTTTCTCGCCGTTGCGGTACACGGCCCCATCGCGCAGATGAATGCGGTCGCCCGGAACGCCCACAATCCGTTTTACGACGAACAGCCCTGGCTCTTCCGGCGAGAGGAACACCACGATGTCGCCACGGCGGATGTCGCGATAGGGTATTAGCGAACCCATCCAATGCGTTGGGGACGCGAACTGCTCCCGGTTTACCAGGACGTGGTCGCCGATGAGCATTGTGTCCTCCATGGAACTGGAGGGAATCTCAAAATTCTGCAGAACAAACGTCATGATGAACAGGACGATGACCAGCAATTCCGCTAAAGAGGCGAAGAACTCCACCGGCGTCTCGTGCGGCTTTTCGTCAACTCCGGCTTCTTGTTTTTCCTGCACGTTGGTTGGCACGTTCGCATCCGTTTCGGAGGATTTCTTCCCAGCCCGTCTTCATCAGCGTACCAGCTTGAAGGTCCGGGACCAGCGCGTTTCGTCAAAGAAGTGAATAACGATGTGCGCCAGAAACCCCAACCGGTCGCCTATGTCGCGCATCTGGTACTGGTCCTCCGGAGTAATAAACGACCAGTAGATGAACATGGGACGTCCGATCACGTTCTTGCGCGGAACAAAACCCCAGTAACGGCTGTCGTAGCTCAAGTCGCGGTTGTCGCCCATGGCAAAGTAACTGTTCGGAGGCACGACGATGTCACCGCCCTCAATATGCGAGGGCATTTCCTGTATCCATTTCTCATTGGTTACCCGAGAATCGCTTTCTGAAGCCAGTACAGCGGGAAAGTTGTCGCGATAAGGGAAGTCGCCGGGCAGTTTGTGGCGGACGTATGGCTCATCAAGTTTCTCGCCATTGCGATACACAACGCCATCGCGCAAGTGGATGCGGTCACCGGGGATGCCCATGATCCGTTTCACCAGGAACAAACCCGGTTGTTCTGGCGACATGAACACGGCAATCTCACCGCGGTGGATGTCGCGATAGGGCATCAGCGGTCCCACCCAACGCGTTGGCTGCGCCAACTGCTCCCGGTTCACAAATACGTGGTCGCCGATGAGCATTGTGTCCTCCATGGAACTGGAGGGAATCTCAAACGCCTGCAGAATAAACGTGATGATGAACAACCCGGTGACCAGCACTCCCGCCAGGGAAGCCAGGAATTCCACCGTAGTCTCGCGTGGCTTTTCGTCCACAACTACTTCTTTTTCGTTCTTAGGCACGTTTGGTATCCGTTTCAAAGGATTTCTTCTCAGCGCGTCTTCATTAGCGCATCTTCCTCAGCGCACCAGCCTGAAGGTTCGCTCCCAGCGCGTTATCTGGAACAAATGTGTGACCGCGTAGGCAAGGTGATAAAGTCTATCACCCACGGTTGGCGATCCGGGAAGATCGTTGGTCAAAGCGCCCGACGACCAGTAAATCAAAAGCGGGCGTCCAATGATATTTTCGCGCGGCACGAATCCCCAGTACCGGCTGTCCTGGCTGTCGTCGCGATTGTCGCCCAGCACAAAATAATGACCCTCGGGGATAATCAACTGGCGGTCTTCGACCAGTTTTGGCATTTCCTTCCACCATCTTGCATCCACGCCGTAGTCGGGAGAATCGGTGCGCGGAAAGTCGTCGCGATAGGGACTGCGGAGCGCGGTGATGTATTGCACGTAGGGCTCAACCAGGGGAACGCCGTTGATGTAGACGCGCTTGTTGATGAGGCGCAGGCGATCTCCGGGCAAGGCCACTACTCGCTTCACGAAGTCCTGCGCAGGATTCACCGGATAATGGAAGACGATGACATCACCGCGGCGGATGTTGCGGTAAGGCAACAGGCGGTTCCACCCCGTGCTGCCGCCGTAGCAAAATTTATCCACCAGCAGGTAGTCACCGATAAGCAGCGTTTGCTCCATGGATTCCGAAGGAATGGTGAACGCCTGCACGAGGAAGGTCACCACAAAAACGGCGATCACCACCGTTCCCGCGACCGACTGAATAGTCGCGGGCCAATCCCCAGCGGAAATCTTTTCGCTCCATGACATAAAGTAAAATTCGCAACACAAATCCGGCTGTCATCTTGAATTCAAATCCATAGGTCCTTCGCTTCGCTCAGGATGACAGTGTGGATTTATGCTGCGCACTTGTGGGACACCACACTACGCTGCGCCCCCATCCTTTCCAGCATTTGGATGCCGCGCATCGGGCAACCTGGCCAGGTGCTCCAGAACCTGCCGCGCCGCTTCCTGTTCGGCCCGTTTCTTGGTCGCTCCCTGCGCCCGCCCAATTAATTGCCCCATCTCGGGCGCCGGCAGTCTTACCTCGACCGTAAAGGTCTTCTTGTGTTCCGGCCCTTCTTCCTTTACGAGCGCGTAAACCGGCTGCGGTCCGCCTCTGGCCTGCAGCGCTTCCTGCAATGCGGACTTGAAATCCATCACTGGGATGGCGCTGGTTTCCAGTTTCATGTGCGCCAGTTCCGGCTCCACGATCACGCGCACGATAAAGTCTGTCGCCACCGGCCAGCCGCCGTCGAGATAGAGCGCAGCCAGGATCGCTTCCAGCGCGTCGACCAGCAGGCTTGCCTTGTTACGGCCGCCACTTTTTTCTTCGCCGCGGCCGAGACGCATGTAATGGCCAATCTGAAGCTGCTCGGCCACCCGCAGCAGATGCCTTTGCCCTACCAGATGAGCGCGCAGCTTGGAAAGATGCCCTTCCTGGAACTCGGGGAAACGGTGGAAAAGCGCCTCGCTGGTGGCCAGCCCGAGCACGGCGTCTCCCAGAAACTCGAGCATCTCGTTATCGCCGCTCGTCGGTCCGCCAGGCGACCCGCCGCCAGACGCAGCGCCCCCCGCGCCCAGCGCCTCCACCTCACGCGCTTGCGAGCTGTGGGTAAGCGCCTGCTCGAGCAGTTCGCGGCGCTGGAAGCGGTGGCCCAGGCTTTCTTCCAGCGCCATGATTTCGCGTGACTTCATCGCAAAGAGAGGCAACGATCCTTCGGCCCGAATCTTGGTAGAGACGCGGCTTGCCGCGTCTGAAAAATTGCACGCGCTGGAGACCAGGCAGGGCGCGCCTCTACCGGAGAGGTGGCTAGTTCTTTGGCGGAGCCGGGGCCGTGCCTGCAGTGAGCTGTTGCAAGCGATCGACTTCCCGTTTTGCCGGATTCAAAATCACGGCGTTGTCTTTCGCAATTTCCACCGCATGAGTCGCCACCTTGAGCGCCTCCGGATATTTCCCCTGCTTATCCAGCGTCAGTGCCAAGCGGAGAACAACCACGGGATCCGGGTCGCTGGGGTACGCATCGATGGACTTTTGCAGTTTCTCCTGTGCCCCCACGAAATTCTCTTTCTTGAACTCAATGGTGCCGAGAATCGAATACGCGTTGGAGCGTAGCAGTGCCTTGTAGGCGTCGATCTTTTCCTGCGGAGTACCCTGTGGGACGCTGATGTCGGTGTCCACCGTCTGCGTGGCCTTCTGCGCCATCGAGGTCGCTTCGGCGAAGCGTTGATCCTTGTCGATATCCGTGTCGTGCGTTCTCTCGGCGATCACCTCGGCGACCGTTACCAGAGCCTCGGGATCGTCTCCGTCAAGGCCCAGCACTTTGCGGCCCATGGCTTCGGTCTTCTCCGCGTTGTTGGCATTCTGGTAGAGCCGCATCGCGTTCTTATAGAGCAGCACGCGAAGCTCGCTGTCCGGAAACTTGACGGCAAAATCGTCAGCCGCTTTCTCCATCGCGGCAGGATCGGTTTTAATTGCTGCCGCTGCCTTCCAGGCATCCAACTCCGGATCCGTCTTGGCTTGCGGTGGACGCTTCCCCTGTGGCGCCGCCTGACCCGCTGCCGGCGGGTTTTGCTGTGCTGGTTGTCCGCTGCTCTGGGCCTCGGCCCAAACCGCGAAGCTCAGTATTCCTATGCTCAGTAACCCCTGAATGACCGCTCGCTTCATGCTGTCTCCCCTAACGCAAAATTTCAAACCTTAGATGTCATCACGTAGCGACAGCCGCCCTCGGCTGTCCGGCCAGCGCGGCTCGCCAGGGTTTCGCGCAACCCAGAAGCCCTGAAGCCTTGAAACCTGTTCTGTCACTCCGGCCGTTTTGCCACCGGAGGCTCATAAGGCTGATCCAATCCCCGTTGCGCCGCCAGTTTCACTTCCGGAAGCGCTCCACCCGCCGCATCCAACGCGGCGCGATACTGGTCCACGGCGGCGAGCCGATCTTCCTTCAAATCGAAAATGCGTCCCAGGTAAATATGCGACCAGGCAATCACCTTGGGTTCATGGGCCGTCTGCAGCGCTCGTTCAAAATACGTGCGCGCCCCTTCCATGTCCCGATTCGCGGTGGCGACTTCCGCCAGAATAAATAACGCGCGTCCCGAGTCTTCTTCCTGCCCATCGAGCGCCTGCTGCGCCAGTTTCTGCGCGGTTTCGGGATCGCCAGCCGCCAGCCGCCGCTCCGCGTTCAGAAGCAAGTGCTCGCTGTGGGGACCAGCCACATGCAGAAGCTCCGGCGCCGCCTCACCCGAAAACTCGATCAGCGATGCCCGCTTCATTTCTTTGCCGACTTCAATCGAGCCCACCATGTCCGCATAAGCATTGCGCATGCCCGCCGGATCTCTATCGAATCGGCCCAGCGCGTCGTAGAAATACCGCGTCAGCACGTAACCTTCTTTGTCGGCTTCGTCGATGTTCTTGGCCCGCTCCGCATCGGAAATCTTATTCAAGTGCAGTTCAATCGCCCGTATCATGCACTCCGTTACCAGCAGGGAAATGTTACTTTTGAACGCATCATCCATGGGCGCATTCTTTACACTCTCGAGCAAGGGCTCCAGCCGCTTGAACGAATCGCCGTTCTTGAGCGCCAGTGGATCCAGAAGATAATGCAGATAAGTGTGCCGAATCTGCTGCAGCTTGATCGACGTCCCCGAACTCGGCGAAATCACCACGTAGTAGTCGGCAGCATAGTTGCGCGCGTTCGTCTGTCCCGGCGCGCCCATCGCATCCAGATAGACGGTGAACTGCCGTCCCAGGTAACCCGCCGATGGCATCTTCAAATAAATTTCGGTGTCGAACGTCATCTTCGCCAGCGGATCGTGATAAATCTCCGTCAATTCCGCATACTGCGCCTGGTGTCGCTTCCAGATGGCATGCAAGCCGATCTTTGCGTAGAAGGCCTGCATCAACGGCACCATGCCGGCTACCGCGCCGGCATCGGGAGGCAGTTCCGCCTCCTTCATCTTCAGCGTGAACGTCGGTGGCTCCTCCAGATAAAGCGCCAGCGATACATAGTGGGACAGGTCGTGCGCGGGATCCGGCACGGTGTGCTGCCGGTAGAACAAGCACATCGGACCGACCACGTCCTGCGCCCCGGCGGTATTCTCGACCGCCTTGGCAACCTCTGACCGGATCTGCGTCCGCAGCGGGTCGGAAGCACTCAGCTCCTGGTCATAACCGCAGGTGTTGATGGCGGTGAGCACTGTGAAAAGCGTTTCGCTGGTTTCCAGCGACACATTCGGCCGGTTCTGCGCCCAGCCGGATACCCCGAGCAGGACTACCCCCAAGCTCACAGCGAACGCCAATCGAACGCGTTGTCCCAGGAAGCTGCTCGTGATATCGGACATAGACGGAGTGCTAGAAAATAGTGTACGAACTGGTTAATTCGCGGTCAAACAGAGAAGTGCTGCCAGATTTGCACGGAAGGTTCGCATCCGGGCATCGCGAGAACGATGCCGCAATTCCACCTGTGGAACGGGGCTTGGCCCGTCGGCGTGGACGCCGCAAGCCCTCTCCAGGCTGGCACCGCTACCCCTTAACGCTAACCTTGGAGAACGACAGCACTGCCGTCCCTGTCGTCGGCACCCCCATCGAAAGCGCGGGATGGAAGGTAGTGAAGATCAGCAGGTTTTTCAACTGCGGCAGCACCGCCTGCGCGTCGTCCGGTTGCGACAGGATGCGGTAATCCTCCACCCGCCCGTTGGCGTCCACGTAAGCCTCAACTACCACCGCATCGTCGCCCATATTGCCGAGCGACGTACCGAAGGCCGACTGTTCAAGTTGCGGCGCGGTGTACAGCATCAGCGGAACGTCTCCGCTGCTCGCCCGCAGTTCTGCCGGCAAGGCAAAGAAGCCCAGCAGCAGTCCGAAACACAACACCGCGCTGACCAGCCCCGCGGTGGCCGGAACCATGAAGGCGTTAAGGGCATTCTCCAGTCGCACAAGCATGCCTTCGTAACGCGCAAACCGCGGACGCCGCTGCTGTGCGGCCTCGCGCGAAATCGCCAGCCGCAACTTCAAGGCCAGGTCGGCGGGAGCCTTCGCCGGACCCAGACTGGCAAGCAACTGCTGGGCGCGCTGCATCGCGGCATATTCCCACGCGCAACCCGTGCACTCTTCAACATGGCGGGTGAGCGCGCGCATTTCCGACCCGCTCACGCGGCCGTCGAGATAGGGCGAGAACAATTTCCTGATCTCAGCGCAGGTCATCTCATCGCACTTCATGGCGTCACCTCAGCTTCTCTGCCACCACGCGAACTTTCCCGCGCGCTTCGGGACCCGCGACTCTGCCGGTCATTTTCAGAGGCGCCGGCAGGAACGTCGGCCGGGGCGAGCAGCCCCAACTCCGGACCCACTTCACGGACATACTCCGTTAACTTCTTGCGCAGCGCGTCGCGCCCGCGCGTGATGCGTGACTTCACCGTTCCCAGCGAAATCGTCAAAATCTCCGCAATCTCTTCGTACGACATTTCTTCCAGGTCGCGGAGAATCAAAGCCGTCCGATAAGGCTCGGGCACCTGGTGCAAAGCCTCCTCCACCGCCACCCGCACTTCGCCATGCGCGAACTTTTCAAACGGAGACTCGCCCGGATCCACCAGCCGATCTTCTCCGCAAAACTCGCATTCCCCCGCGACTACTGGATCAATCGGGGTTTCCTGCGCCTTGTGCCGGAACCACCAGCGCCGGCGATTCGCCGCCTCGTGCAAAGCGATGCGATAAATCCAGGTCTTCAGGCTGGACTCACCATGAAAATGCTTCATCCCGCGGAAGACCTTCAGAAATACATCCTGGGTAGTATCCGCAGCGTCCGCAGGATCATTCACGATGCGATAGATGAGCCCGTAAATCGGCTGATGAAACTCGCCGATCAGCCACGAGTAGGCCTCTTCCGAACCCGCCTTCAATTCAGCAATGACGGCGGATTCCTCAGTTCGGGTCCCGATAGCGCTGGCAAGATCGCCCAATGCAGTAGCTCCCGCCATGACGGCGTTGCCCCCAATTATAGAGTCACTCCGACTCTCGCGGCGGGAATCTTTACCTCTGCCGACACCACTACGGAAGCCCTTGCCCGCTTATTTACTTAGACTCCGCCGCCGCCCCTGGAGTTCCAGAGGTAAGTCCAGTATTTGCAATGGCTCACGTAGGGACAGCCGCCCTCGGCTGTCCAGCCGAGCGCAGCTCGCGCCAGGGCGCTCGACTCGATCAGGTCCCGAGCCTCACAGTTCGGCCGCACTGACAGAAAAGGAGCGCCCCTGGAAGGTAGTGGCCCGACTGTCACTTCGTGGGCGCAGCACTCGGCGGAGCGTCGGTTGTAGTCGCCGGCGGTTTCGGCTTCGCTGGTTTCTTCTTCACCGGCGGCTTTTTCGGAGGCTCGGTGTCATCCACCACAATCTTTTTCGGTGGCGGAGGTGGCGCCGCGGACAACGTCTTGACCTGCGCCCGCAGACGCATCAGCTCATCTTCCTTGCTCGCAGTCAGTTTCTGCATGCGTTCGCCAAACCCACGACGGGCGCTCTCCAGTCCGGACATGTCGTTGCTCAGGCTCTGAAATTCATCTTTGGATCCGAATGCTCCCGCACTTTCTACTACCGAGCCAAAGGAGTCATACAACAACACCAGGTTGCGATAGAGCTTGAAACTCGCTCCCAGATCTTCGGGCGAGTTGTTCAGTTGCGCGATCGTTTCCGGCAGCGCCGACTGCAGGTTGCGCTGGATCGACTCCACCGTCGCCAGCGTCTGTCGCTTGGTCGAAGCGTCGGTCTTCCACCTTTCGATACGCGTCTTCTCAAGGTCGGATTGCATGCTCTTCGCCGTCTGCTGCAATTGTGTCAGGATGCCGTTCAGTTCGCTGACCGACGCGTAAGCAACCGGCGACTGCGTAGCGCTCGCCGCGCCAGCAGAATCCTGCCCCCCAGCTGCAGCCGCAAGCAAGGCGATGAGAAACGGAAATAACCGAACCAGAATATTTCGCGAGTTCAACATGGCGCTCCGATGGTAGCCTAACTGTTTTGCCAACCATATCCTATTTGAGTTTGCCAACCCGAGTCGAGTTTGACGCCGCGCCCAAGCTAAGCGAGAATTGAATGCGTGGGCCTGTGGCGCAGCTGGGAGCGCGCTTCCATGGCATGGAAGAGGTCGTCGGTTCGATCCCGACCAGGTCCACCAAATCTCTCAATGGTTTAGCTCCCATCGCCATTTTGATCCGGCAATTCCTACCTGTGATGCTTACCTGTGTTGCTGGTACAAAACCAAAAAAGACGTCTTCGATCTCAGCCGCGTCCACCAAGTCTCCCACAGTTGATTCTCTCGATGTCTCCCCGTAACATTCCCCCCAAATGGTTGCACCGTCCCAACCCGTGGGGCAGACGGTTTCCCATTACCGCATCCTTCGCAAAATCGGCGGCGGGGGCATGGGAGTGGTGTACGAGGCGGAAGACTTAAAGCTGGGTCGTCACGTCGCCCTGAAGTTTCTTCCCGACGACCTCGCCCACGAAGCGCAAGCCCTCAGCCGCTTCCAGCGGGAAGCCAAGTCTGCGTCCTCCTTGAACCATCCGAACATCTGCACGATCTACGAGATTGACGAATCCCATCGGCGAACCTTCATCGCAATGGAACTGCTGGAGGGACAGACACTCCGGCACATGATCTCTGGCAAGCCGTTGGAGATCGAAAAAGTGCTCGATCTGGGCATCCAGATCGCCGATGCCTTGGACGCCGCGCATGCGAAGGGGATCGTGCATCGGGACATCAAGCCCGCGAACATCTTTGTCACGAACAGGGGTCAGGTGAAGATTCTTGACTTCGGATTGGCGAAGGTCACCGCCAAGCCGGAGAATGTTGCTCTGAGCGCCTCGACCGTCGAGTTGGAGGAACACCTAACGAGTCCCGGCAGTGCGGTGGGTACGGTTGCCTACATGTCGCCGGAGCAAGTCCGTGCCAAGGAATTGGATGCGCGGACGGATTTGTTTTCATTAGGCGCTGTGCTGTATGAGATGACGACCGCAACGCTGCCCTTCCGAGGGGAGAGCACGGCACTGGTCTTCGAGTCTATCCTCAATCGCACTCCAGTTCCTGCCGTTCGACTGAATCCCGACTTGCCGCCCAAGCTGGAAGAAATCATCAGCAAGTGTCTGGAAAAGGATCGCAACCTTCGCTACCAGCACGCCTCCGAAATCCGCACCGACCTGCAACGGTTGAAGCGCGACTCTGATAGCGGACGCAGTTCTGCGGCAAGCTCAGGCGCGCTGGCTGCACCGCACGGCAAGGTCTGGAAGATTGCGGTTTCCGTCCTGTTGATCGCCTTGTTCGTGGCGGGCGGGCTTTACTATCGCTCCCATCAGCAAAGCAAGCGCCTGACCGATAAAGACACTATCGTCCTCGCCGACTTCGACAACAAAACTGGAGATGCGGTGTTCGATGACACGCTAAAAACCGCGCTTACGGTTTCCTTGA
>DATEQN010000019.1:0-5112 GCA_035272625.1 Terriglobales bacterium | reverse complement strand
TTCATTCTGCTCACCATCAACAGCATTTTTTCCGCGCTGACCTGCATCCCAATCTTTCTCATCGCGCGCCGGATTTTCTCTGAGAAAGTCGCCGTTGGCTCAGCCTGGACGTGGGCTCTTCTGCCCTACGTGATGTTCTGGTGCACGCGCTGGGTGTGGGAGACGAGTTTTTCGGCACTGTTGTTAGCCGTGATTTTCTGGCTGGTGTTGACCCTGGAGGATCGCGACGGAATGATGCCGTGGATCGAATTCGGCTTGCTCTGGGGAATCGCGGCGCTGAACAGCACGGTACTGATCGCCTTCCTGCCCGTCTCGGGATTGTGGGCGTGGTATCACCGCGCCAAGCGCGGGAAGCCTTCGCTGGCCGGTGTCGTGCTGGCCTCTTTGATTTTCATCGCCTGCGTCACGCCCTGGACGGTGCGCAATTACCGAACCTTCGGCAAGTTCATCTTCATTCGCGACAACCTCGGCGCGGAGCTGCGCCTCGGCAACGGCCCGGGCGCCGATGGCACCTGGATGCAGTATTTGCATCCTACCCAGGATATCTTCGCCATGCGCCAGTACACGTCCTTGGGCGAACTGGCTTATATCGAGAGGCGCAAACGGCAGGCGGTCGATTACATCAAGGCCGATTACCCACGCTTCGCCGTCCTTTGCCTCAAGCGCTTCATCTATTTCTGGGCCGGACCGCCGCGGCTGGCGCTGATCTGGTGGCTGGCCGAGGTAAAGAATTCGCTCTTCCTGGCGTCGTCGGTGTTGATGTTCTGGGGGCTAGGCCGCGCTCTGCGCCAGCGAAGACCCGGCGCATGGCTACTGTTCTGGCTGATTTTGTTATATCCCGCGATCTACTACGTGGTTTATCCCGGCCAGCGCTACCGCCATCCTATCGAGCCGGAAATGACGATTCTTGGAGTCTATGTTCTCACCGAAGCGGGTCGGAAGAACACCGTTCCCGCCCAAAATGATCCGGAACATTCCCAGGCAAATTTCGTTTAACCCTATAAGCAGAGAACCATCCACTTTTGGCTCTCACCAATTTGCGATCGCCGCGTCTAAGTCTTGAAACGGAGGAATGCAATGAACCGCCCACGCCAATTCCCCGCCCCGGCCCCAATCGTCCTAAGCACCTGCGCTCTGTTCCTTCTCGCTCTCGCAGCGCAAGCCTCTGATCACCGCGGCACATTCAGCGAAGAATTCCATCAAACCTACGCCTTGACTCCTGACGGACGTGTGGAACTCGACAACATCAATGGCGCGGTTCACATCTCAACCTGGGACCAGAACGACGTCAAGGTCGACGCCGTGAAGTATGCGGATTCGAAGGAGCGGCTCGATCAGGCGCATATTGATATCGACTCCGATAAAGACCATCTTTCGATTCGCACCAAATACCCCGAGCACGATCTGACCTTCAATTGGGGCTCACACAACAATCCCGCCACGGTTGAGTACACTCTGACCGTGCCGCGGGGCGCGCGCCTCGACGAAATCAAGCTGATCAATGGCTCTCTCGATGTCGCGGGCGTAAGCGGCGAAGTGCACGCCTCCACCATCAACGGCAGGCTGGAAGCGCATAATCTCGCGGGCCACACCGAACTCTCCACCATCAACGGCCATCTGGACGCCAAGTTCGACCAGCTCCCCGGCTCCTCGCTCGAAACTGAAGTCGGTGAATGGTTCGGTCGAGCTGACGATTCCATCCGACTCCAAAGCGGAAATCGAGGCCAGCACCGTGTCCGGCGGGATCGAGAATGACTTCGGGCTGCATGTAAATCGTCGCAGCTTTGTGGGGCATGACTTGCGCGGTGAACTCGGGAACGGCGGCACGCACATCAGACTGGAGAATGTGAACGGGCGGATCGAAGTCCATCACGCTTCCGACGGGCGCGCGCTCAGCCCTGCCAAAGACTTGGGGCAGCGCGACAGCGATGACGATGACGACAGCAAAATCTGAACAAGCTAATAAATGGTATAGCCCGGCGCCGGCGTCCGCAGATCGGGCTTCGTCGCCATTACTAGCAGTGCGCCTTCTCGCTTGAACGCCCGCAGATCGTCGAGGCTATGAAATGATTTCGTCTGGTAGTCATCGGGCGTGGGCGTGTCATCAGGAATGCGGCAGGCCTCAACGTTCTCGAAAGCATGTTTCTTGAGCAGCTCGATGTACTCCTCCGCCGACCGAACGTGCACTGGAACCTTCAGCTTCTCCACCCACTGCAGCGAATACTGATTATCCTTGTATAGATTGATCAGGATAAATAACTTTCCCCGCGGCGCCATCACGCGAAACAATTCCATCAGCGCGCGATCCTGGTCCGCGTAGTAGTAAAACGACTCCACGGACAATACTTTGTCGAAGAAATTTTCTTCCCACGGAATCTGCTGCGCCGATCCCCAGACGTAAAGCACGTTGTCGAAATCCTTCGAAGCCGCGCGCGCCTCGCGAATCATTTCGTCCGCGACATCGAGGCCCACCACCTGGCCGAATCCGTCCGGCCCCTCGCCCACCAGCCGCGCCAGCAACCGTGTCGCCCATCCCGAGCCGCAACCGAGGTCCAGCACGCGCTCGCCCGGACGCAGGTTCATGCGGCGAATCGTCTTCGCCGTGATATCGAAGTGATGGCTCTCCATCTTCGGGCCTTCGCCAGCTGCGGCCCAGCGGTTGAATTCCTGCTGCAACTTTTCGTCGGGAGTGAGGGATTTTTCTGGCATGAGTAAGATTTTATCGCGTCGCCGAGTGGTGTTCCGTGAAACCAGAAGACGTGCGACCTATTGAAGGCCCCTAAGGCCCGCGCCAGGGTCGATGGAAATCCCCTTCCTGGAACACTCAATCGCCCGCTTGGCTTGCTCGTTGCCCCGAGCGGCGGCTTGCTGAAACAAATCGTAGGCTTGAACTCGATCCCGCTGCACGCCGAAGCCGTAGTAATACATATAGCCGAGACTGTACTGAGCCTGCGGATAACCTTGTTCGGCAGATTTGCGGTACCAGCGAACAGCTTCTGCATCGTCCTTTTGCACTTCTTTGCCTCGCCAATAGATGATTCCGAGAGAGTACTGAGCCCGAGCATCACCCTGTTCGGCAGCCCTTTGGCTCCAGCGAACCGCTTCCGAATGGTCCTGCGCGAGTCCTTCCCCCTTGTAATACATGTAAGCGATGGAGGACTGGGCGTTGGCGTTTCCCTGCTCGGCCGATTTGAGGAACCAGCGCGCAGCCTCGACATAGTCTTTGGGAAGTCCCTTGCCGTAGTAATACATCGCGCCTAGCGCGAACTGCGACTTCGCATCCCCCTGCTCCGCGAGTATGCGGTACGCTGCCGCCCGCTTCGCGAGTTGACGATTCCTGCGCTCAGTGCGAACGAGGATGCCTGCTCCAATCAGCGCCATGATAGTGATGGCCACGATCACCCAACGTCGCTTCACCGAGTACCTCCATACAGGGACGGGATAGCAGATTACACTAGATTCCGCGCGGGGTCGCCGTAATAAGCATCACTGCCGTCTCGATGAAACAGCGGGCTATTGGCGAAATATCGCCTTATGAGCGCCCCGCCTCTGTGGTACAGTTTTCCTCCTCATGGCGACACGCCCTCAGGACCCACCACCCAAGCCTGACCCGGGATCACTTTACTGCCCGAATTGCGCCCAGGAGGTAAACGATCCTCTAACCTGCGGCGACTGTTCCGCCGTCATCTGCCGCCGCTGTGGGACGCCGCTGGAATCTCCCGACGAACTGGGAATCGGATAATGGAAACGCCCACGACCGCGCTGCCCGTCGTCGAAACCGCTGCCGAATCGCAACCCACCCTGGTTCGCGGACTCGGCCTGCTCGATTCCGTGCTGCTGCTGGTCAGCGGCATCATCGGCTCCTCGATTTTTCTCACCGCGAAAGACATCGCTGGCCCGCTGCCGCAGCCCATGTTGTTTTTACTCGTGTGGGTGATCGGCGGCGTGATTTCGCTTTTTGGCTGCGTCGCCTTCGCGGAACTGGGGTCGATGTTCCCCGAATCCGGCGGCCAATACGTTTATCTGCGCGAAGCCTACGGCGATCTGGTCGCCTTCCTCTACGGATGGATGCTGTTTGCGGTCGCCAACGGCGGCACTATCGCCGCTCTCTCCGTGGCTTCCGCGGCTTATACCGGACAAGTCTTCCCTATCGTCTCGCAAGAGCACGTCGTCGCTTCTATCCTTGGAATCACGATTACCCGCGCGCACCTGTTCGGCTTGCTGCTTATCGCCGTGCTTACTTATGTGAACGTGGTCGGCCTGCGCTGGGGCACGCTGCTCCAAAATCTTTCCACCTGGACAAAGTTCGCAGCCATGGCCGCTTTCGTGTTTCTCGGGTTCGCCATCGGCAAGGGTGACTGGTCGCACTTCCGCTCCCACGGCGTCGGCCTCACCATGGGACTGCACCCAACACAGTTGATTTCCGCCATGGGCATCGCCCTGATCGCGGTTTTCTGGGCCTATGACGGATGGGTATACATCACGTGGGTCGCGGGCGAGGTGAAAGAACCGCGCCGCAACGTTCCATTGGCCATGGTGCTGGGCGTGGTTGTCGTGGGCGCGATCTACATGGCGATGAACGTGACCTATCTCTACGCTCTGCCGCTGGGCGAGATCGCGCAGCACGAAACCATCGCCCATGCTGCAGCAGCCGCGTTGTTTTCTCCGCATGCAGCCGTGTGGCTGTCGCTGATGATTGCGATTTCCTGTTTCAGCGCCGCGGCCACCTGCACCCTCTCCGGCGCGCGGGTCTACCTCGCCATGGCGCAGGATGGCGTCTTCTTCAAGCGCATGGCCGTCATTCATCCCAAGTGGCGCACGCCCGCCTTCAGCCTGATTGGACAAGGAATCTGGGCCGCGCTGCTCACCATCAGCGGCCGCTACGATCAGCTTTACACCTATGTCATCTACGGCATGGTGCTTTCCTACACGCTGACCGTGATCGGAATGTTTCTGCTGCGCTGGAAGCGTCCTGAGATTCCGCGCCCCTACCGCTGCACGGGATATCCGTGGCTCCCCGCAATCTACGTGCTGGTCGGCGCCGCATGGACGCTGAATACGATCATCACGCGTCCCACCGAGGCATTCTGGGGCACCGCCATCGTGCTGGTC
>DATEQN010000018.1:0-2068 GCA_035272625.1 Terriglobales bacterium | reverse complement strand
TTGGGCCACTGCATTTTGCAGCGACGCAAGCGTTTTGCAGGAGCTAGCTGAGATGGCAAATGTCGGCGTTTTCTAATCTTTCCGCGTGTTTTTCGGTACATTTACAATCAACCGTCCACTGGCTGAGCTTCCATGGCGCTGATAGAGTCCGAGGCGATTGTTCTGCGCACCTATCCATTGCGCGAAGCTGATTTGCTGGTCACGCTGTTCACACGCGCGGAGGGAAAGGTGCGTGGGGTGGCGCGGTCGGCAAAGAAGTCGAAGCGTAGGTTTGGCGGCGCTTTGGAGCCGATGACCTATGTTCGCGCCTTCTATGACGTTCGCGAACGGCAGGAACTGGTGCGCCTGGATGCCTGCGAAGTGCTGGAGTCCCCTATGGCCACGGAAGTCACGTATGCGCGGGCCGCGGCACTGGGACACGTGGCTGAGTTGCTGGATGAATTGCTCCCCGACCGCGAGGCGAATGACGCAATCTTCCGCCTGACGCTTTCGGTGCTGCACGCCATGAGAGGATCGGACGTATGGATGCCGATTACTTATTTTGAACTGTGGCTGACGCGGTTGGTCGGCTTCCTGCCCGAGTTGACGGAGTGCATCGTTTGCGGCCGCAGCCTGAACGGCAGCCGAGCCTACTTTCACGCGCTGGCCGATGGACTGATGTGTCCCGAGGATAAGCGCCTGGCATCGTCTGAAATTTCGGCCGAATCGCGCGTGCTCGCCGCACAGATGTTTCGGGCTCCGGTGGAGAGCTTTGCAGAGGTACCGTGGCCCAAGGCGCTGGGAGCTGACCTGCGCAAGCTTCTGATTCAGATTTTACAGAGGCATATTGAGAAGAAGTTGGTGACGGCGGGGATGCTGGAGAAGGGCGGGTTCTAGCGTTGACAGACAAGCCGACTCATTCGTTGTCGCCGAGGTTGCAAGGCGTGGTCATAGCGATAATTCTCGGCTACTTCCTGATCTTGCAGGGGCTGAATTCGCGGACGAGCTACTGGCTGCTGAAAGACGGCCAGGCAGGCATAGCGGTTGTAACCAAGGACATCTGGGGCGGGCACAATTCGGTCGGGTATCGCTACGAGGTGAATAACAGGGAATATACCGGCAAGGACGAGCGAAGTTGGCAGGACACCGACAACCACAGGGCGCAGGTTGGGCAGCGGGCCGCCGTTTATTTCTCAGCGTCTCACCCGTGGCTTTCCCGTCTTAACAAACCGCGCGTCGTGGTTGAGGGACTGCCTGTCATACTAATTGCGTTGATTTTAGAGATATTTGCTATCGTGACGATCGTCGATCCGAGGAGCGGATGGGCGTTTAATCTTAGCCCGGCGAAGCGGAAGGCAGACAGCACGCGTAGGTAGGATGCCCAGTCCGCTAGCTGACGGTTCACACCGCTTCCGTTACAATCAGTAGTTAATCTTCATTTTCCAGAACGAGCCTGTGAATCCAGCCAAGTCCAAGCCGCTAACCTTCCAGGAACTCATCCTGCGCCTGCAGGCATTTTGGGCGGAGCGCGGATGTGTCCTGCAGCAGCCTTATGACGTGGAAGTGGGTGCGGGGACGATGGCGCCGGAGACCTTTCTGCGGGTGCTGGGGCCGAAGCCATATAAGGTGGCGTACGTGCAACCTTCGCGGCGTCCGGCGGACGGGCGCTACGGAGAGAATCCCAACCGGCTGTTCAAGCACATGCAGCTGCAGGTGATCCTGAAACCTCCGCCGGAGAATGTGCAGGAGTTGTATTTGAAGTCTTTGGAAGCGATTGGGATCGATCTGCGCCAGCACGATATCAAGTTCGAGGAAGACAACTGGGAAGCTCCGACGCTGAGCGCGTGGGGCGTGGGCTGGCAGGTGATGCTCGATGGACTCGAGATCACGCAGTTCACCTACTTCCAGCAGTGCGGTGGCGTGGACTTGTTTCCAATTTCTGCTGAGTTGACGTATGGGCTGGAGCGCATCTGCGCGTTTCTACAGGATGTGGATTCGATTTACGACATTGTGTGGGCGCGCGATCCATCGATCGACGCAAAAACGATTGACGGAAAAACGACCGGACAGGAAGTGAAGTACGGCGATG
>DATEQN010000017.1:0-74449 GCA_035272625.1 Terriglobales bacterium | reverse complement strand
GAATACATGACGTCCAACGCGTTGGACTGCATGTCCAGCACCGGTTTGCCGGAATCAGCCCCTAATCCGGAATAGTCGGTCGCAACCACGGCATAGCCGAGATTGGCGTACATCGCGAGCAGCGGCCCAACCCCAAGATTCTTCATCAGTGAGGGAGCGCACTGTCGCGCCGCTCCTCTGAACTCGTGCGCCCAGGCAATCACCGGCCATCCGCCGGCGGGAGGCTTGCCATCCGGAATCAGCACCACAGCCGAGACGGCCACGTCTTCTCCACTCGCGGTTCGGGAGTGATAAAGAATCCGCAATGCCGACAATTCATAAGGAAGGTTGTATTGGTCAATCGCTTCCGAGCGTATCAGTTGTCCAGGCCTGCCCGGGGACGGGGGATGTGGCGTGTTATAAAAGCTCGTCAGCGGAAGCGTAGCGGGCGGGCGAAATCCTTTGGGGGCCGTTGCGGTCTGAGCTTGGGCAAATTCTGAATTTGCTGGCAGCCCGGCCAAAATCAGAGAAACCGCCGTGACCGCAGTGAAGAACAATCGCGCATTGCGACTTGATGACCGGAACCGGCGAGGCCTTGTCATGTTGTGAGTAGAGGATGGTACCACCTTACGATTCGGGGAGGCCACAAAAGCCGCGGAGCGTCCCAAAGGTTACCGGCTTCTCCATGTTCCCCATGTGCTTTTATCGGAGTTGCTCGCGCTTGTAAGACACGGCTTCAGCCTGAAGTCCTTGCCCAGAGCTGGGTCTCATCCGAGACGGGAATCTCATGCCACTTAACGAGCCTCTCCACGGGAACTGGTTTCGAGACTCAACTTATAAGTGATAAAATAAATAAATGGCAAAAACACTGATTCAGGTTGTAGTCAAACAACTCCAACAGGAACGCGCACGCCTTGAGGATGAACTCCAGCGTGTAAGCGCTGCCCTAACTACCTTCGGAAAAGTCTTCCTGCAGGGGAGCAAACGTGGACCGGCACGGCTTGGCAAGAAGCGAACGATTTCGGTTGCAGGACGCAAAAGAATCGCAGCTGCGCAGCGAGCAAGGTGGGCAAGGGTCAGGGCAGGCAAGAAGTAATTCCGCCTGTAGAGACGCGGCAGGCCGCGCTTCTGCGGAAATCGGATAGCCCTTTGAGCCGAACCCGGGGATCGTCAGTTCGGGACGTTCCTCACCACCGCCCCCACAAATTCCGTGAACTCCTTGACGTCCTCCTCCGTCGTGTCGAAGGAGCACATCCAACGCACCACCGACTCCTCTTCGCTCCACACATAAAAGAAGTACCGCTCCTGTATCGTCTTAATCGCCTCGCGCGGAATTTGCGCGAATACCCCGTTCGCTTCCACGGGATATATAATCTTCAGTCGCGGAATCTTCTTTACTTCCTGTTCCAGCAGTCGCGCCATCCGGTTCGCGTGCTCTGCATTCTTCCGCCAAAGATCGTTCGTCAGTAGCGCTTCCATCTGCACCGACAGGTAGCGCATCTTCGATGCCAGTTGCATCCCCTGCTTCCGCACGAACAAAAAGTCCTCCGCCAGTTCCGGACGAAAGAAAACTACTGCCTCCACGCCCATCAACCCGTTCTTCGTTCCGCCAAACGAGAGCACATCGACTCCCAAATCCCGCGTTGCCTGCCGCAGGGTTAGCCGCTGCGCCGCCACAGCGTTCGAGATCCGCGCGCCGTCCACGTGCAGGAACATTTTCCGCTCGCGGGCAAACTGCGCCAGCGCCTCGATTTCCTGCGGCTTGTAGACGGTGCCCATCTCGGTCGATTGCGTGATCGAAATTACTCGCGGCTGCACGTGATGCTGGTCTCCAATTCCGTGATAGGCATGCTCCACCGTTTCCACTGTCAGCTTTCCATCCGGTGCTGCCAGAGGTACGAGCTTGCAACCCGTAAACTTTTCCGGCGCCCCACATTCATCCGTATAAATATGAGACAACTCCGGACACAACACCGCATGAAACGGCCGCGTCAGGGCCTGTAAACTCAGCACATTCGCCGCCGTCCCGTTGAAAACGAAGAAAACAGCGACATCAACCCCAAAGTGCTCCCGGAATTTTCGCAGTGCCGATTCCGTGTACGGATCGTCCCCATACCCAACGACGTGCCCCTGGTTAGCGTGCCGCAGGGCTTCCAGCACTTCGGGATGCACCACCGCATTATTGTCGCTCGCAAAACTTCGCCTCGGTTTCATGACAAGACAATTTAGCAGAAGCGAAAATTCTTCGGAGCCACCTGCCCTTGCCATGAATCCATATGGATGATCCAATGTTTCCGTGGGCTAGGGGATTTGGTTAAGCGCTAGACCGCTATATCTAATGGCTATGTCTCAATTCTTCGCCAGAACGTCATCGATTCTGCCCGGTATGATTGTGTCCGGGACCCTTCTAACCGCGCTACTTTTCACCACCGCATGCGGCAACGGCAAAGCAGCCAAAGCTGCCGCCCCGCAGGCCATGCCGGTCAAAGTGCAAACGACCAAGGCCGAGAAAGTCGACGACACCACCGACTACGTGTCCACCTTGAAGTCCCGCGACTCCGCTGTGGTGATGCCGCAGGTTGAAGGCATCATCACGCAGATCTTCGTCCGCTCCGGCGACCATGTTGCTTCCGGGGCTCCCATGATGCAGATCGACCCCGCCAAGCAGCAGGCCACGGTCAAGAGCCAGGAGGACGCTCGCGCCGCCCAAGTGGCCCAACTCACCTGGGCGAAGCAGAATTACGAGCGCGTCAGCGGTCTTGCCAGTGCCGGCGTAGTCAGCAAGCAGGATCTCGACCAGGCGCGCGCGACTCTTGATGCCGCCCAGGCGCAACTGCACTCGCTTGATGCTCAAGTCAACGAGCAGCAGGTCCAGTTGCACTATTACCAGGTCGTGGCGCCGCGCGCCGGAATTGTCGGTGATGTACCCGTCCGCGTTGGCGACCGCGTCGTTACGACCACCACGCTCACCACCGTTGACCGTCCCGGCAGCCTCGAAGCTTACATCTACATCCCCATCGAAAAATCTGGCCAGCTCAGGATGAATCTTCCTGTCCAGATCGTTGACGGTTCAGGAAACTTGCTCGCCGCCAGCCGGGTCACCTTCATCTCGCCACAAGTCGACACCTCGACGCAGACCGTGCTGGTCAAGGCGCAGATCGCAAACGCGAACGAGAGCCTGCGCACCGCCCAGTTCATCCGCGCTCGTGTCGTGTGGGGCAGCCAGGAAAGGCCGGTGGTTCCGGTCGTGGCCGTATCGCGAATCGGCGGCCTTTATTTCGCTTTTGTCGCCGAGGCTGACCAGAAAGGTGGATACGTGATCCACCAAAAGCCGCTCCAGATCGGGCAAATCGTCGGCAACGACTATGTCGTCCTCGACGGCGTAAAGCCGGGAGACAAGGTGGTCGTCTCCGGCACCCAGTTTCTAATCGATGGCGTACCCGTAGTCCCGCAGGAAAGCAGCAGCTAGTGTGGCGTCCCGGAAATCTACAACGTAGGTTGAATTGTCATCCTGGGCGAAGCGAAGGATCTCGTGCATGGCGAATTCAAATCCATAGGTCCTTCGCTTCGCTCAGGATGACAATGTGAATTTATTGCGCGGACCGGCGGGACAGCACGCTAGCAAGAGCAAAAGCTCCCAAAAATTGGACAGCTAAAGCGCCATCCTTTTTTCTTATGGTCGATTTTTTTATTCATCGCCCGGTATTCTCCACCGTCTGCGCCCTGATGATTATTCTCGCGGGCGCCGTCTGCATTCCTACGCTGCCCATCGCACAATTCCCCAATCTTGCGCCGCCGCAGGTCGCCGTCACCGCCACTTACACCGGAGCCAGTTCGCAGACTGTGGAATCCGCCGTCACCACGCCGCTCGAGCAGCAGATCAACGGCGCCGAGGGCATGAAGTACATCACCTCCTCCAGCACTAACAACGGCGTCAGCACGATCACCGCCACGTTCGACATCACCCGCGATCCCGACCTCGCCTCAGTTGACATCCAGAACCGTGTCAACACCGCGCAAGGACGTCTCCCCAACGCGGTGAAGCAAATCGGAGTTACGGTCGCCAAGACTTCGGAGAATTTCGTTTTCGGCGCGGGCGTCTTCTCCCCTGACGCACGCTACTCCACGCTCTTCATGAGCAATTACCTGGACGTCTATGTCCGCGACAACCTTAAGCGTGTACCCGGCGTGGCCAACGTCGAAATCTTCGGCGAACGCAAGTACTCCATGCGCCTGTGGCTCGATCCCGTACGCATGGCCAGCCGTGCCCTTACCGCCGACGATGTGGTCAGCGCTCTCCAGGAGCAGAACGTCGAAGTCGCCGCCGGACAAGTCGGCTCCCAGCCTTCGATCCCCGGCCAGCAGTTCCAGATCAGCGTCCGCGCCGTCGGCCGTCTCTCCGAATCCACGCAGTTCGATAACATCATCCTGAAGAGCAATGCCGATGGGACGCTCGTTCACTTGCGCGACGTCGGTCGCGCCGAGCTGGGAGCCGAAGACTACAGCTCTACCCTGGATTACAACGGTCGCGACGCAGTTGGCATCGGCGTCACCCAGCTCTCGACCGCCAATGCCCTCGACGTGCACCGCAAGTGCCTGGCGGAACTTGAACGCCTTTCCAAGCGCTTTCCGCCTGGCATGAAGTATGAGGTTGCCTTCGATACCACGGACGCGGTCAGCGAATCCATCCGCGACGTGGTTTCGACCCTCGGCTCGGCCATCTTCCTGGTCATCCTGGTTATCTTCGTTTTCCTCGAAGACTGGCGCTCCACGATCATTCCGGCGGTCACCATTCCGGTCTCGCTCATCGGCACGTTCGCTTTCGTGAAGCTGCTCGGCTTCTCCATCAACACGCTGACGCTATTCGGCATCACGCTCGCCACCGGACTCGTGGTGGATGACGCCATCGTCGTCATCGAAAACATCGAGCGCCACTTACAGGAAGGCGAACTAAATCCCGTCCGAGCCGCGTCCGACGCCATGAAGGAAGTCACGGGCGCTGTCATCGCCACCTCTTTGGTGCTGGTTGCCGTTTTCGTGCCCGTCGCCTTCTTTCCCGGCACCACCGGCATTCTGTTTCGGCAGTTCGCACTGACCATCGCCTTCTCAATTACGATCTCCGCCTTCAACGCGCTGACACTTACGCCCGCGCTCTCCGCGCTCCTGCTCGGTCGCCCGCACGGCGAGAAGAATTGGTTTTTCAAACGCGTCGATCGCGTCCTGGCGGCCATTAACAACGGCTACGTTCGCGCTCTCCGTACTTTTCTGCGCTTCGAAGTCGTCGCCCTAATTCTGTTTGCCGCCGGACTCGGCCTCGCGTACTTCGTCTTCCGGCAAGTGCCCCAGGGCTTCGTCCCCACCGAGGATCAGGGATACCTTATCGTCGCCGTGCAGGCTCCCACTGGAGCTTCACTCGAATACACGCGGAAAATCGGTGAGCAGGTCACCGCCATCACCAAGAATTTCCCGGACATCCTGGGCACCTTTGCCGTCTCCGGCTTCAGCTTCGGAGGCAACACGCCCAATTCCGGACTCACCTTCCTGACCCTTCAGCCGTATGAGAAGCGCAAGGGCCACGATCACACCGCCGCAGCAATTCTCAATCGACTGCGCCCCCAATTGTTCGGAATTTCCGGCGCGATTGTCATCGCCTTCGAACCGCCCGCGGTGCAAGGTCTCGGGCAGTTCGGCGGATTCCAATTCGAACTCCAGGATCAGGGCAATCACACTCTTCAGGATCTCGACAAAGTCACTCACGACCTCGTGCGCGCTGGTTTCGGGCGCAGGGACCTTGCCGGACTTTTCACCACCTATACCGCGAGCGATCCGCAGTTTGTCGTCACCATCGATCGCGAAAAGGCCAAGACCCTGCACATCCCACTCAGCCAGATCACCGACACGCTCAGCGTCTACATGGGTTCGGCCTACATCAACGATTTCGATTTCAATAACCGCTCCTATCGTGTGTATGTACAGGCGGACAAGCAATTCCGCTCGCATCCGCAGGACATCAAGCAGTACTACGTCCGCTCCGATTCCGGCGCCATGGTTCCGCTGGAAAACCTGGTCAGCATCAGCCAGAACGTCGCGCCGCAAGTCATCAGCCACTACAACCTTTTCCGCTCGGCGGAAATCGACGGCTCCGCTGCCCCCGGCTTCAGCTCCGGACAGGCCCTCGACGCCATGCAGCAGCTCTCGGCGAAGCTTCTGCCTCAGGGCTACACTTACGAATGGTCCGGAATTTCGCTGGAAGAGTTGGCGTCGGGATCGACCACGCTCATCCTCTTCGGCCTAGGAACCCTGGTCGTCTACCTGACGCTCTCGGCGCAGTACGAAAGTTTTGTGCTCCCCTTCATTATTCTGCTCGCCGTACCTATGGCATTGCTCGGGGCGCTGTCCGCCCAATGGATCCGCGGCCAGCAGAACGATGTCTACTGCCAGGTTGGACTCGTCATGCTCGTAGGCCTGGCGTCCAAGAACGCCATCCTAATTGTGGAATTCGCCGAGCAGTTGCGCGAACGCGGGATGACCATTCTCGACGCGGCCGTCGAAGCCGCCCGTATCCGCCTGCGCCCGATTCTGATGACGTCCTTTGCCTTCATCCTGGGCGTCGTTCCCCTGGTCACCGCCAGCGGCGCCGGAGAGAATGGACGCCACTCCGTAGGCACCACCGTCTTCGGCGGCATGATCATGAGCACGATCCTCAACCTGTTCTTTATCCCTGTGCTCTATCTCTTGATCGAAGGCTTTCGAGAGCGCCGCCGCAAGCCCAAGGCAGCGTGAGTTAGGGCGGACACTCCTGTCCGCCGACCGCCGGCCCCCGGCGCAAAGAAAAAGCAACTTCTCTGCTCTTTCCAGCGTCTCAAAATTGCGAAGCGTCTCGGGGCTCTCACCATGTTGTAAGGAATCTTGCGTGAGGTGAAACAAATGAAGAAATCACTGCTCGCAGTGCTTGCTCTGCCACTGATTTTCTCGATGGTGGGCCTCGCCAGCCCCGCCATCCAGGACAACCAACCAGCTGGCGCACTCAGTCAGAAGAGTATCGATCGCATTTACAAGGAAGTCCGTCACGAACTCGTGATGCTTCCTTACTATGGCGTGTTCGACAACCTTGCCTACAAGGTTGACCCGGATGGCACCGTGACCCTGCTCGGCCAAGTCTCGCGTCCCATCTTGAAATCCGATGCTGAAAACGTGGTCAAGCGCATTGAAGGCGTCGAGAAGGTTGTCAACAACATCGACGTTCTGCCCGCCTCTTTCAGCGACGACCGAATCCGCCGCGCTGCCTACCGTGCCATCTACGGCAACAGCGTCCTGAACCAGTACCAGCTGCGCGCCGTTCCGCCCATTCACATCATCGTCAAAAACGGAAACATCACACTCGAGGGCGTAGTCGCCCGCGCGATGGACAAGCAAATCGCCGGCGTACAGGCCAACAGCGTCCATGGCACATTCTCAGTGACCAACAACCTGGTAGTCGAAGAAGAAACGAAGAAGGACGAGAAGAAAAAGTAATTTCTTAAGCTTGCCGGTGGAGGCCGGGTGTCCCCGCCCGGCTAAACGGGCGGAACGCCCGTTCCTCCACCGTAGGGCCGCTTAAGTGACCCGCGATCTGTCGTTTCGCAATCTACAATTACTTATGCTCCAAGCCTGCCCTCCCGGCGAAATCGACCGCGCCGCCCGGCTCCTCCGCGCCGGCCGGCTGGTCGCCTTCCCCACTGAAACTGTTTACGGTCTTGGCGCCAACGCCCTCGATGCCGAAGCGGTAGCCCGCATCTACGCCGTCAAACGCAGACCCGGCACCAGCCCGCTCATCGTCCACGTAGCTTCGATCGAAATGGCGCAGTCGCTGGTTACGAAGTGGCCAGAAATCGCTGACCGCCTGGCGCGCCGATTCTGGCCCGGCCCGCTGACCCTAGTCCTGGAAAAGCGGCTGGAAAAGCAATCAGGAAAGCAATCAGTCATTCCCGCCATCGTCACCGCCAATCTCCCCACCGTCGGTCTGCGCATGCCAGCCCATCCCATCGCCCTTGCTCTTATCCGCGCCGCCGGTGTTCCCCTCGCCGCACCCAGCGCCAACCGCTTCACCGAGGTTTCACCGACGACCGCTGAGCACGTCCGCCGGAGCCTCGGCTCCGACGTGGATTTCATCCTCGATGGGGGACCTTGTGAGGTCGGCATCGAATCCACCGTGCTCTCGCTTGCCGAGCGTGGACTGAACGAGCCTGGACTGAATGAGCAAAGACCGGTCCTGCTTCGTCCGGGCGGAATTTCGCGGAGGGAACTGGAGGCGGTAGTCGGCCCCGTCGCTTCTGCAAAGGAAGTTCAATCCGGAGCCCATCCCGCGCCCGGAATGCATCCACGTCACTACAGCCCGCGCACGCCTTTATATCTAGCGACCAATGGAAAATTGCCCGATCAGGGCCAAGGTCAAGGACAAAAACAAGGACTTTACCTGCAGCACCTTCATCCGCCCAGTTGCTCCAACGTTACGATCCACCAGATGCCGCAATCGGCCGGCGCCTACGCAGCCGCGCTGTATGAAGCTCTTCACCAGGCGGACGCCGGGAATTACAACTGGATCGCGGTAGATCCGCCGCCCACCACTCCTGAGTGGGAAGCAATCCATGACCGTCTCCGACGAGCCGCCGCAAAATAGTCAGGGGCACGTCCCGCCGATCACTTAGAGCAGTCCGAACACTACAAGGCTGTTGTTCGTTCCGACATACACTTTGCCATTCGCCACGACCAGATTGGCAAAGTGCGGGAGCGCGGGCAGCAGATCGCGGCCATTGGGAGCCTGGCCGCTGCCATATATTGCCTTACCCAGCGTAAGCGCGTCATACGCACACAGGTAGGTACCGTTGAGCTGCCACAGAATGCCATCCGTCTTTCCATTGGCGGAGAGCACGGGCGAATGTCCGTTCGCGGACTTCTGCGTGTACGCGAACGGCGTTAGCGCCAGCTTTCCTCTGCTTAGCGCCAGCGCGTCGATCGGCGCCGCGACTCCCGTCGTATAGACCGTGTTGTTCCAGTAAATCATAGCTCCGGGGTCGGGAGAGAATGCGGGCAACTCTTCCAGGATCTGTGTGTCCGATAGGGTGCACGTCGCGCAGAAGTGCCCCATATTGTCGCGGTTCAGAAGGTAGATCGTGCCTTCCTTGCCAACCGCGAGGGCGAGATGCGGATACTTGCCCGGCTGATTTGGCAGGATCAGTACGGGTTCGCTCAGATCCAGATCCCACCGGTCCAGATACGCCTCGTTGAAAGGCGTGAACCAGTCTGCCAACTGCAGCGTGCTGCCCGACTGCGACAGCTTGAAGACCGACTGTCCGAAATTCGTACCCGCTGCGAAGGGTCCATCCGCAGTCGCTCCATAGATGTTGCCGAAGCTGTCGGATGAAAGCCCGCCACCCCTCATCCAGACGGCCGCCGCCGACTCCCCCGGTTCGTCGTCAAACGCGCCTTCCGGCTGCAGCGTCGAAGCGTTGTAGGCCACCACCCACCCTTCCTCCTTGCCGCCGCGGCACCCGTTCGATCCAATCGCAATGTAGACATTGCCGTGCTCCAGAAGCAGGGCAGGGCGGTTGACCTGCATCGCGGGCTCGAAAATGTAGTTCGTCCCGGCATACTCGTAACTCGCCGTGATCACGATGGGGCTGCCCGTTTTCTCCAGGCCGGTCGTAACATCCAGCGCGTGTAAGCGATGCACAAACGTGGAATTCTCGTAGGTCTTCGCCACCACGTAAAGCGTCCCCGCCACGGGATCAATCACCGGCGTCGAAACAATTCCCACTTCCGTCCATTGCGTGGTTGGTCCGCATCCCTGCAGCGCGATCGGAACCGTAGTCGCGCCATTGATCAGGAAACTCGTTTGCCACAGCGGGTTCGCGTTGCCCCCCGTCGCACTATCCGCGTCAAACGCATAAACGCTGTCATGCATCGTCGCTACATACACAACGTTATGCACGCCATTTCCGGGAATCGTGACTCCCGGCAGATAAAGCGCCTGCCCAATCACTAACCCATCCACCGGTTGCGTGAAAAGCTTCCCGAACTGATTAAAATTCACATTAAGCGGAGTCAGTATCGTCTCGTTCGGATTCGCCCCCGAACGCGCGTTGTCGTAGTGCCACGTCGTTACCGCCACCTGTGCTCCGCCGATGGTCACGCCGGCAAGAACAAAGAGCAGCCCACAAACGACGAGCGCGCGAGCGCGCAAAATCGCAGCAACCATATGGACTCCCGGAAGACTGAGTTTGAAACTAGAAAACGCCCTACCGGCTCAGGCTGCGCGATCAGACGGGTGTCTGCAGCTAGGCACAACCTGACTGTCGGAAAGCATACTTGCGAAGTTCCATTCGGTCAAACCCATTCGGGCCTTTCCGCGGAAGATGCAAGTCCTTGCCATACATCTGTAACTTCGTGCAGTCTGCATTGATGACAGTCTTCAATCCTAAATCTGATCGAATCTAGCTTCGCTCACTCGCCGAGAGGGTTACTTCTGTCACTTGGGTTTGCCCGGATAACACGTTGTAATTCCCAATGTGGGAAGAGTGCGTCCGCGATCAAGCTCGAAGATTTGGGCAGGGGCGGTTGTGTGCCTGGTGATAGCGCAGGTGGTCGCGTCGGTGCTCCTTCCGAGATGCTATCGGCTCACCGCGATCACCGATTGGATCGGCTTTGTCCTGATGGTCTCCGCCTCCCTGGCCTTTACCCGGAACGCCTTCAGCAGTAGCCACCAACAACGCCTGGTCTGGGTCCTTCTGGGCGGCGGCTATGCCATCGAAGCCTGCAGCCAGATGTTGTGGATGCATTGGGAGTTAGTGGTGAAGCAAACGCCCGTCATGAGTCTGGGCGATGCCGGGATTTATCTCGCCTGGACCGCCCTCATTCTGGCCTTCGCGCTGCGGCCGCATGTGGAGCTGACACCCCACCATCAGCGCCTGGGAACGATTGACCTCTTCTTGCTTTTGTTGTGGGGTCTGTACCTGTACCTGTTTCTCGTCATTCCATGGCAGTACCTGGCCCCCGAGCCCCAGTCGTACGGCCCAGCATACAAGTATCTCGCCCTGGCCCAGGACCTGATTCTGCTTGCGATCGTTCTTCACGGCTGGCTCCGCAGTTCCGGCCGGTGGCGGTATTTCTACGCCCTGCTCACGGCCATCGTAGCCTTCGACACCGTCATGGAATATTTCGTGGATACGCTCTCCGAGGACGGTGTTTACTTCACCGGCAGCTGGTACGATGTCACGACGGCGGCCTGTCTCGCGGGGATGACGTTTGCTGCTCTGATGGCGCACCGTCTGGAACCCTTCTCGGAGCGTGGCGATCCCAACAGCGAGCGATACTGGCGGTGGGCGTCGCGTCTGGCCGCTCCGGTCACCCTGATCCTGCCCCTGCTGGCGGCATGGTCGTTCCTTGACCGCAGTCTGCCCACCTCGGTCTGGAAATTCCGCGTTGTGATGTCGCTCGTCGCGGTTGTGGTGTTCGCTTTTGCCGGCATTGTGAAACAGGCCCGCCTCGAAAACGAACTAGCCAAGGCCAACCATGAGTTGCTCGACGCTTCGCTGACCGACCTGCTCACCGGTGTTCGCAACCGGCGCTTCTTCGCCAACACGATCGAGGCCGACGTGCAGCAGGTGCTGCGCTCGTTTGTGAGCAATCCGTCCCCCGACCTCCGCAATCGCGATCTTATTTTTTATCTCATCGATATCGACCACTTCAAGAAGGTCAACGACCAGTTCGGGCACGGGGTTGGAGATCAGGTTCTGGTCGAGGTCGCAAGGCGAATCAGTTCAGCCGCCCGGCTCTCCGATGCGGTGATCCGCTGGGGCGGCGAGGAATTTCTTCTCCTCTCGCGCTATACCGACCGCAAAGAAGCCCACACGCTCGCCAATCGCGTTCTCGCTTCGGTCGGATCCAGGCCTTACCGCGTAGAAGCCGGCAAGCCGGATCTGCGTCTCACCTGTTCCATCGGTTGGGCGGTTTTTCCCTGGACGGAGATGGAGCCGAAGCTCGTGGCTCAGGAGCAGGTACTCGTGTTTGCCGACTATGCACTCTACCAGGCCAAGGGTTCGGGAAGAAATCGGGCAGTGGGTCTTCTGCCCGCAGGCGAAACTGTTCGCGGCGGAACCGTCGCCCCCACCATCTACATCAACGGAATCCCAGCCTCTCCGGTAACCACCCCGGGCCCGCGCATCGAAGAGATCTCCGAGCCTGACCAAGCCACAACTCCGGCCAAGACTGCCGCTGCGTCCGCCACGAGCTGACCGCGTCACGGTACTGTTACCCGAGCCCGGTCGCCCCTTTGCCCCCGGTGGTTAAGCTGTTGGTCGCAATCTACGTTGGTATCTCCTTACGGTCGATACGACACTTGAAGGAACGGACCCCAAGATGCCTATCGGAAATTTGCCCAACTCGAAGGAATTTGCAACGAATACACCGCCGGAATGGTTGAAGGATGTTTTCGGCCGCGAACTGCGCAATGAAGCGAAACACCAAGAAAGATCAGCTCGGGCACGCTGGCCTCGCACCAGCCCCCAGGCTAGCTGGCTGCATATAAAGCTGAATTATTTTCAATCCGATCATAATGCCGATTCAGCCCTCAGACTAACCTCGTCACCTAGCAGGATGTCCGGCGGCGAGCAGTGGCGGTATGGTTGGCGGAGGGCGGCGGTGCTTGGTCGCTTGTTCGTAACCGTAGCCAATCTCGATCAATAGCTTCTCGGACCATGGTCTGCCGAGGAATTCGATGCCCACCGGGACGCCGAGCGGGGCCGTCGGAGTTGGGGATGAAAATCCGCCTGGTACGACGATGGAAGGAAAGCCGGTCACTGATCCAAGAACGCCGTTGCGCTCCACCTGGGTCTCCCCGATGGGCACCACAAGCCGCTTCTGATGCGGGAACATGATCGCATCGAGTCGCTCGTCAGCCATGATCTTCATGACATGCTGCTGCAACTCGGAACGCTTCTGAAGACGCAGGCGATAGCTGTCGTCCATCTCGAGACCTTGTGCTTTCGTGATGCTGTCCTTGATATTCGGATGAAACTTGCCGGAAGAGATGATCTCCTCGAGCGATTTAACGGGCGTGTTGCCCGCGGCAAGATAAGCGTTAATTGCCGGCTTCAATTCGTACAGATGAACGCTGACATCAGAGGTAAGCTTTCCGCTATCGAGATCTGGGGTGTTCAGCTCGACTACCGTTGCGCCAGACCTGTTCAGATCCTCGACCGCTCGGTTCGCGATGCGATTGACCTCGTCGTTGACGGGTGCAGTGCCGAAGAAACTGCGCAATACGCCGATGCGCTTGCCCTCGAGACCATTGGCCTTCAGGAATTTCGTGTAGTCCTCCTCAGTGTTCCCGATGCTCCAGGCCGTCGCCGGATCGTTAGGGTCATAGCCGACGAGCACGTTTAACATCTTCGCCGCGTCAGTAACGGTGCGGGCGAGCGGACCAGCGGCATCCTGGGTGAATGAGTACGGGATAATACCGGCTCGGCTGACGAGACCGAGCGTCGGGCGAATACCCACGATGCCGTTCGCCGACGCGGGTGATCGGATGGAGTTGACGGTGTCGGTGCCAATGCCCGCAATCGCGAAATTGGCAGCCACACCCGCGCCGGTACCACCACTCGACCCGCCAGGCGTGCGGGTTAGGTCATAGGGATTGAGGGTCTGCCCTTGGATCGAGCTAACCGTTTCACCCCAGATCGCGAACTCGTGCAGGTTGACCTTAGCGAGGATGATTGCGCCCGCGCTGCGCAATTTCTGAGTAATTGCCGCATCGGTAACGGGAGTGTATCCCGCCAGGCTGAGCGAGCCGCCCGTGGTCGGCATGTCTTTTGTGTTGACATTGTCTTTCAGCAGCACTGGGATTCCATGGAGCGGGCCGACGAACTTCCCGGTCCTGCGGAAATATTCATCTAGCGCGGCCGCCTCTTCCAAGGCCCGAGGATTGAGAAAGATCACCACATTGAGCTTCGGGCCCGCCTGGTCGCAGGCCCGGATGCGCTCCAGATAAGCCTGCACCAACCTTACGGATGTGAGAGCGCCGGACTTGTACGCCGCGTGCACATCGCTGATCGTGGCCTCATCGAGATGAAATGGTCTGACTGAATTCTGCGCCCGAGCACTCTGCACACCGGCATTCTGCGCACCAGCGCCGTTCGCCATCAACATGACCGTCCCCAACATCAAAAGGCGCATGAATTTCATATGAACTCCCATCGCGGATAATTTTTAATCCAACCGGGCTGGATACGCTCTCTCTCTTCATTTTGCTAAGTGACAGGCGCCCGGCAATCTACCCGCATTCGCCCGGCACCCGCACCCGAATCGTCTGCGGAACCGCGCGCAGCTTCGCCAGCAACTGTTCATCGCAAGCCTGATTGATGTCGTAAATCGCGTATCCCAGCGGCCCGCGAGTATCCAGCACTTGCCGCTCAATGTTGATCCCGCGATCCGCCAGAATGTCGTTAATCGCCCGCAAAATTCCCGGCACATTGTGGTGCATATGCGTCATCCGGTGCGATCCCGGTTCATAGTCGAGATGACACTGGGGCAGGTTGACGCTCAGCAGTGAGTTCCCGCTCTTGAAATAATCGATCATCCGGGCCGAAACAAACTGCCCGATATTCTGCTGCGCTTCCTCCGTACTGCCGCCGATATGAGGCGTCAGAATCACATTCGGCAGCCCCCGTAGCGGGCTGGAAAACGCGCCACCACTCTCCGGTTCCTGCGGAAACACATCCACCGCCGCTCCGGCCAGTTTTCCGCTCTTCAAGTGCCGGGCCAGCGCCTCATGATCCACCACAAACCCGCGGCTCAAGTTAATCAGGCAAGCGCCTTCCTTCATGGCGCGGATCTCATCCTCCCCAAACAAATCCTGGTTCTGCACCTTCCCATCCACGTGCAGCGTGATCACGTCGGCAGTTTCCAGTAATTCGCGAAAGTTTACCGGGCGGGCATTGCCGCGCGCCAGCACATGCGCCACATCGTGGAACACCACCCGCATGCCCAGCGCCTCGGCCAGATCCGATACCTGCGATCCGATCTTTCCATAGCCCACAATCCCCAGCGTCAGCCCGCGCACTTCGTGCGATCCCGCCGACGATTTATTCCACACCCCGCTATGCAACCGCGTGCTTGCCTCAAACGTCCGCCGCATCAGCAGAATGATCTCTCCCATCGCCAGCTCGGCTACGGACCGGCTGTTAGAATGCGGGTCGTTAAACACCGCAATCCCGCGCTCGCTCGAAGCCGCGCGGTCGATCTTGTCCACGCCAATGCAGAACGCTCCCACCGACACAAGGTCCGGCGCCGCATCCAACACCGCCGAAGTAATGCGCGTTTTCGAACGCACCCCCAGAATCGAAGCCCCGCGCACCTTCTCGGCCAGCTCGCGCTCGTCAAGCGCTCCCTTAAGCGAAGTCACCACGAACCCCGCTTCCTCAAACTGCGAAGCTGCCACCCCGCTGATGTTCTCCAGCAATAGAACCTTCAAAGACCCTCCCGGAACTCGGCCGCAATAATGTTCCAATAATGTTCAATGATGAACGAGAATTAGATTAACGAGAATTATAAGGGTATGCTGTTCCGACGACTCACTCTCCAGTTGCATCCTGACCCTCACATTTCGCACGCGGTTCTGGAGATTGTCCGCTCTGTACCGTAATATCAAACTAGATGTTCCACCAGAATCGAGGATTATGACCCCCGTACAACAGGAAAAAGCACAGGACAAAGAGCAGGTCCATTTTCCCGCCCTGCAACCGCCGCGCCGCTATCTGTTCGGACCAGGCCCCAGCATGGTTCACCCCCGGGTCTACGAGGCGCTGTCGAAGCCGATTGTCGGGCACCTCGACCCCTACTTCATCCAGGTGATGGCAGACGTTCAACAGTTGCTCAAGACCGCCTTCGGCACCACCGACGCCGCCACGCTGGTGATTTCCGGCACCGGCAGCGCCGGCATGGAAGCTGCTGTCTCTAACTTCCTGGAGCCCGCGACTAAGTTCGCGGTGTTCGCTAATGGATATTTCTCCGATCGGCTTACGGAGATGGCGAAGCGCCACGGCGCGACCGTCGCACGCCTTGAGAAGCCATGGGGTGAGACCTTCACCGACAACGAAGCAAGAGATTTCATAAGTCGCGAAAAGCCCAAAGTGGTGGCGTATGTTCACGCCGAGACATCCACCGGAGCGCTGCAATCGGGGCAGGCCATCTGTGCCGCTGCCCACGATGCAGGCGCTCTGGTGATCGCAGATTGCGTCACCTCGCTTGGCGGAGTCCCGGTGCAGTTCGACCAAACCGGCATCGACGTCGCCTACAGTTGCACGCAAAAAGGCCTGAGCTGTCCGCCGGGGTTATCTCCCATGGCTCTGTCGCCGCGAGCGATGGAAGCGCTCCGTGCGCGCACTTCTCCTTCGCGCAGCTGGTATCTGGACCTGAAGCTGATTCACGACTACTCCACGCTATCGCACCGCTATCATCACACGGCGCCGATTTCCATGTTCTACGCCTTACGCGAGGCGCTCCTCGTAATCGCCGAGGAAGGAATCGAGAACCGCTGGGAGCGGCATCGCCGCTGCCATAGGTCTTTTGTCAAAGGCATAGAGGCGATGGGTTTACGCATGCACGTTTCCGAGGAGCATCGAATTGCGACCCTGAACACGGTGTGCGTGCCCAGCGGCGTTGACGAGGCCAAGGTGCGCAAACAACTTTTGGACGGCCCGGGCATTGAAATCGCCGGCGGTTTTGGACCGCTCGCCGGCAAAGTCTTCCGCATCGGCGTAATGGGTCCGTTGGCCACCGAAGATAACGTCCAGTTTTTTCTGAAAGAACTCAAAAGCGCCCTGAGAGCAGAGGGCGCTTTGATCTAGAGGAGGTCAAGGACTGAACCGCGCCAAAGTGTTACAAATATATGGTGCCGCCCAGACAACCAAGTCTGCCCCGCATGAATCTTTCAACCGCACCCCGTCATCTCTAAGACTTTGGAGGAAACGAAAATGGCACAAGCTGTGGAGGAAATGAAGAAAATGGCTCATGAGCTACCCGCCCTGCCGTACGATTACACGGCGCTCGAACCCACCATCGACGAAAAGACGATGCACCTGCATCACGACATGCATCACGCCGCCTACGTCAAGAACCTGAACGCGGCCCTCGACAAACATCCCGAGCTGCACAAAAAAAGCGCGGAAGATCTCCTCCGCGACCTGAACGCGATCCCCGAAGACATCCGAGGCGCCGTCCGCAACAATGGCGGAGGCCACGTCAACCACACCATGTTCTGGCACATCATGAAGCCTCGCGGTGGAGGCGATCCGCACGGCCCCATAGCCGAGGTGATCAAAAAGACGTTCGGCGATTTCAAGACCTTCCAGGAGAAATTCAACGCCGCCGGTGTGGGCCAGTTCGGCAGCGGATGGGTCTGGCTGGCAGGAGACGGAAAGGGAGAAGTTAAAATCCTGAGCACGCCGAATCAGGACAGCCCCATCTCACAAGGCCTCCATCCCATCTTCGGCAACGACGTCTGGGAGCACGCCTACTATCTCAAGTACAACAACCGCCGTCCCGAATATCTGCAAGCCTGGTGGAACGTAGTCAACTGGGAAGAAATCAACAAGCGCTACCAGTCGTCGCTGAAGAAGTAGTCGAATCGCTCGTGTGGGGACGGGCGTCCTCGCCCGTCCTAACCGAGCGCAGCTTGGCAGTTACGCTCAAAGCGACCAAAGAGCTCACCGCAAAATGCAGCCAACCTCGCGCAGGAGAGGCTCTGTCCCGCCACTTGCCTACCAGGGTTAAGATAGATAGCGGATCGTTAGCTCGCTGTTTGGAGGCCGCCATGCGCAAACCCGCGCTAGCTCTTACCCTGTTCCTCCTTCTTGCATGCTTTTCCGCGGCGCAGGAAACGAAGCCGGCTCCCAAGACGGTCTACAGCCCGGTTCCCGTCAAGGCTGCCCGAGAGCCCAACCCGGTGAAGTCCACTCCCGAGTCCCTCGCGGAAGGCAAGAAGATCTATGGATACGACTGCGCGCAATGTCATGGCGTCACCGGCGACGGCAAAACCGATGTTGCCAAAGATCTGAAGATCCCCAACCTCGCCAACCCCGCGCTTCTCAAAGACCACACGGACGGCGAGCTTTTCTACATCCTCAAGAATGGCCACGGCGACATGCCTCCCGAAGGCGATCGCGTCAAGCCGGAGCAACTCTGGGATCTGGTCAACTACGTCCGCTCCCTATCCAGGAAGCAACCTCCCGCCGAACCGAAGCCGTCCAACTAGGCCCGGGGCCAGAGGGGATAATCACCTTTCAAAGAACTCCCCGATCTGCGGCCAATACTTGCGAACAATCAAGTCCGTGCTCAGGTGCCCGCCCCGCCGCAACAACTTCAACCGGACTCCCGTAAGGCGGGCAAATTTCCTAACCGATCGATACGGAATATAAGGATCGTCCTGCGCATGAAACATCATGACCTTCGAAGCAGTAACCTCGTCTGCGTGATACAAGGGGCTATAGAACTTTCCACCGCTCAGTTTCTTCCAATTTCGGTCAGACAGCCGATATCCATTCCCAAACGCCGCGCGAATATACGCGGCATAGCTGGCGTTTGAAGTTTCTTTCCTCTGCTCGCGCCGAAGAATTCCCCAATCCACCACCGGACAATTCGCAACAACTTTCTTCACCCGAGGATCAAGCGAAGAAAGAATGGCCGCTGGCCCGCCAAAACTTCCTCCAATCACGAACACTTCATGAACCGAAACGCGAAACCGCCGCCCAAATGCCAGCTCTCGAAACTCTTTCGAAAGTCCGCTAATGACGTCCAGAATGTCCAAATGCGGCGACCGTTCCAGAAACTCTCCGCCACTCTCCCAGGCTCCGCGATACCGCGGATAAAACACCCAGTATCCCTTCCCGGAAAGAAATTCAGCCAAAGGCTGTTTGCGAGGAATCGAAGGCATGCCATCACAAAGAACGATCGCCCGCTGCCTTTTGCCAGCTCGAGCTGGAGGCAAAAATTCGGTAACAATATCGCGCTTAAATCGTGTCCTGAACATACGTACCCTTATAAATTGTCATCCTGAGCGAAGCGAAGGACCTGCTGTTCGCTGCAAGATGCAGATCCTTCGCTTCGCTCAGGATGACAAAAGTGGTGAGATGTGAAGCGCATCTCTCTCTCTCGTCGCGGACTGTTAATAAATCCCCAAATCCCGAGCTGACACCCAGTTCCCCGAATACTCCTTCCTGATCTGCTCCACCAAATCCGACTCCGGCAATCTCTCCAACACCTGGTGATACACCACCAGCAACTTAGGCCGCGCCCGCCGGGCAATCTCGCCTAACTCCGCCGGAGAAGTATGAAACGTACGAAAGTATTCCTTCCAATGTGGGTTAAGCAACTCGTCACCATGCGGATTAAACACCTCATGCAGCAACACATCGCAGCCATCGCAAGCCTTCACCACTTCATCGGTGGGCGCAGTGTCGCCCGAAATCACAATCTTCCGATCGTGAGTCTCGAACTTATATCCATAAGCTTCTTTCCATATTCCATGCTTAACCGGAAACGCAGTGACCGTAACGTTCTCGTCGCGATAGACCACTCCCGGCCGGATCTCATGCACATTGACCTTGTATCCCGTAGCATTCGCCTGCTCCAGTCCCCGCTGCCGAATCCGCACATCTTCCGTCCAAGCCTTCTCGATGTGTGAAGTCATATTCTTCAGCCCATGCGGACCATAAGCCTCCAGCGCCTCTTTTCGCCCCAGCACCCAAGGCGAGAAAATCAAGTCCGGATACCCCAGCGTGTGATCCGAGTGCAGATGCGTGATAAAAACAATCTTCAACTCCTTAGCCCTAAGCGCCGCCATCCCATTCTTTTCCGCCGCCGCCGCCCGCCGCACCACTCCCGGCCCGCAATCGATTAAATACGCCCGATCATTCACCACCACCGCCACCGCTGGTCCCCACCGCTCCGGATCCGCACTCGGCGTTCCCGTCCCCAGCACCACCACGCGAGTAGGCGCGGCGTGATCCTCAGCAAACGCGCTCCCACAAAAAGCAACCACCGCCGCCAATACGAAAAAGAATTTCTTCACCCGAAGCCTCCCGGCCCGCCATTTCCGGCATCTGCCATCCGCCCGCCCGCCTTGACACCCGCTACCATCCCCACTAAACTCCTTGTCCACCACGGCTTTTAGCCGCGCACACCACTTCTGACCCAGCAAACACTTGGAGGCTCCCGTGACCATCCCCCAGCTCTCGAAATTCGCCGCCACGCTCGCATCGCTGCTCGTGTTGCTATCCGCTGTCGCTGCCGCGCAATTCAAGATCGGCTCCGGCAATACCGCCTTCGCCGATCCGCCTGTGCAGCGTCCGCACACCACGCCCTGTAAAGTCCAGCTCTATAAGCAATTCAAATTCGACGACTTCAACCCCAGGAGCTTCACGTACACGCCGCCCGCCGACTGTCCCGGCCCCTGGGACAAAGTCATTCTAGAAGTCAACCTCTCCATCACCAAAGGGATTCAATACGACCGCACCGCCAACATCTGGATCGGTCCCACCAACGTCTACTTCGGCACCACCGCCGAGGATCAGCCCAACGAGGGCCGCAGCTGGCACGTCGAGCGCGATCTTACCGACTACAGTTCAATCTTCACCGTCACCCAGGTCGGCACCGTCGATCTAGGTAACCTGGTGAACTCCCAGTACACCGGCGTCCTCTACGGATCGGCCGACCTCCTCTTCTATCCGCTGGCCCAGAATCAGCTCCCGCCCCGTACCGCCGATCAGGTCATAGCCTTCTCCTCCGGCCCGACCGGAGGCACGGTCGCCCTCAACACCGGCACCGACCTGCTTGAGCAGACCGTAACCCTTCCCACCAACATCACCGATGCCTACCTCGACGTCTTCGCGCAAAGCCAGTCGAACGACGAATTCTGGTACGCCTGCGTACCCAACGACGTTGCCAACGAACTCGAAAGCTGCGGCAACACTGCCTTCCGCGAATCTGAAATCACCATCGACGGCACTCCAGCCGGAGTCGCCCCCGTCTATCCCTGGATCTTTACCGGAGGCATCGATCCCTTCCTGTGGGTTCCCATCCCCGGGGTACAGACCCTTAACTTCCGGCCCTACCGGGTCAACCTCACGCCCTTTGCGTCCCTGCTGGATAATGGCCAACCACACACCATCGCCCTCAGCGTATTCAACGCCAACAGCTACTTCTCCGCCACCGCGTCGCTCCTTCTCTATCTGGACAGTACCGCCACGCAGTTCACCGGAGGCGTCACCGTGAACACGCTAGCCGTGCCCGCGCCCAGCGTCTTTGAAAACATTAGTGTCGCGAAAAACGGCAACATCCAGGGCGCCGTCAACATCAAGTCAAGTCACAACTTCAAAATCTCCGGATACGTCAACACCTCTTTCGGACCGGTCACCACCACCGTCTCGCAAAATATCAATTTCACCAGTCTGCAGTATTTCAAACTGACGGCCACGGAATTCGAGCAGAACATCAACCAGAGCAACACCGTCTATTCCAACGTCACCACTGATAATGCCGGAGGGAGGTTCGTCAACGTCGTGAAGCGTAACTACCCTCTGCTGCTCAACATCACGGTGCTCGTCGCGCCCGACGGCACCGAAACCGAGACCACCACCAGCAACCAGTACTTCGAACTCGACGAGGCGGGCAGGCACAACGGGAAGGCCACGACCTCCAGCCTGCTTCAAAACCGGGTCACCACCACCGATACCCTCAACTTCGATTCCAGCGGAAACTTCACCGGCAACTCTAATCAGGCCAGCGCGCAAAACTTCTTCACCACCAACTCCACCGGATATTGCTACAGCCGCGACCTCACGGCCGCTGCCAATGTCCTGACATCCATAACCAACGGCGAAGGTTGCAACTGACTATCGACTGAAGTCCATCGAACGGAGGTGGAAGCGCTCGCGCAGGGACGGCCGCCCTGGCCGTCCCAGCCGGGCGAAGCTCGGCAGCTAATTTGAGGATGGGATCTTTTCGTGAACTAGCGCAGTCCAACTGCCCGAACCGCGCGACAAGCCAGTAACCGCACGACAGAATTAATGTGAGCGAAGCCTGCGCCAGCCCAGCAACATACCGAAACCAATTCCAGCCAGCAGAACTCCAGCCAGCTTCTTGCGGCTGGTAATCGGAACGAACGTCGTCGGCTGCGCGCTGATCTCGATAACACCCAGGGGAATAACTCGTGCTCCGCCGCCACCACCGCCGCCTTCGCCGCGGGCGCTGGTATCGCCCACGCCTCCGGTGCCGGCACCCGCACCGTAGGCGTACATTACCTTTGCCACTGGAATAATCGTCTTTCCGTGCGCCGGGATAGGTTCGCCGTAAATGGTCTTCACGCTCACTTGACCGAGAATATTTTCCTTCAGCGATTGCAGAAGAGCCACACTGCCCATGGGAAACCTCCTTGAAGGGAACATTATCCCACCTGGAGGTTCCCGCTCAGAACCGGGTTACTTGTGAGAATGAGGCCTCTACGCCGCCTATTCTTGGTCCTTTTTGCGCCCCGGTAGCTTATGAGATAGCTCCTATCCCGCCCATCGGGGCATGCTTCCCATCCTCGGTCAGCAACCCCACGCGGTCGACGCCCGCAATCCGAGCAATTGCGATCACGTCCGCGACGTCCTGGAAATCGATATCGTCATCGGCTTCGACGTATGCGATCCGCTCCACGCGAATGGCGAAAATATCCCGCAGCCGTTCGCGCAAGCGATCCCATTCCACTGGTTCTTCATTCACCATCACCTGCGGATGTTCTGCCTGGGAACGCTCGGTTCCCGGCTTCGCGTGATGAATCTGAATCACGATCGTCGACTGCGGCGGCGGAATCGTGTGATCCGTGGGTTTGGGCTGTTGTGGAAGCTCTGTCTGTAAGCCGGTTGGCCGCTGCTCGATCACGACCACCATGAAAACGATGATGAGCACCAGCAGAACGTCAATCAGGGGAGTGACGTTCATCTTTGGACCGGTAGAAAACGGACCACCGCCTGCCGCGGAGAATGCCATTGGAATTTCCTCTCTCTCAGAAGGGGAACGGCACGCGCGTGTCTGAATCATTGGACACCCGCACGGTACTGAGAGTTCCACGGCACTTCTGCTACACAGCGTCGTTTGTTAGACGGTGTTAGATGGGCTCCGGTGACGGCGGCAGGGGAGGCGTTTCGAACGGCGGCGGAGATTCCGGAACGGGTGGCAATTCCGGAGCCGGACGCGCAGGCGCAGGATTCAACAGCGCGTCGAGATTCGGATATCGAGCAGCCAAAAAATACATCGCGTACGCGGGAAAGAAAACGGTCGCCGGCACGCTCACCAGGGCGATCAGGTAAATCAGGAGGAGCAGCAACAAGCTTCCGAAGATAATCGCCAGACTGATCGTGGTCACGCTCCATCCCATCCCCGCGGCTCTGCCTGCCAGCACCGCAACCACAGCAGGGACCACGACGAACAGTGCCGGGACGAGAGCAATGATGCCGAACAGGATGGCTGCCGCGATGGAAAGCACCAGCTTAAGCAGCAGGTAGATGGCGAATCGCCCCTTCTCTGGTCGGATCATGGCCAGTAAACGGTGCCAGCCGTCGGCAAAATCAAGATCCTCGAGAGCCATAACCGGGACCAGAAAATCTCTGGCCAGCACCTGCACGATAGCGGCTGTCAACACGAACACTATGAACAGGCCGACGAGTAGAATCACTCCGACAATCATGCGCCCGACGTGCGCTTTCAGTTCCGTCGTCCACCCCGCAGCCATAGCCAGGGCGACGGGCACGCCAACCAGAACCGCCAGAAAAAGCATGGCTGTAATCTGAAACACAATCTGCCACAGAAAGAATCGGCCGCCGGCGCGCCGCCATTTTTGCCATCCCTCACTAATCGAACAGTGCCGTCGCAGCACCGAGTCGAACAGGATGAAGCGGAACACACTGCTGATGTACAAGAGGACGAACGCCAGCACGATTGCAACAAAGATTCCAACCACGATCAGTCCGATGAACTGCGCGATGTGCTCGGAGATGTGCGCGGAATTGAAGGGCGGCCAAGCGGACGGCAGACTCGAAGATGGCAGAAACTCGCTGTGGTTTCTTCTGGGTGCACGAGGCCAACTGCTCCCGAGGTTTCCGAAATTGCATCCGCCGACATGCAGTTCGGCCGCCAGAATTCCGACCAGCGCCAGGCGTGACCATTGTCCCCAACGGAAATGGGTGAAGAGTTGTGCACGCGCGTGCTGCAGGGCGGGTTGTACGCAATCAACGGCAGAAACCGGCACGGGACGGACCTCACACAGACATCAGCACCCTAAAGCCAATCGTCCGAAAAAACAAGAAGAACCTGTCATCAAACTATCATCAGACTATGAAGATCTTGAGACTATGAAGATCTTGTCATCCCGCGCGGACCGCGGGATCTGCAGGTTGCCCGATGCACTTGCTATACCATCCGTCGAACTGGCACAACGCCAGTGCGCATTGCCGGCGGTGGCGTTCCTTGCGGTCGCGAACGCGGGTCTCGAGCGCGGGCAAGAGGTCGAATGTGATATTAGCCGGCTGAAAGCTCTTGCTCTCTGCCTGCGTGATGTAATGGACAAGCGAGCCCAACGCCGTCGCTCGCGGTGGAGGCGCCGGCTCGCCGCCTTTGGCAAGCATTGCCGCATTCATTCCCGCCATCAGGCCGGTCGCAATCGATTCGACATAGCCTTCGACGCCGCAGATTTGTCCCGCGAATAGCACGTGGGGATGTGCGTTCATTTGCAACGTGGGATTAAGCAAAGTGGGCGCGTTGATATACGTGTTGCGGTGAATCTGCCCATAGCGCAGAAACCGCGCGCTCTCCAGTCCCGGAATCAGACTCAGCACGCGCGCCTGCTCGCCAAATTTGAGGTGATTCTGGAATCCGACAAGATTGTAGGAATCGGCGCGCAGATTTTCCTGCCGCAATTGCACAACAGCGTAGGGCATCCTGCCGGTGCGCGGGTCCTTGAGCCCGACCGGCTTCATCGGCCCGAAGCGCAGCGTGTCGCGTCCGCGCCGGGCGATCTCTTCGATCGGCAGGCAGCTCTCGAAGTAATTCAGGTTTTCCCAGTCTTTCTGCTCCACCGATTGCGCCGCGAGCAGCGCGTCGTAGAACTGGTCGTACTCCTCTTTCGACATCGGACAATTGATGTAGTCGGCGGATCCTTTGTCGTAGCGGGCCGCCAGGTACACTTTGCTCATATTGATGGAATCAGCCTCGACAATGGGGCTGATCGAATCGTAAAAATACAGATTGTTGTGTGGCGCGGGCGTCCCCGCCCGCGTGGGATCCAGGCCAACTTCTCCAGCCGCGCCGGAAGAAGAACTCAATCGCACAATTTCCTGCGAGAGCGCGTCCGAAGTCAGGGGGCCAGTAGCGATGACTGTGAGCTGGCCGACTTCGATTTGCACCACCTCCTCGCGGCGAATCGTGATGAGCGGTTCACGGGAAATCGCCTCCGTCACCTTTCGCGAAAACTCGGCCCGGTCCACCGCCAGAGCATGCCCGGCGGGCACCGCGGTTTCTCGCGCGATCTCCAGCAACCGAGAACCCGCTCGCCGCATCTCTTCTTTCAGGAGCCATGGCGCAGTGTTCTCGCTCTCGGATTTCAGAGAATTGGAGCAGACCAGTTCCGCGAAATTGTCCGTCTGGTGGGCGGGAGTCGTGCGCACCGGCCGCATTTCGAATAATTCAACAGCGACGCCACGACGGGCACACTGCCACGCCGCTTCCGATCCCGCCAGGCCAGCACCGATGATGCGGACTTTTATCAAATTCCTTTCCCGTCAATTTCCGCAGGCCGTATCCTGCCAGAAGAACGCTGCGCCACTCGTCCAGAGAATCGGCGTCCAACGCCTTATTACAAATTGTTGACATCGCGAGTGAGTCGAAATCAGGTGCTCCCGCATTTATTATAGAGCGACATTTAAAGGAGAAGGCATGGCAAGGATAAGTCTGATTGAACCCGTGCAAGCCAGCGCGGAAGTGAAAGAGATTTACGATGGCAAGCTGAAAGGCAAGCCTGGGAACATCCAAAAAGCATTGGCGCACCGTCCCGCCATGCTCGGCAGCTTCTTGGGATTCTATGCCAGCGTGGGACGTGCGCTCGACCGCAAGGTATACGAGGCCGTGTATCTGCGAGTCTCGCTGATCAACGGATGCCATTACTGCACGCAGCATCACATCCAGGGCGCCAAACGCGTCGGACTCACACCGGAGCAGATGAAGGCTCTCAAGGAGGGGAACTACTCCGGATTTACTGCAGCCGAGCAGGTCGCGCTCCGCTATGCCGAAAAGCTTACGCGCACCCCCGCCGGCGCCAGCGACGCGGATTTCGCGGAACTCAAGAAACATTTTTCCGACGAGCAGATTGTCGATCTGCACATGCTGATTGGGCTGGCAAACCTGACCAACCGCGTGACTGGGCCGCTGGCGTTGGAGGTGGAATTCCCGGAGGAAAAAATCTAGGGAAACGCGGATTCGGAGATGAGGCCGAGCTGCGCTCGGCTTGGACGGGGCAAAGCCCCGTCACCACACAATCAGAGAATCACCCGCTCGTCCCCCACCCGCCGCGTGACGCGCTCGCGATCCAGATATTCGAGCAGCGGGATTGCATATTTGCGGCTGACTCCCGTCATATCCTTGAAGTGGGCGACGTCAATTTTCGGCGCGATATTTTTGAGCGCGGCGACCTTGTGACGAAGATCCATTAACGCGCTCTGGTGGAAGACTAGCTCTTCTGAGATCTTGATCAGAACTTTGTCGCGCAAAAGCAGCGTGACAATCTTCTGGGCGCGGATTTTATCTACCTTCAGCCCCGCCAATACTTCCTTCAGCGACGGGACTTTCAATCCGGCGGAAGCAAACGCCTGCTCGATGATCCTCTTGGACTCGGCTTCTTCGTCTTTCATGACCACGCCGCGGCCGGGCAGGTGGACGAGCTCGCCGGCAACTTCCAGTTTCTTTTCTTCCACTAATTTTCCCAGCACGCTGTAGAACACCTCGGGACCGAGGTTGACCCGATCGCGCAGTTCTTCCTTGCTCATCCCCGCCACAAGAGGATTGGCATCGTGGAATTTCTTGAGGGCCTGAAGTACATCGATTTTTGCTTTTGCAAATGCCGTCGCCGCAACCAGCACGGGATTGCACCAAACTAATCCCGCCTTGGCGGCGAGTCTCGTCGCTTCTTCGTGCCGAATGTTCATTTCTCCGGGTACATCATCCAGGCGCAGACCGATTGCGCCTCGCCGTGCCACACGCGCTGCCAACACCTGTTCCGGGGAACCTTCGCGCATGATCTGGAGAAATGCGAGCGCATCTTCGACACGTTGCTTGCGCGTCACCGGCGATGCATCCAGCACAACCCCACCACCGATGGTCACTACCGGGGAAAATTGTCGTACGATGAAACGATCGCCCGGCAGAAGCAGCATGGGCTCCGCGAATCGCAGTTGCGCAAACGCTTCGTCGCCCGGTTTCAGTTGTTTCATTCCATATAGCCGAGCTTCCGCGATCGTTTCCGTGGTGTAAGCATGAAAATGCACTCGCGCACCGTCCTTGAACGGCTTCGCCGAGGGAAGAAGGGAAAAAAGCGCATCGACTCGCGACGTGGAACGAAAAGTATCCGCCGCCGCAAGCGTCATCCCGCGCGCCAAGTCTTCGGTGGAGAGTCCTGCAAGATTGAGGTTCAGCGCAGTGCGCTGTCCGGCAACGGCGGCTTCGGCTGGCGAGCCATGAACCTGCACTCCACGAACTCGCACACGCTTGCCGGCGGGAAACACTTCAAGCTCTGCTTCTTTGCGGATCGTGCCGGCAACCAGCGTGCCTGTGACGACCGTGCCGAACCCTTTCATGGTGAAGACGCGATCAATAGGCAAGCGAGACAGCGCCGCCGAGTTTTTCGCTGCAACTTCGGAGGCGACCCGAGCGAGTGCGGATTTCAACTCATCCAGACCTGCCCCCGTCAACGAGCTGACCGCGACCATCGGCGATCGCGCTGGATCGAGAAATGATCCGCGCACAAAATCTTCCACTTCCAGCCGCACTACTTCGAGCGTCTCCGCATCGACCGCATCGGATTTTGTGAGCACGGTGATGCCGCGGCGGATTGCAAGCAGGCGGCAGATATCGAAGTGTTCGCGAGTCTGCGGCTTGATTCCTTCATCGGCGGCGATTACCAGCAGCACCAGGTCGATGCCGCCGACGCCGGCCAGCATGTTGCGCACAAAGCGCTCGTGACCGGGGACATCGACGAAGCCCAGCCGAATTCTGCTGCCATCGGGGGCGGGGAGTTCGCAGTGGGCAAACCCGATGTCAATCGTTATGCCGCGCCGCTTCTCTTCTTCGAGACGGTCGGCATCAATGCCGGTCAGCGCTTTCACGAGCGCCGTTTTTCCGTGATCGATATGTCCAGCCGTGCCGACGATAACGGACTTCATCTGCGACAGTATAGACGGGCGTGTGTGGTGTGGAGCGGGCGCCGTCGCCCGCTGCCGTTGACTTTGATCTTGGCAACTGGCGAATCGGGTTCAACGGTCAAGACCAACATCAAGTTCAAAGGCAGCGGGCGAGGGCGCCCGCTCTACACAAAATCCACATGCGAAAAGTTGGTGGAGATGCGACAATAAAGATTCCTTGATGACCACCGCCTCTGCGATCATTCCTATTGCCGTTACGCCGGAGATGATCCGGGAGCACGGCCTCACTCCGGAAGAATTCGAAAAAATCAAGCAACTGCTCGGCGGACGCGAGCCTACGCGGACCGAACTCGGCATTTTCAGCGTGATGTGGAGCGAGCACTGCTCCTATAAGTCGTCGCGCGTTCACCTGAAGCGTTTGCCCACGCGCAGCAAGCTGGTCGTCCAGGGGCCGGGTGAAAATGCCGGCATCGTTGACATTGGCGATGGCTGGGCCTGCGCGTTCAAGATCGAGTCGCACAATCATCCGTCGTTTATCGAACCATTTCAGGGAGCGGCCACCGGCGTCGGCGGAATTCTGCGCGACATCTTCACTATGGGCGCACGGCCGGTTGCGGTGATGGACTCGCTGAGGTTTGGGCCGATTCAGACTGCCGAGAACGCGGGCGAGGGCGCCCGCGCTACACAGGCTGAAATTCACAAGAATCATTCCGTGATGGAAGGCGTCGTTTCTGGCGTCGCTTCTTACGGCAACTGTTTCGGAGTGCCCAACCTCGGCGGCGAGGTGAAGTTCGAGCCCTGCTACTCCGGCAATCCGCTGGTAAATGCGTTCGCTCTCGGCCTGGTCCGTCGCGACCAGATTTTTTACGGCCGCGCGTCGGGCGTGGGGAATCCTGTAATTTATGTGGGCTCGAAGACCGGGCGCGACGGCATCCACGGCGCCACCATGGCGAGCGAGGAGTTCAGCGAGGGTTCGGAAGCGAAGCGGCCCAACGTTCAAGTCGGAGATCCGTTTCTAGAGAAACTGCTGCTGGAAGCCTGTCTGGAAGCCATGCAAACGGGCGCGATCGTCGGCATTCAAGACATGGGCGCTGCCGGGCTGACCTGCTCGACCTGTGAGATGGGCGCGCGTGGCGGCACCGGAGTCGAAATCGAACTGGATCGCGTCCCGCAACGCGAAACAGGCATGACGCCTTACGAGATCATGCTCAGCGAGTCGCAGGAGCGCATGCTATTGGTCGCGCAGAAGGACCGCGAAGAAGAAGTCTTCCGCGTCTTCCAGAAATGGGGACTGGACGCAGTGGAAATCGGGCGCGTCACCTCCGATGCGAAGATGCGCGTTCTCGAACACGGCAAAGTCGTCGCCGAAATTCCGAACGCTGCTCTCACCGATGACGCGCCGGTGTATAAGCGTCCCCTCGCGCGCTGGGAACCGCCGGTCGATCGCGAAATGCCGGAGCACATCCGGCTCTCCGAAAGTGGAGATTTTTCGCTCCAGCTCAAGCGTTTGCTTGCGAGCCCCAACATTTGTTCGAAGCGTTGGGTCTGGCAGCAGTACGACCACATGGTGCAGACCAACACTGTCGAGGCGCCCGGAGCAGGCGATGCCGGCGTCATTCGCATCAAAGGCTCCAAGCGTGGACTGGCCATGGCGCTCGACGGCAACGGCCGCTGGTGTTATCTCGATCCTCGTCTCGGCGCGATGCACGCGGTCGCCGAGGCGGCCCGCAAAGTGGCGTGCGCCGGGGCGAGTCCGATCGGCGCCACTAACTGCCTCAACTTCGGCAACCCCGAAAAACCGCACATCATGTGGCAGTTTTCGCAGGTGATTGACGGCATCACCAAAGCCTGCGAGGAACTGGATACGCCGATTACCGGCGGCAATGTCAGCTTCTACAACGAAACTCTCGGCGAGGGAATTTACCCGACTCCGGTGATTGGAGTGGTGGGCCTTCTCGAAGACGTCCACAAGACGACGAAGATGCATTTTGCGGAGGCTGGGCGCGAGATTGTTTTACTGCGCGCGAACGAAGCTGGGGATGCGGTCGATGCCGAGGTGGAGTTTGGATCATCCGAGTACGCGAAAGAAATTCTCGGAGCTGTGTGGGGCTATCCACCAGGGCTCGATATTGAGAAAGAAGCCACCCTGCAACGTGCTCTGGTAGCCATAATCCAAGCGGGGCTGGTCGAGTCCGCTCACGACTGCGCCGATGGTGGCATAGCTGTGGCGCTGGTAGAGTCGGCGCTGCCGGACGGGGTCGGTCTGAGCGTCAGATTGCCGAGCCAGCAATTAGCGCTGGAGTTCCTGCTGTTCTCGGAAGATGCCAGCCGCGTCGTACTAAGCTGCGACCCGGTCCACCTGCCGCGAATCCAACAGCTAGCGGAGGAGTACGGCGTCTTCGCGGATGTGCTGGGGGAAACGGGGTCGGATAGGGTTGAAATCGCGGTAGATAGTGAGCTGGTAATTTCCGCCGGCGTTGCGGAGTTGCGGGAAGCGTATGAGGGCGCGCTGGAAAGGGCGCTGCGGACGGAAGGGAGCGTTGCCGCCGCGGATTAATATTCGTTGGACGGACGAATGCGTCCGTCCCCACGTGAGCGATTTTGAATTGGCTAGGTGCTGAGGGCTAAAGGCTAAATGCTTTCTTCCGATAAATTTCGCGATGAATGCGGGGTCGTGGCCATCCACGCCCATCCCGAGGCGGAGAAGCTTGCCTATCTCGGGCTGCACGCCCTGCAGCATCGCGGACAGGAGTCGGCGGGCATCGTCACTTCCGATGGCGAGCGGCTGCGCCAGCACAAGGCCATGGGTCTGGTCGCCGATATCTTCAGCCACGAAGTGCTGGCTTCTCTGCGGGGCGTTCTCGCCATCGGCCACACCCGATATTCAACCGCTGGCGATTCGGCTTTGTTGAACGCCCAGCCCATCATGGTGCAGTCCAACAAAGGGACGATCGCGATAGCGCATAACGGCAACCTGGTGAACGCGCTGGCGATTCGCGCCAAGCTGGAGGGCCAGGGCTCGATTTTCCAAACCAACAGCGACACAGAAGTGCTGGTTCACCTGATTGCGCTCTCGCGTGAGCACACCCTGCCCGATGCCATTGCCGACGCTCTGCGCCGCGTCGAAGGCGCTTTTTCATTGGTCATGCTCAGTCGCGACCGTGTTTTCGCGGCCCGCGATCCGCGCGGCTTCCGGCCGCTGGCCATGGGCAGAATTCCAGCTCTGACCAGTGAGAAGAAAGACACGATCGTCTTTGCCTCGGAGACCTGCGCCTTTGATTTGCTCGGCGCCACCTACGAACGCGACGTCAAGCCCGGCGAGCTCGTCATCGTTGGTCCCGAGGGCATCAGCTCGCGTTTTTACTCGCCGTCTCCGGCGCAGTCGAGCTGCATTTTTGAGCACGTTTATTTTTCGCGTCCCGATAGCCTGGTGTTTGGCCGCTCGGTCGATCAAAGCCGCGACGCCATGGGACGCCAGCTCGCTCGCGAAGCTCCGGTGGACGCCGACATAGTCGTTCCCGTCCCTGACTCCGGCAATACCGCAGCCATCGGATACGCCGCCGAAAGTGGAATCCCGTTTCGCCTTGCCCTCATTCGCAACCATTACATCGGACGTACCTTCATTGAGCCGCAACAGTCGGTCCGCGACTTCGGAGTAAAGCTGAAGCTGAACGCCGTTCGCAGCCTGCTCGAAGGCAAACGAGTAATTCTGGTCGACGACTCCATTGTGCGTGGCACTACCAGCAAGAAAATCGTCCGCATGATTCGTAACGCGGGCGCGAAGGAAGTCCACATGCGGATATCCTGCCCGCCGACCATTTCGCCGTGCTTCTACGGAGTGGACACGCCTTCCAAAAAAGAACTCATAGCCGCCAACAAGACGATCGAGTCGATTCGCGACTTCATCGTCGCCGATTCGCTCGCCTATCTCTCGCTGGAAGGCCTCAAGAAAGCTTGTGGGGATGGGGAGAAAACCACTTACTGCTCCGCTTGTTATACGGGAAAGTATCCTACTAAGGTGGACGTGGAAGAGATACTGCCGGCGGGCGCTTCGCGGTAGCACTTAAAATTCTTCTACAAGCTCCGGTTTGAGGTTGCAAATTGCAACCTCAAAGATTTGCTGGACCTCTCCCGGACCTCTTCACGATTTGTGCAAACTTTGTGCTTCTCTTGAGGGAATGCGCCCCTGAATCTCATTTAAGGAATGCATGCCGCATCCTCGGAATGGTATTCTTTTCGGGCACGCGACCTTGCACCGGTCGCACTCTTTGATGACGAAAGCCTTTTCCATCTTCGGGTCAAGTTCCAGGCCTCAGCTCGGACCCTTCGAACAGCAGGTGCTGCAGAAGCTCTGGTCGCATGGCAGCGCCACGGTTCGAGAGCTGCTCGCGGACGGCAAGATCCGTCAGGCTTATACCACCGTGATGACCACCGTGGACCGCCTCTACAAGAAGGGACTGCTCGATCGCGTCGCCGAAGGCAGGGCGTTCCGCTACACGCCGCGCCACACTCCCGAAGAACTGCAACGGGTCACGGCACTGGAGAGCATCCGGCAATTGCTGGGATCGGGCGACGCCTCTTCGCTGCCTCTTTCGTACCTGGTGGAAGCGCTCAGCACTCACGACGCGCAATTGCTCGATGAGTTGCAACTCCTGGTCGAACAAAAGCGTCGCGAACTCCGAAGCCGGGAACACAATGCCGGTGGAAATAAAGCCCGGGAGCCACGCTGATGTTTGCCCTGCGCGGAATCGCCGTCTCGCTCACTTTTTTCGTTCTCGTCTACTGCCTGCTGTCGGCGCTGGTGGCAGTCGCATGGCGCTCGCTGAAATGGTTGCATGCGGCCGAACGGAGCCTGGCCGCTTTGCTCTTCGCGTTGCGGGTTCTCCCGTTAGCGGCTTCCGTTGTAGTTACGTTCGCTTTTGTCGTGCCGTCGTTTCAATTGCTGGAACCCCGTTCGATTGATATTGATGAGGGTATTGGTGCGGTGCCACTCGCGCTGGGCATTTGCGCTCTCTTGCTGATTGCCTGCGGCTGCTTTCGCGTGATCGCTGCCCAGACCAAGACTTCTCGCGTGGTGGCTCGCTGGCTGGAAGGCGCGAATCCTTTGGTTGTGGATGCCGCCGCTCAGACTGAAGCCCAGACGGTCACCTTCCGCTCCCGACGTGGAATTCCACCACTCACTCTGGTGGGCGTCCGCAGACCGAGAGTACTGGTTTCAGAATCTGCGGTTGCGCTTCTGAGTGATAACGAACTGCGCATCGCGCTCCAGCATGAACTCGCGCACATGCAGTCTCGCGACAATCTGAAGAAGCTCGTCTTCCGTTTTTGTCCGTGCCCCGGCATGGCCAAGCTCGAAAGTGCATGGTCCCAAGCCGCGGAATTGGCTGCCGATGATGCGGCGGTCTCGAATCTGGACGACGCCGTCGACCTTGCCGCAGCCCTAGTCAAGCTCTCCCGCCTGCTTCCTGTCGCAGCCGCTCCCGTCTGCACCGTTGGGTTCGTGACCGGATCCATCAGCGTCCGCGTGGCGCGCCTGCTGGCTTGGGACGAAGCGCACACGGCTCAAACGATGCGAATTCGACCGTGGTACGCCATTCCACCCGTGCTCGTGACCCTGTTGTGCGTCTTTGTCACCTACGGCCCGGCTCTGACTCTGACTCACGAAGTTACGGAGTGGCTCGTCCGCTAGCTTTTGCAGGCACCCGCAGAGTTATTTCTTACGCCACCCCATTTTGACCCCACTATTGCTGGTAGTAGCTGGCGCGCCCCGTTACTCTCGATCAGTAAATCTGCTCAGCCGCGCAGACGATTTTCCCGTCGCAAGTCGGAACCGCGGCAATCCCGTCGTTCAACGGATGGCTTCTCATGCTCGTCAGTTTTTCATTATCTAAGATGGACTCGAATGGGCTGATCTCGGCCGCTCCCTTCTGGATCTTTATCTTTGTCTTTGCCTTTGCCTTTTTTCCTTTGCTCGCGCGTGCGCAGAATCCGAACGGCACGCTGCGGGGAGAGGTCCAGGACGCGAGCGCGGCGCGCGTGGCGGGTGCTCGGGTGGTCGTGCAGTCCACAGGATCTTCCATTACCCGCGAGGCAAATGCAAATGAGCGGGGGGAATTCCGCATTGAGGGCCTGCTGCCCGGTTTCTATCGCGTCACCGTGACGGCCAAGGGGTTTGCCGAGGCCACGGCCGATGTAGATGTCGCCGTCAGTGTGGTGCGCGATATCGCCGTCACGCTCAAACCGCAAAACGCGCGCGCGACAGTCAACGTGGAGGGAAATGCGTCCTCGATCACGACCCAGTCAATTGACACGGCGAGCGCGGTGCATGGGGGCGTAGTTGGCAGCCAAGACCTCGAATCGCTTCCGCTCCCGGCACGCAGCTTTGCCAACATCGCTTATCTCGTACCCGGAACCGAGCCGGTCGAGCCCTCCGATCCGACCAAGGCGCGCATCACCGCTGTTTCCACCGGCGGAAGCTCGGGATTGAACAACGAACTGTCGGTCGACGGCGCCGACAACTCCGACGACTGGATCGGCGGCTTCCTGCAGAATTTCTCGCCCGATGGCATTCAGGAATTTGCCGTGCGCACCTCGAATGAAGATGCTGACACTGGCTGGACAACTGCCGGGTCCGTCGTGATCACCACCAAGCACGGCACCAACGAGTGGCACGGCGACGGAGCTTTCTACGAGCGCGCGGCAGATCTCAACGCGCGGTTCCCGATTGAGAATCCGGCGCCTAATCCCAAGCAGCCGTTCTCGCGGCAGAACTACGTGGGCACGCTGGGCGGTCCCCTCGCGAAAAATAAAGTATGGTTCTTTGCTTCTTTCGAGCATGTGCACGAAAATGCCAGCATCGCCTATAGCCCGGCCAGCACCGCGCAATTCAATGCGCTGAGCGCGATCGCTTCCTCAGGACTGATTCCCGGTGTCCCGTTAATTGCGGTTCCCGCCAACGTTCCGATCCCTTTCCGCGACTATATCGGCTCGCTGCGTTTTGACTGGGCGCAGTCCGCGAAGTCGCAATGGTTTCTGCGTATCTCCCAAGACAGTTACCTCACGCACAACGCGCTGGTGCAGCAGGCCACTCTGCCCTCGACCGGGCTGATCACGCACAACAACTACTGGAACACCGCGCTCAGCAATACTTATACGTTCAGTCCGACGTGGCTCGGAAATCTGGTGCTCGACGCCAGCCTGTTGCACCTCACCCAGACGCGCAACTCGAATCTTGGCTTCGCCCTGCAATTTCCTTTCAGTGTGACGGCGCTGACCGTCTCCGGCTTCGAAACTTTCGGCGACAACCAGTTCGCCACCCCCATCACTCTTTTCCCCGACCTGCGGAATCAGGACAAGTACCAGGCGCGCTACGACCTGAGCCACGTCGCGGGCAGTCACGCGCTTAAGTTCGGAGTCGACTTTATTCATGAACCGGTGCTCGGCGGCGCGTTCGCGGCGACGGCGGAGCAGTTCACTACCTATCCGTTCAATCCCGATTGCTATGTCAATCCGGTTGGCTCCGACTGCGGGGGAGCAACGAGTGCGTTGCCGTTTTACTACACTCCGCCCTCCTCGCAGTGCAATCCGCCGCCCCCTACGCCACCGCCTGGAATGTCGCCCATCACTTGCACTTTTACTCCCGCCGGCGATGGCAGTTTTTCGCAGAACGTTCAGCGAGTCGGGCTCTACGCTCAGGACTCGTGGCGCGTTTCACACCACCTCACGGTCAACTACGGCCTGCGATATCAGACGACCTTTGGGCTCTTCGAGGGATCGGGGCGAACTCAGGCTGAGAACAATGCATACATAACTTTGCAGGCGCTGCAGATTCCGATTGTGCCGAGCTTACCGCACGACTACCGAAAGCAAATCGCGCCTCGCCTCGGAATTGCGTATTCCCCCGGGGGCAGCGAGAAGACCGTGTTTCGCGCCGGTTTCGGGATGTTCTATAACGATCTGGCGCAGAACGGATGGGCCACTGCGTTTCAAGGCGTCAACAACACGAACGCAACCACCGGCCCGTGCAGCCTGACCGGTGGCTCTGGCACTTACGCGCTCACGGGTGCGGGTTGCCTTACTGGCGGCGCCGCGAGCGCCGGCAACCTTCTCGGCTCCAACTACAAGACGCCTTATGCCATCCACATTACGGGGGGCGTTCAGCACGCCTTCAACGAACATTGGCTGATGAGCGCCGATTACACGCACGAGCAGGGTAATCACGGATACCGCGCCTACAGCTATGGCGGTGCTGCCGACATTTTCACGCCGCTCATCCCCGCATCAGACCCGGACTATGCCACCGATCAGGCGAACGTGGTTCCCAGTGTGAATGTGTTTCGGTCCGACAACCGTTCCAGTTACAACTCCCTGATGCTGCATTTTCAGGGCAATATGCGCCGCTTCAATCTGGTGGCGAACTACACGCTCTCCAAGGCGCAGACCTGGGGTTGCCTGCTAGGCGAACTCTTTGACTATGTGAATGGCGTGTGCAATCCCCTAAATGCTTTCGGACCCGGCGACTACGGTCCGTCGGGCGAAGACGTTCGCCATCGCTTCGTGCTCGCGGGTACGGTGCACCTCCCCGGCGGTTTCGAATTGAGCAGCATCTCCCAGGTGGAGAGCGCGCGCCCCATCACCATCACCAACCTGAACAACACCGGCCGCATTTATGTGAACGGCCAGCCCACCAGCCTCGACGAATTCCGTGGCACGCCCTACATTCAGGTGGACATGCGCGTCACGCGACCGTTCACGATCGGCGAGCGCTGGGAGATTAATCCGTTCGCGGAGTTCTTCAACATCTTCAACCGCAACAACCCGGGAGCTAACTTTGCCGTTAATGTGGCGCAGTTGCCGGTCCCTTCGGACCAGATGCAGCCAGATCCCGTCACCGGTATCACCAATGTCACCAGTGTTTGTACGGTTGCAGACTGCTCCCAAACCGTGCCTATCACCAGCTTGAAGCAGCTCGAGATACCCGAGGGCGCTTTGGGAGACTTCTTCGGCCCCGGTACGACGGTCGGAATTCCATTCGCGGCCCAGCTCGGAGTGCGGGTGACGTTCTAGTAGAGACGGGGCTTGCCCCGTCTCACTCTGCGGCGGGTGACGCAGCAAGCCGCATCTCTACAGGAAATCGAAGGCTCCCGCGGGCGCTTCAGTCGGCTGTGTATTTTCTCGCCATCGCTACCCGAGCGATGCCCTGCAGATCGTTCCTGATCGCAAGCTCGTCCCAACTCGAGAGCAAGATTGGCACTCGGTCAGCAATGGTCCCGCTGATCTCGAACACGAGCCATCCCCCCGGACGCAGCGCGCCGCGTGCTTGCGGGATCAGCCGCTCGATCACTTCCAGACCTGTCGGTCCCGCGAAGACCGCGTTGCGCGGCTCGAACTTGCGAACTTCGAGCTGCACGGAATCTTCTTCCGCCTCGCCAACGTAGGGAGGATTCGAAACCACGATGTCGAACGAAGCCGGCGAGAATCCGTCGAGCAAATCGGCCCGGTGAAACTCGACTCGCGAAGTTAGTTCGTGCCGTGCTGCATTGGCCCGCGCGACCTCCAGCGCTTCGGCAGAGATGTCGGTCGCATGGATCTCCGCTGATGGCAACTCCTTGGCCAGGGCGAGCGCAATCGCTCCCGAACCGGTGCCTAGATCGACGATGCGGACCCTTCGACTTCGCTCAGGGTAGGCTTGCGAGGACGCCCGTCGCTCCACAGGCTTAGGTTTCGCCAGTGCGAGCACCGCCTCTACCACATGCTCTGTTTCTGGACGCGGAATCAGCACCGCCGGCGACACGACTAAATCCAGCCCCCAGAATTCCTGGTGCCCGGTGATGTACTGCGCCGGAACGCCGGTAGCCCGACGCACTAGAGTTTCGTCGTAGCGCTGCATTTCTCCGGGGCTGAGTTCCCGCTCCGGATGAGCGTAGAGGTACGCCCGGTCGCAATCGAGTGTGAACATGATGAGAAGCTCCGCGTTCATGCGTGGTGAAGGGACGCGCGCGGAAGTCAGCCGCTCGATTGCCACATTCAGAGCTTGGCGAAGTTGCACGCTTCTATTTCACCACGGAGAGGCAGGGACACGGGGAAAAAGCAATGAAAGGACAGAGGATTGAAGAAGCGCACAACTATTTATATCGAGCACGGAACTGTTTTGAAGGAGCTCCCGCAGTCGCAACACCTTTCGCTACGCGATAACATCTATCCATTATCCATGCTGAAAAAACAAGCTGCCTCCGTCAAGCACGCTGCGCCCTCCGTAAAACTCTCCCCCCGAGGTGTTGCCCGCCTGCAAGGCCGCCACCCATGGGTCTACCGCTCGGACGTCGATGTCGCCGACGCGAACGACATCCCTCCCGGCGCGCTCGTCCGCGTCCTTGATGTGCGCGGCAAATTTCTGGGCACCGCACTCTACAGCTCCTCGTCGCAGATCGCGATCCGCATGATCTCTCACGGTTCCGTGCCCGATCTGCCGGCGCTGGTCGCGGAGCGCATTCGCGCCGCCATCGCCTACCGCAAAGACCTCGTCTCTAACACCGACGCCTACCGCATCGTCTTCAGCGAAGCTGATTTCCTCCCCGGCCTCATTGCCGATCGCTACAACGACGTGATCACGCTGCAAATCCTGACGCAAGCAATGGACGCCGCTCCCGTGCGCGAAGCCGTTCTGCGAACGCTGCGCGAAGAACTGCAGCTGGCAGGAATCGTCGAGCGCGTCGATGCCCACATTCGAGAACTTGAGCAATTGCCGCCGCGGCAGTCCGGTTTGCTTTGGGGAGAGAAGACCTCGACCGTCATCCACATGAATGGCGTGGAAATGGGAGGCGATGAGGCAAACGCCATCCGCTTCCACTACGACGGCCTCGAGGGGCAGAAAACCGGCGCGTTCCTCGATCAGCGGGAAAACTACGCCGCGGCGGCGCAGTACGCCCACGGCGACGCCCTCGACGCTTTCTGCTACCAGGGAGGTTTCGCGCTGCACTTGGCCGCAAAGTGCTCCAGCGTGACTGGGGTCGACAGCTCGCGCCCGGCACTAGAAATGGCGGAAAAGAATGCGCTGTTGAACGGCCGCGAACTGGAGTGGATCGAGGCCAACGCCTTCGACCTCTTGAGAGATTACGCCGCGACTCGCCGCTACGATACCGTCGTCCTAGATCCGCCAGCGTTCGCCAAGACGAAGCGCGACTTGGAAAAAGCCCTCGGTGGCTACAAGGAACTCAACCTGCGCGCCATGAAAATGCTGCGTCCCGGGGGGATTCTTGTCACCTGCTCCTGCTCCTTCCACGTCAGCTCCGCGGACTTCCTCAAAGTCGTGGCCGCCGCCGCCCAGGACGCCCACAAATCCTTGCGCGTAATCGAGAATCGGGGAGCGGCAAAGGACCATCCAATTCTGTTGAATGTGCCAGAAACCAGCTACCTGCAGTGCTTGATATTGAACGTAAGCAACTGAAAAATAACGAGATTATTACACTTGACAATAACGCGCTAAGGTTTTATGTTGTAGTCACGCTAATGAATAACCCAGGAGCTTCCGATAGCTCCAGCGTAATCTGAAGTAGGAGGAAAGAAGTCATGACTTTGCTTACCCGTTACGAGCCTTTCCGTGAGTTCGCCACGATCCAAGACCGCATGAACCGCATGTTTCGCGATTTCTATGCGCCGGAGGGCCGCGAAGAGGCACTCACCAACACTGCATTCGCACCGCTGGTCGACGTGTATGAAGACGAGCACAACGTAACCCTGAAGATTGAAGTGCCCGGCATCGACGAGAAAGATATCGATGTCCGCATCGAGAACAACACGCTGACCGTGCATGGCGAGCGCAAGTTCGAGAAGGAAGAGAAAGAAGAGAACTATCGCCGAGTGGAACGTCAGTACGGCAGCTTCACCCGCACCTTCACTCTCCCCAACACGGTCGATCATGAAAACGTCCAGGCCGACTATGACAAGGGCGTGTTGAAGATCAAGCTGGCAAAGAAAGCCGAAGCCAAGCCGAAGCAGATCAAAGTGAACGTAGGCAGCCAGAAAACGCTCGAAAGCAAAGAGCCCAAGAGCGCCAAGGCGGCCGCCTAAGCGATGCGCACGTAGGGGCGGACGCATTCGTCCGCCCAGCTGGGCAAGGCCCCGGCAGATGTAAACTCAGCGGGAGGCGAGAAACAGCGCCTCCCGTTTAATTTTGAAGATCAAGTTGATCTGTGAAATATCAAATTCAAGTGTCATTCTGAGTCAGGTAAGGACTTCTGCAATCCTTTAGCCGCAGGCAAATGCATAGCTTCGTCGCTCGCTCAGAATGACATGACAATAGAGGAATAAAAGCCATGGCCATCCGTTGGGACAAATTCACCGTCAAAGCGCAGGAAGCCGTCCAGCGCGCGAACGAGCTCGCCTCCGAGCACGGCAATCCGGAGCTTGCCCCGGCCCATCTGCTGGCCGCGCTGGTCGAGGATCGCGAAGGCATCGTTGCGCCGGTGCTGGAAAAAATCGGCATCGGCCCGCAGGCTGTGCTCAGCGACCTCTACAAGGAAATTGAAAAGTTGCCCAAAGTCTCAGGCAGCAGCGGCGCGAACCAGCCAGCCATGTCGTCGCAAATCAACCAGCTCCTGGAGAAGTCCTTCAAAGAGGCCGATACCTTCAAAGACGAATACGTCTCCACCGAGCATATGCTCTTGGCGCTGACCAGCCTGAAACGCGATTCAGCGCAGGAGTTGCTGGCGCGTCACGGAGCCACCCACGACGCCATCCTCAAAGCTCTCATCGCTGTCCGCGGATCGCAGCGCATCACCGACCAGAATCCGGAAGCGAAGTACCAGGCTCTGGAGCGCTATGCCCGCGACCTGACCGAGCAGGCACGCCGCGGCAAACTTGATCCCGTAATCGGCCGCGATGAAGAAATTCGCCGCGTGGTGCAGGTGCTTTCGCGGCGCACTAAAAATAATCCCGTGCTCATCGGCGAGCCGGGCGTGGGCAAGACCGCCATCGTCGAAGGTCTGGCGCAGCGCATCATCTCCGGGGACGTGCCGGAAGTGCTGAAGAACAAGCGCGTCGTAGCGCTTGATTTGGGAGCCATGCTGGCCGGGGCAAAGTATCGCGGCGAATTCGAAGACCGCCTGAAGGCCGTCCTTAAAGAAATCGAGGATTCGCAGGGCCAGATCATCCTATTCATCGACGAGTTGCACACGCTGGTCGGCGCCGGCGCTGCCGAAGGCTCGATCGATGCTTCGAACATGTTGAAGCCGGCGCTCGCTCGCGGAGAGCTGCGCGCCATCGGAGCCACCACGCTCAACGAATATCGCAAGTACATCGAGAAAGACGCGGCGCTCGAACGCCGTTTCCAGATCGTTTTCGTGGGCGAGCCAAATGTCGAAGACACCATTGCCATCCTGCGCGGCCTGAAGGAAAAGTACGAGGTGCATCACGGCGTGCGCATCAAAGATTCGGCCATCGTCGCGGCCGCGACCCTGTCGCATCGCTATATTTCCGACCGCTTCCTCCCCGACAAAGCTATCGACTTGATCGACGAAGCCGCCTCTTCGCTGCGCATCCAGATCGATTCCATGCCCACCGAGATCGACCAGCTCGAACGAAGGGCCACGCAACTGGAAATCGAAAAGCAGGCGCTGAAGAAAGAAGATGACGCGAATTCCAAAGAACGCCTCGCGCATGTCGAGAAGGAACTCGCCGGCATCCGTGAAAAGTCGAACGCGCTCAAAGCCAAGTGGAAGCAGGAAAAAGATGTAATCGCGAAAGCCCGCGCTCTGAAAGAAAAGCTCGAGCAGCTCAAAATCGAAGAAGCGGCCGAGGAACGCAAAGGGAATCTGGAGCGTGTGGCGCAGATCCGCTACGGGCTTATCCGCAACACTGAACAGGAACTGCAAAAAGTCACCGCGCAGATCGACGGCAAAGCCGGACATCGCATGTTGAAAGAAGAAGTCGATGAAGAAGACGTTGCCCGCATCGTCTCCAAGTGGACTGGCATTCCGGTTTCGAAGATGCTCGAAGGCGAAGTCAAGAAGCTGATCAACATGGAGGACCGTCTGCGGCAGCGCGTCATCGGGCAGGACGAAGCGCTGGAACGCGTAGCCAATGCGATCCGCCGTTCGCGCGCCGGGTTGAGCGATCCGAAGCGGCCGATCGGGTCTTTCATTTTCTTGGGGCCAACCGGCGTCGGCAAAACCGAACTTGCCCGCGCGCTTGCCGAATTTCTTTTCGACGACGAGCGCGCCATGGTGAGCATCGATATGTCCGAATACATGGAGAAGCACGCCGTGTCGCGCATGATCGGCGCGCCTCCGGGATATGTCGGCTACGAGGAGGGCGGGCAGCTCACCGAGCAGGTGCGGCGGCATCCGTACGCGGTCGTGCTCTTCGACGAAATTGAAAAGGCGCACCCTGATGTGTTCAACATCCTGCTGCAAATCATGGATGACGGCCGCCTCACCGACGGCAAAGGTCGCAAGGTGGATTTCAAAAACACGGTCATTATCATGACCTCGAACCTGGGCTCGGCGTACCTGCAGTCGGAACACATTCAGTCCGCCGATGCCTTCGAGCGCGCTTCGAAGCAGGTCCTGGACGCGCTGCATGGGCATTTCAAACCCGAGTTCCTGAATCGCGTGGACGACATCATCATCTTCCGCCCGCTGGGCAAGGAACAGTTGGTGAAGATCGTCGAGCTGCGCCTGGAAGATTTGCGCCGCCTGTTGGCCGATCGCAAGATTTCTCTGGAACTGACCGACCCCGCGAAAGAACTTCTCTTCACCGAAGGCTACGATCCAAACTTTGGAGCGCGTCCGCTGAAGCGCGCTATTCAGAAGCTGGTGCAGGATCCGCTGGCGATGAAAATTCTGGACGGCGCGGTGCTGCACGGGGACCACGTGGTCGTGGACGCCGATAAGAAAACGGGGAAGATGACGTTCAAGGTCAGTGAGCGGGTGGGCGAAAAAGAGCCGGCGCGGGCGAAGAAATAAATGCTTGTGTGGTGAGGCATGCCGAGGTGTGCCCGGCAGGGCGGACGAATGCGTCCGCCCCTACGTGGGTCGGGTGCTTACACCTCTTCTCCTGACGCAAGAATCTCCCTCGGGTACGATCAGTAGTTACGGGTGACTCTGCCCAGAGGGAAAACTGCATTGCCTGACGACACAAAGCTGCATGATTTTCTACAGGAACTGCTCCGGCGCGGAGGCAGTGACTTGCTGCTGGTTCACGGAACTGCGGCGGCGATTCGTAAGAATGGAGAGGTCGAGAAGATCGGGGATGTTCCTCTGGAAGGCTCGGAAATCGAATCTTTGGTCCAGTCGGTTCTGACCCCGGTCGCCGCCGGACAGTATCGTGCCGTGCAGATCGCCGATTCTTCTTATCGAATTCCCGGACTCGGACGTTTCCGCATTAACCTGCATCGCGAGCGCGGTCACGCCGCTGCCACGATTCGCGCGCTCCCGATGAAGGTGCCATCGCTTGGCGAACTGGGACTTCCCGTCGAGATCGGCAATCTGGCTGCGCTCCGTCGCGGGCTGGTGCTGATCGGAGGCGCGGCCGGCGCTGGGAAATCCACCACGCTCGCGGCGCTGGTCAACGAGATCAATCAGCGCGACGCCCGGCACATTGTGACCATCGAAGATCCTGTCGAGTATGAGCACGCGCACGTGCGCAGCGTTATCGAGCAGGTCGAGGTCGGGACCGATGCGCCCGATTTTCCCACGGCTCTTCGGGCTGCGCTACGCCAGGCGCCGGACGTGCTCGTGGTCGGCGAGCTGCGCGATCCGGAGAGCATGGCCATCGCTGTCTCAGCGGCCGAGACTGGACATCTGGTGCTCTCCACCCTGCACACCACCGACGTAGCATCTGCCATCTCCCGCATCTCCGATTCGTTCCCGGTGGAGCGGCAGAGCACGATTCGGCAGGAATTGGCGATGGCGATCTCCGCGGTCTTGACGCAGACACTGTTGCCGAGCCGCAAGGGCGGGCGCATTCCAGCAGTTGAGCTGTTGATGATCGGATACGGGGCGCGTCAGCATATCCGCCATAACGCGCTGCAACACCTGAACCAGGAAATCACGATGACGAAGGGGAAGGGATCGATCGGCTTGGAGGAGTCACTGTCACGGCTGGTGAAAGGCGGGCACCTGGATCGGGAGGAAGCCCTCGAATTTGCGGTGCATCCGGACGATCTGAAGAGCCGGCTGAGAGGGCTAGCGTAATTTTTCGGGAGCGGTCTCACCCGCAGCGGCTTAAAGCCGCAGAAACTGGGCGTCTAAATCGCAGCGGTAAACCGCTGCGCCACCCAAAATCAAGTGCAACACAGAGTTTTTCGCAGCCTGTTTATGCGGGGCGGCGAAATGCGTCCGCCACTTCTCCGCGCGACAAATACCATGCCACCATCACGCGCACGATAATCCCCAACCCGCCGAAGGCGAGCGCTTTCGGTTGCACCATCACGGTCGCAGCTGAGACTGACGGCACCAGCATTACGATTCCCGCGATGGCGATCAGTAGCGCTGCGTGCCGGACGATGTTATTGAGTTCCACGAGACCCCACGCGACTCCGCCCCCTACCACGGCCATGAGCAGGAACATGTACGGACCCGCTAATTCCAGTCCGAACAACAGCGGGGCGCCTGCCGACATCGAGATCGTGCCTGGACGAACCAGCATTACTCCACCTGCGATGCCCAGATAAATTCCGCAGAGAGCGAACAACGCGGCGATGGCGCGCACTCCGTTTGGGACCGGGTTGGCGGAGTTATCCTTCATAGGCTCTGTCTAGCGAATCCAGAGTCGGTGTGGCCACATGCAGCTGCCGAGCTTTGCTCGGCTTGGACGGGCGAGGGCGCCCGTCCCCACACGTGCATTGCGGCTCGTAGAATACAAGGCGCAGCCGCGCCTTCACAAACAAACCTGATTGTCCTGAACCTCAAAGCGGGGATGCCTACGGTGGAGCAGGCGAAGCGGCGGTTGCTGGAGTCGTTGTATGCCCCTCTAGCAATCGGGAACAGCGGTGTAATTCACGCATTGCGACCTGTCATTCCCCACGTACCAGAACGCGGACATGTCACTTTGATTGGGGAAAGCGGAAAACCAGAAAATCCACTCGCCAAATTGCACGGGAGTTCCGAACCCAATCTCGTCGGCCCAATCGTTGGGATTGCAGGTCGTGCCGTAGTACAGGACCGCGTCAAACGGATACGTGCCCGGCTTGGCGACCGAGATCTCAACCCCTTGGTAGCGATCACCGTTCTTCTGGTACCAACATCCCTGGAATGTCGCCCCGGGTCCCGAGGAGCCCACCTTTAGAGTCAATTTGGCACTCTCGGAGGTCTGGCCGTCGCTGGCTGTCACCTCCATGGGATACTTTCCAGGCGCAACACTGCCCGAAACAGCGATGTCTGCTATGGAAGTCCCCGCTCCGGGAGCGGGAATCACGGGAGGATCAAGCGTCACCGTGACCCCGGCAGGCACATTCGAGACGGTCAACTGCAGCGCGTTACTGTATCCGGCCGTCACCTTGGTTATAACTTTGACCGAACCGGATTGCCCGGCGGCTATCGTCACGGTGGCTGGACGTACCGCGACTGTAAATGGAGCCTTGGTCTCGGGAGCAGCGACAGTGAGCGAGGTCCCCGCGACGGTATCTCCGTAGAGCGCGGTGATGGCGACTGTGGTAGCGGCAACGACTGGCGATGTCAAAGCCACGACCGTGGCGCTGGTCTGGCCGAAAGAAATTGTCACGGTTGCAGGAGTCGCGACAATACTCGCGCCAGAACTTATCAGTTGCACGGCTATCCCGTCGTCCGGAGCAGGCTCGGTCAGGCTAACCGTGATTTCGGTGGAATCGCCGCCCGTGATGTGGGCAGGGCTCAGCGTTACGCTGGCCATTCGGGCGCGGCCAGTAAGAGTGTCGGTAGCGCGGTCACGCTGGGTGGCAACCGCCCCGGAAAAATTTCCGGAGTTCATCAGTTGTGCCGAGCCGCGACCGGCCAGTCCCAGGAGGGCTGCCGCTAGCACGATCCGCGATACATACGTGTGTTCATGAGGGATCAGCACGTTGGCACCTCAATGGCGAGAATGGAGCGGAGATCTGAACCTTCTCGATTTTGACATAGCCTGGGGCCAACCCCAGACTCAGAAGTGCATCCGACCGATCCGCATCGCGAGTGCTGTAGCCCTCGCGTCTTATCCGACTAACAGAACTCGATAAAGATTGCCGTGTCCCGTGCGATGCAAAGAACCGAACTAGATGCCGTAATTCACGCTGCGCAGCGCGTCCTTGTAGGCTTCGCGCGCTTCCGTGACCTTCGCGTGGGCGTCATGCTCCTTGAAGTGGGCGTCATCCCAATGCTCCATGGCGGTCATCGAATGGTCGGGAGTAGCTAAGGCTTCTTCGGCGCGAATGGTGTCTACCCATTCATCGACAGCCTTTTTGTAGGCGAGGCGCAATTGATCGAGATCCTCTTTGCTCATAGACAGTGGAGGTTAATTCCGCCCCGAAGCCCGGTCAATTGGATCGACCGAAATTAACCGAAAATTAATGCAGCGGGAATGCGGGCGTGGCGCTGGTTGAATTTCCCGCCGATTCTTCTCGCGTCTTCATAAGAAGATACGATGATGTTCCGCGCTAGCGCGCGCGACCTTTCGCGGCCTTCCTGGGTGGCTTCGCCCGCTTCGAGGATTTCGGCGCCGGCTTGCTCTCCGATCTTGCGGCGCGGCGCGGCCCCGGGACCTTACCAATTCTCGGATCCCGTACGAGAACGAGAGCGCAGGCGTGCAGTGCGGCTTCTTCGAAATCTTCCGCATCTGCGGGAAGGACTTGCCAGCCCGTCACCTTCTTTCCCAACACGTCGATGGATCGCATGTTGGGGAACTCGCGGCGCAGGCTCTGGTGGTGCTCCTCAGTGGTAGCGAGCCATACGCCGTTATCTGCCGTCTGGCCGCCTTTGTCGCGGAGGATGAGGACGATTTTCTCCTCGACCTTTTTCTCAGCATAGTGCTCAACATAGATCGCGAGGCAGCCGAACATGGGACGGGTCCGGGGCGACAGCGGAGCGAGCGCGTCGAGCACGAATTCGTGCGGGATGGGCTTTCGCTGCTTGACGGCGAAGAGAGTGTTGTCAAGCGGAAGATTCGCTTTGCGACGAGGCTTCGACATGCGAACTGGAAATCGCGGTGCGTTCGCTTCTACTTCCCATTGACTGTATATCACCCGCCGGTCGCGTGGCGAATTCGAAAAACTTGCCGTTCTTGCTCCGAGGCTGTAACGTACTCCGCCAAGACTCAATTCAATTTACCCCTGGGGGATGGGATGAAGGTCATCCGTTATCTATTTGCGTTGATTCTGTCGTTTTCCTGCATGAACTTTCCCTGGGCGCAAGCCGCGCCCGGTTCGAAGACGGTTGTCGTCCACGCCGGACGCCTGCTCGATGTGAAGACCGGCAAGATGCTTTCGAGCCAAACCATCGTGATCCAGGGCGACAAGATCGTAAGCGTTGGATCGGAGACGCAGGTTCCTGCCGGGGCGGCGGTCGTCGACCTTTCGAACGCCACCGTGCTGCCCGGATTGATTGACGCGCACACGCACATCACGTTCACTCCGAACTTCGGCTACTCGCGCCTTGCGATTTCCGTTCCGCGCGAAGCCCTGATCGGAGCACGCAATGCCCGCGTCACGCTCGAAGCCGGATTTACGACCATCCGCAACGTGGGTGCCAGCGGCTTTACGGACGTTGCCTTGCGCGATGCCATCAATGCGGGCGACGTCCCCGGACCACGCATGATGGTCAGCGGCCCGGCTCTTAGCATCACCGGCGGACACTGCGACGACAATTTGCTGCCGTTTGAGTGGCACGTGCAGAACGAAGGTGTGGCCGATGGCATTGAAGCTGTCCAGCACAAGACGCACGAGATTATCAAGTATGGCGCGGATTTGATCAAAATCTGCGCCACTGGCGGCGTGCTTTCGCATGGCGACAATCCACAGACCTCGCAGTACACGCTCGAAGAGATGAAGGCCATCGTGGCTGACGCGCACCGGCTTGGCCGCAAGGTTGCGGCGCACGCGCATGGCGCGGAAGGCATCCGGTGGGCGTCGGAGGCGGGCGTGGATTCGATCGAGCACGGTTCTTACATTGACGATGCGGCCATCGCCACTATGAAGAAGAACGGCACCTATCTTGTGCCGACTCTCTACCTCGCCGACTGGTTTCTGGAAAACGCAGAGAAGATTGGCACGCCGGCCGAACTCATCGCCAAGGGACGAGAAGTGATGCCGGCCGCGCGTAAGAACGTCGCGCGCGCGTTTGCCGCGGGAGTGAAAGTTGGATTCGGCACCGACGCTGCTGTGTATCCACATGGGCTCAACGCGCATGAATTCGCGGTTATGGTGAAGCTTGGGCTGACGCCGCTGCAGGCGATCCAGGCAGCGACCGTGAACGATGCTGACCTGCTCGGCTGGTCCAACAAGATCGGCACGATTGAGCCGGGCAAGTGGGCCGACCTCGTCGCCGTGGACGGCGATCCGCTGGCCGACGTCACAACTCTCGAACGCGTCAAGTTTGTGATGAAGGGCGGCGAGGTGGTCAAGAATCAGTACGCGAAGTAGAAGTAAAGGACTGATTGCTGCTGGGTCGGGAGATCTTTAGCTTCGACCCAGCCGTAGATAGGCTTGGCGCGCGTACCAGAGAGTGGACAGGGTGAACGCGACGGTGATTGCGGCTGTAATCACCCAGGGTGTGCATTTTCCATCGGCGCAATAAGCGAGCGGGTGCCGCACGATCGTTGGCAACTCTTTGAGCATCGCAGGAACGAGCGTCAAGGTGAACAGTCCGGAGTAGAACAGCAGCAGGCAGAAGCCGGTGGTGCGCCGCGTCTTCAGCAGAATCAGGCCGGCGATTCCGAGCAAGGCGCTGGGGACGGTGACCCACAGGCCAGCCAGACCGCTGGTCCGAATCCAACCCAGGCCCAGCGGAAACGCAGGCTGCGTCAGGATCATCGCCGTAATCACTCCGAGCGATCCCACGGTGAAGATGGTCCAAAGCACGGCGAGAGTGAGAAGAACCCGGTCCGTGAACGACACAGTGGACCCCTCTTGGCCACTATATGTTGACCTCGCCCGCCACTGGCCACAAGGTCAGCCGTCACAAACCGATGTGACGTGCGGGTTAGCCTCTGCAATCCGAGCTTCTAGCTCCTGACTTCCGTTAGAATCCCCCCGTGTCCGTCCGCCTGCAGATTGAAGCCACCCGCGGGTCTGCCCGCGCCGGCAAGCTCATCACTCCTCACGGAGAAGTGGAGACGCCTGTGTTCATGCCGGTCGGGACGCTGGCGTCGGTCAAAGGCGTCTCGCAGGATGTGCTTGAGGAACTTGGCGTCCAGATTCTTCTGGCCAATACCTACCATCTTTATCTGCGGCCTGGTATCGAGACCGTTCGCCAGATGGGCGGGTTGCACCGGTTCATGTCTTGGGATCGAGCCATTCTCACCGACTCGGGAGGCTTCCAGGTTTTCAGCCTGACCGATCTGCGCAAGGTCAGCGAAGAAGGCGTGGCGTTCCGCTCGCACCTCGACGGCTCGCCGCACTTTCTGAGTCCTGAAAAAGCCATGGAGGTGCAGATCGGGCTGGGCGCCGACATTATCATGGCGTTGGACGAGTGCACGGAGCATCCGGCCGACGGCCAGCGCGTGCGCGCCTCGATGGAGCTTACTTTGCGCTGGGCCGCGCGCTGCAAGGGTTATTTTGAGGCACATAAGTACGAGGTGGCTTGGGCCGAGTCTGGGGAGCTTCGCTCCGTGGGGCGGACGAATGCGTCCGCCCCTACGCGAGCTTCGGCTACTCAGGCTCTGTTTGGCATTGTTCAGGGGGGGATGGACCCCGGGCTGCGCCGCGAATCTGCTGCGCGCACCATCGACATCGGCTTTCCCGGATACGCCATCGGCGGACTGAGCGTTGGAGAACCTCGCGAGATTACTCGCGAGATCGTCTTGTCAACGCTTGAGCATCTTCCTTCTAACCAGCCGCGCTATCTGATGGGGGTCGGCACTCCCGAGGAGATCGCGGAGTATGCGCAGGCGGGCGTCGACATGATGGATTGCGTGCTCCCTACACGCGCTGCCCGCCATGGATTGCTCTTTACATCCGAAGGCAAGGTTTCGATCAAGCAGGCCCGGTACGCCCAGGACGAAAACGCGCTCGATCCCGCCTGTGACTGCCGCGTCTGCCAGCGTTATTCGCGGGCCTACCTGCGACATCTCTATGCTTCGAACGAACTGCTGGCCCAGGTTTTGAATACGGTCCACAACCTGCACTATTATCTGGCCACCATGCGGATCGTCCGCGCATGGATCCGGGCAGGGCACGCGCTCACCCCCGCCGGTACCCGGCTGTAAATTCGGCGAGCCGACCTTGACACTACGCGAGCCGTCCGGCATTCTATTTAACTTGGGGATAAGGTACGTTTCTTTCCGTGCCGTTCCGATCGAAACCGGAGCGCGGCATCGCCGGTTCCAGCCTGCAAGCTATGGGTCCCCGGCCTTAGGAGAAAACAATTCCCGCACTTAAGAGAAGAACGTTAAGCGGCGAAAGCAGCAAACTTGTGCCGAGTTCCGCTCGGCTCGGCCCGAAACAGGGCGCTTCCGGCTACTGCGGTTAATCGGGTATTTCGTTACAAAGGATAGAGTTGGCGGTGGAAATCATTTTATCGGGTATGCCTGGCGGATTGGCGTTGTGGTTGCAGCTTCCCGGGGGCACAAGTCTGCTTGGGCTGGCACCCCTGGTGTTCATCTTTGCCATTTTTTACTTTCTGCTGATTATGCCGCAGCAGCGGAAGCAGAAAAAGTGGCAGGCCATGCTGAGCGAATTGAAAAACGGGGACAAGGTCGTAACCAGCGGGGGCCTGCGCGGGACGATCATCAGCCTCAAGGACGATGCACTGACATTACGCGTGCCGCCCGACAATCTGAAGCTCGAAATCAGCCGCGCATCGGTGGTATCGGTGACCACGGCGGAAGAAGGAACGAAATCTTAGCTGCCGAGCTTCGCTCGGCTGGACGGACGAATGCGTCCGTCCCTACATGTTCAAGTCATGAATAAGAACCTTACTTGGAAGTTGGTCGTTATCGTCGGAATCCTGCTGGTCTTCCTGGCGGGCATCTTCGGCATTCCGAAGGAATGGTCGGGCAGGGGCATGTTGGCGTCCATCACCGACCGCATTCATTTGGGCCTCGATCTCCGTGGCGGAACGCACCTGATCCTGCAGGTACAGGTCAACGACGCGGTCAACGTCGACTCCGACAACGCCATTGCGCGCCTCAAGGAAGACTTCCGGACCCGCAAGATCAATTACGCCGACATCACCAAGCCCGATCCCGTGAACCATCCCGAAATGATCGTGGTCAAAGGCGTTCCGCCGGAACAGACCAGTGATTTCAAGAGCATTATTTCCGACCGGCTGCCGGAGTATGACGCCACCTCGGGCGCGGAGAATTCCTGGACCATTTCGATGAAGGCTCAAAACCTCGCCGATCTGAAGAACCGCGCGGTCAGCCAAGCCATCGAGACTATCCGTAATCGCATCGACCAGCTCGGCGTGAGCGAGCCCGTCATCCAGGAGCACGGTCTTGGCCAGTACCAGATTCTTGTGCAACTTCCGGGCGTGGACGATCCGGCGCGGGTCAAGGAAATCATGCAGTCCACCGCCATGCTTGAAATCAAGCAATCGCTCGGCGGGCCCTATTCGAGCGAGCAGGAGGCGTTGCAAGAACACGGTGGCGTGCTGCCTCCGGACGCCGTCTTGATGCAAGGCAAGAGCATCGGTTCCCGCAACGCCGAAGGCGGCGAATCCTGGTATCTGATCTCTCGTGCCTCGGCCGTGACCGGGCGCGATCTTCGGGACGCGCAACCGAGCACTGACGAAAATGGCCAGCCGGCGGTCAAGTTTATTCTTAGCGGCGAGGGTGGCCGCAAGTTCTACGCCTTCACTTCGGCTCACGTCGGCGACAAGCTGGCGGTAGTTCTCGACAACAAAGTGCAGGAAGTGGCGGTAATCAAAGACGCCATTCGCGACAACGGCATCATTAACGGCCGCTTTACCGACCAGGAGACTCGCGACCTTTCGATGACGCTGCGCTCCGGTGCTCTGCCGGCCGGAATCAAGTATCTCGAAGAGCGCACGGTGGGGCCGTCTCTGGGCGCCGATTCGATTCGTTCCGGCGTTCAGGCGGCCATCTACGGCATGCTTGCTGTCCTCATCTTCATGCTGATTTACTACGGCTGGGCGGGCGTGAATGCGGACATAGCGCTGATCCTGAACCTGATCATCCTGCTGGGGTTCATGGGCTACTTTGGAGCGGTGCTGACGCTGCCGGGCATTGCCGGCGTCATCCTGACGGTGGGTATGGGCGTGGATTCGAACGTGCTGATTTTTGAGCGCATCCGCGAAGAGCTGAGGAACGGAAAGACGCCGCCCTCGGCCGTGGAGCAGGGCTTCAGCCACGCCTGGATCACCATCGTCGATACCCACGTCACGACGATTGTCTCGGCCGCGATTTTGTTCATCTTTGGAACCGGGCCGGTAAAAGGTTTTGCCACGACGCTGGTGTTCGGTTTGCTCGCCAACCTGTTTACGGCAGTGTTTGTATCGCGCGTGATTTTTGATTGGGTGCTGAGCCGGAAGCAGAGGGGCGAGGCGCTAAGCATTTAAGGAGCGAACCTCAGGGGCTAAAGCCCTCGTGATTTGGCTTGGGGCGGCGCGGCTGAAGCCGTGCCCTACCCAAAAACGATTTTGAAGGGATCGTAAAGCAGCGTGGAATTTTTTAGAGACACAAACATCGATTTCCTTGGGAAGAAGTGGTACTTCCTGACCTTTTCGCTGATCTTCAGCGTGGCCGGAGTGCTTTCCATGGCGTTCTGGCACCACATCCCGCTGGGGGTCGACTTCCGCGGCGGCACGCTGGTCTATGTGAAGTACTCCCATACTCCCGATCCGTCCGCCATCCACAATGAGATCGAGCGCGCCGGCTTGAAGAATGCCCGCGTTCAACGCTACGGACAAGCCTCCAACAACGAAGTGCTGATCGCTCTCGATATTCAGGAGACCAGCGAACAGGCTCTGGACAAGGGCAAAATCCAGATCCTTCAGGCGCTCGAAAGTCACGCCACCGAGGGCAAGCAGGATCTCAATAACTCCAGCTCCCTGACGATCGCGAACTATCTGCTGGAGAAGGACCCGCTCCACCTTGGCTCCGGCTCCGACGCCAACCCGCGCTACACCGCCATGGCTCAGGCCATTGTTGACTACCGCGACAAGACGAAAAGCGGCGTGCTCGGTTCCGTTGATGAGTTGAAGAGTGTGGCCGATCCCGCCGCCGTCGCCTCGCTCAAGGACAACTTCTTCGTCTCCGATTTTGGCATCCGCAACGTCGAGATCGTCGGCCCGCAAGTGGGACAGCAACTCCGCAAGCAAGCCATCCTGGCCACCCTTTATTCGCTGGGCGGGATGCTGATTTATTTGGGCTTCCGCTTCGAATGGATCTACGGTGTGGCCGCCGTGTTGACCGTCTTCCACGACACACTGATCACGGTGGGCGCCTTTTCCCTGTTGGACAGGGAAATATCCCTGACCGTGATCGCGGCCATCCTGACCCTGATCGGATACTCCAATAACGATACCATCGTAGTCTTTGACCGCATCCGGGAGAACATCAAGCTGCTGCGGCGGGACAAGCTCTCCGACATCGTCAACAAGAGTATTAATCAGACTTTAAGTCGAACTATCTTGACAGCGGGCCTGACTTTCCTTACCGTGCTTGCTCTGTTTCTTTTCGGCGGCGAGGTCTTGCATAATTTCAGCCTCGCCCTGGTCATCGGCATCTTGATTGGGACGTATTCCTCGATCGCCATTGCCGCCCCGATTCTGGTCGCCTACCAGGATTGGCGGGGAGGGCGGGGCAAGAGGCCGATTGCCATGCCATTGCGGTCTGGCACCGGCCCGGCGCAGCCGAAGGAAAAAGTTAAGGTCTAAATCGGGGCGATTTGGCGTAGAATCTTCATCTGCCCGCAGAGGCAGGGTTGGTAGATAAGCTCGCCGGGCCAAGGTCCCGAAGAACGGGAGCAAAGAGGTTGCGGGCGGTGTCTAAACTCTCGTACGGTCTGGTGTGTGTAGGAGAAGCCTATGTTTGAAGACAGCCTCATTGAGTCAGGCAACAGGTTCAAGGCCAAGCGGCGGATGAGCACCACCATTTTGTCTTTTTTTGGGCAATTCGCGCTCATCGGGATACTGATCCTGATCCCACTGATCTATACTGACGCGTTGCCCAAGACGCAGCTCATGACCTTTCTGGTAGCTCCTCCTCCTCCACCACCGCCGCCACCCCCGCCGGCTGCGGCCGTTAAGGTGGTGAAGATCCAGAGCGAAATTATCAATGGCCAGCTGCGCACCCCCACCAAGATTCCAAACAAAGTGCAGATGATCAAGGAAGATGAAGCGCCCCCGGATCTGGGTGCTGGCGGCGTCCCGGGCGGTGTCCCCGGCGGTATTCCCGGAGGCTCGGCGGGTGGCGTGATGGGTGGAATCCTCAACGCCGGCCACGTCGATATCCCGAAAGTCGCGACCCCGCAGCGCATCCGCGTTTCGTCCGGCGTGTCGACCGGTCTTTTGATCAAGAAAGTTCAGCCCAATTATCCGCCGTTGGCCAAACAGGCCCGCATTCAGGGGCATGTCCTGCTGCAGGCGGAAATCAGCAAGGACGGCACCATTCAGAACCTGCAGTTAATTAGCGGGCACCCCATGCTGGCGCCTGCCGCGATCGAAGCCGTCAAGCAGTGGCGTTATAAGCCATACCTGCTCAATGGCGAACCGGTCGCGGTGGAGACCCAGGTGGATGTGATCTTCAGCTTGTCCGGAGGCTAGACTCTCCGGACCGGCTTGTCGGGCCACGGTGGTCTGGTTTCGTATCGGGGCGTCGCTTTAGCGATGCGGTAAGTTCTGCGAATTCAGCCGCTGCTTTAGGGCTTGGTTTGGAGTTAAGTTTGTGGCAGTCAAGGGCCCTCCCCGTCCTACCTTTTCCCAAGACGGGACCAGGGTGGTTTCGACCACCCGGGGGCAAACCTGCCCAGTTTGGTTTTCTTGCATCAAACGATTCTGATCAAGGGCCTACGGAGAAACTCGGGATTCGCATCAGGGCGTCGCGTTAGCGATGCTGTGCGTTCGAGTATCAGGCTCCCCGGTTAGGAGTTCGGTATCGGAAGTTCGCTGTTTCCGTAGCTTCGCTGTTCTGAAGGCGGCCCTGTACGGCGCAAGAGAGTTTGAAGCGGTTGGAAGCGATTTAGAAACAGTTCTGAGGAGGAAAAGCAACTCATGGTAGTGAACCTGGCAGCAGTCGCACTCTGTAATTTCCATCTTGTCGCCGCTTGGCTCTTGCAAGAGAGCTCGGTCGGTTGGGACCCGATTTCGCTTTGGAAGCAGATGGGTATTCTGGCGAAAGCCGTGGTCATCATTCTGTTCATCATGTCGGGGTGGTCGATCGGCGTGATGATTGACCGTTGGATGGCCTTCAACGCCGCCCGCAATCAGTCCCGCTCATTCGCTCCCGCGGTTGCCGGAGCGCTGCGCGAAGGCAAGATTGATGAGGCGATCAAGGTCGCCGAACGCAACAAGAAAAGTCACTTGGCTAAGGTGGTCACCGCGGGACTGATGGAATTCAAAGCCCACCAGGATAGCCCGGGTGAAATTCCAGGCGAGACCATTGAAGCGTCCAAGCGCGCTCTGGAGCGCACCGAAGCCATCGTGCACGCGGAACTGAAGCGCGGCTTGGGCGGTCTAGCGACAATCGGTTCGACGGCCCCCTTTGTGGGACTGTTCGGAACGGTAGTCGGCATTTTGAACGCCTTCAACGGTATCGCGAAAGAGAAGGCAACCGGCTTGGCAGCGGTCGCGGGCGGCATTTCCGAAGCGCTCGTCACCACCGCGGTCGGTCTGTTCGTGGCGATTCCGGCCGTGATGATGTTCAACTATTTGACCGGTCGCGTGGAAGCGTTCGACGTGGAGATGGATAACTCCTCGAGCGAACTGATCGATTACTTCCTGAAGCGACGGAGCATGCGCCGGTCCTAGGCCACAGTTGCACCCATGAGTTGCTGAAGCGATGGAGGGACGGGCGTCTCGCCCGCCCCGCCGGGAGGGGACTCCCGGCTCTCCACCAGCAAGTTTTGGGGCGGTCGCAGTGGCAATCAGACCGGTGTGGCTCTAAGGGCAAGCGTACGCAGGAGACAGAATTCCATGGCATTAGCAAAGCGAGACGAAGGATCCAAGGTCAGTTCCGACATCAACGTCACACCTATGGTGGACGTGATGCTTGTGCTGCTCATCATCTTCATGGTGGTCACGCCTATGTTGCAGCATGGCGTCCCCGTGGACATGGCGAAGGTCAACAATCCCATCGATATGCACGACGCCGACAAGGAAGACGCGCTGCTCGTTGCGGTCACTCGCGATGACAAAGTCTTCTTCGGTACCGATGTCGTCAAGCCCGACGATCTGACGCAGAAGATCAAGGACAAGCTGGCGAACCGGACCGACAAACGGGTCTTCCTGAAGGCCGACATGCGGGCGAAGTTCGGCTGGGTGGTCGAAGTTGTTGACGATGTTCGGGCGGCCGGCGTGGACCAACTCGGCCTTTTGACCGATCAAAAGAAGTCCGGAAATATGGCCCCGCCGCCGGGCGCCATACCACCGACGCCGCCGACGGGCGGGCAATAGCACGCAATGGCAATACAGCAGTAGCGATACAGGAGATCGATTATGGGTATGGCAATTGGTGGCTCCAAAGGGGGCCAGAACGCGAACATGAACGTCACGCCGCTGATTGACGTGTTGCTGGTGCTGCTGATCATTTTCATGGTGATCACGCCCCTGACACCGAAAGGCTTGGAGGCGTTGGTGCCCCAGCCTCCGCCGAAAGATCAGAAGGCGCCGCCGCCCACTCCCGATCGCACCATCGTGGTGCAGTTGATCGACCACGGTGCCGGCAATCCTCCGGGACTCAAGATCAATCAGGACGAAGCCACTTGGGAAACTCTGCAGGGCCGCTTGGAAGATATTTTCAAAACCCGCGCCGAAAAAGTCATGTTCGTTAAGGGCGATGACAATGTACCCTTCGCCGACGTCGCCAGCGTCATTGATATCGCGCATTCGGCCGGGGTCGACAAGGTCGGCTTGATCACAGCAAAAATCGAAGCGGGCGGCTAAGAAATCGGTGATCGGATCATCGCGTCATCGGACGATCTGAGAACCCCGTGATTTGGTAGCGAAAGACTTGCATTCCGGCTTCTGTCTCGCTGGTCTGGTCGCCGCTGGTTCTTTTTCCGACACTCCGCAGCAAGGGAGATTCATAAAGCAATGAAAACTACTCGAAGGCTCCTGGTGGTATTCGCCGCAGCACTGGCGCTGCTCGCCAGCACCGGCTGCAACAAGCTTAAGGCGCGCGACCACCTCAACAAGGGTGTGCAGGCTTACAAAAACTCCAAGTTCGAGCAGGCGATTGATCACTTCCAGCAAGCCGTCGCCCTCGACCCATCCCTTATCAATGCCCGCCTATATCTGGCCACGGCTTATGCCCAGCAGTACATTCCGGGCGCCGATACTCCCGACAACAACCGCTATGGCGAGCAGGCGATTGATCAGTACAAGCAAGTGCTGCAGGTCGATCCCAGGAACATCAATAGCATCAAGGGCATCGCCTACCTCTACCTGCAAATGAAAAAATTCGACTTGGCCAAAGAGTTTTACAAAAAAGCTTCCGAGGTCGATCCCAACGATCCCGAGCCGTATTACTCGGTGGCCGTCATCGATTGGACGCAGACCTATGTCCCGCGTCAGGAAGAGCGTGCCAAGCTCGGCATGAAGCCCGATGACTCCCTGCCGGCGAAGGACAAGAAGGTATGTGCCATGCTCAAGGAGAAAAATACCCCCAACGTGCAGGAGGGTATCGATAATCTGAACAAGGCGCTCCAGCTTCGTCCCGACTACGACGATGCCATGGCCTATATGAACCTGATGTATCGGGAACGCGCCGATATCCAATGCGATGACCCGGCAGCCCGCGCCGCCGATCTGAAGACCGCCGACGAGTGGGTCGACAAAACCATGGCCACCAAGAAAGCCAAGGCTGAAAAACAGCCCGGCGGGGGCATCGTCATGGATCAGAATAAGTAAATACTCGCGTAGGGACGGGCGCCCCCGTCCCATCGCGCGCAACTTGGATGTGCCGTCATTCTTCCTGTTCGGAATTCCGGCTTCGTATGCTCTCGCCTTCGGTCGTCCCTCCGGGACTTGGGTGCTTGTTGCCACTTTTCCCAGCGCTGAAGCGCTGGGCTAAATTAGGCCGCCCCTCCGGGGCTGGATCACAATCATCGGTGATTTGGGTCATACGCACTTCTGCTCCCGCAGGTAAAATCGGTGCGGCCCTGCGCGGCGAACCGGCGCGATCGACTGAGTCCGGGGCACTCGACTGAAATGTTCAAGAAGATTCTGATCGCCAATCGCGGAGAGATTGCGGTGCGCATCATTCGCGCCTGCCGCGAAATGGGCATCGCTACTGTCGCTGTCTATTCCGAAGTCGATCGCGCCGCGCTCCATGTCCGTAAGTCCGACGAGGCTTACCCTATCGGTCCGGCTCCAGCCGGTGAGTCGTATCTTCGGATGGACAAGATCCTCGACGTAGCCAAACGCTCCGGTGCCGAGGCCATTCATCCCGGCTATGGCTTCCTTTCGGAAAACGCGACGTTTGCACAGGCATGCGCCGATGCCGGCGTGAAATTCATCGGGCCCACTCCGCACTCCATGAAACTGATGGGCTCGAAAACCAGCGCCCGCCAGCAAATGGAAAAAGCCGGCGTGCCGTTTGTTCCCGGAACTTCGCGCGGCCTGGCGTCTTCCGAGGAGGGGGAACAAGTCGCCGAGCGCATCGGCTATCCGGTGATGCTGAAAGCCGCGGCTGGCGGCGGCGGCAAGGGCATGCGCCTAGTCCACACGCGACAGGAACTCCGCTCCGCGCTCGAATCGGCGCAGAGCGAAGCGCAACGTTCTTTCGGCGACAGCGAAGTCTATATCGAGAAGGCGATCATCAATCCCCGCCACATTGAAATGCAGGTTCTGGCCGACGAGCACGGCAACACGGTCTGGCTCGGCGAGCGCGAGTGTTCCATCCAGCGCCGCCACCAGAAAGTTCTCGAAGAGGCGCCTTCGCCGATTGTCGATCCCGACATGCGCCGCCGCATGGGCGAGGTTGCCGTCAAAGTTGCGCAGGCAGCCAACTACACCAACGCCGGCACCGTCGAATTCCTCGTCGATCCGCAAAAGAACTTTTACTTCCTGGAAATGAACACGCGCCTGCAGGTGGAGCATCCGGTTACCGAGTTGACCACCGGACTCGATCTCGTGCACCTGCAAATCCACATAGCGAACGGTGAGAAGCTGCCCTTCGCCCAGTCCGACATACAGATTCGCGGGCACGCCATCGAGTGCCGTATTTACGCCGAAGATCCCGACAACAACTATTTCCCCAGCCCGGGCAAGATCACGGTGCTGCTCCAGCCCTCGGGACCGGGAATCCGCCGCGATAGCGGCATGTACGAAGGCTGGAATGTTCCCATGGATTACGATCCGCTGCTCGCCAAACTGATTGGCTACGCCAGCGACCGGCAACAGGCCATCATGCGCCTGGAGCGCGCGCTCTACGAATATTTCGTAGCCGGCATCAAGACCAATATTTCGCTATTCCTGCGCATCCTCGGCGATGCCGATTTCCAGGCGGGAAAGCTCGATACCGGATACCTCGATCGCCTGCTGGCAAAGGCCAATCCGGCCGTAGCCTCGCTCGCACCAAAGCCCGAGATCAAAGCGATGGAGACGATTGCTGTTATAGCCGCCGGAATGTTTGCCGTGCTCGACCCAGCTTCGTCCGCCAATAAGAATGGCGACACTGGTGGCACAAGTTCTGGCGGGGCCGAAAAGATTCTCTCCAACTGGAAACAGCAGGGACGCTCGGAAGGGCTGCGCTGATCTTATGGTTTATGAAATCATCGTCGGAGGCAAACCCCACCGTCTCGAGCTCGAAAAAGCCGTCGCCGGATGGGAGTGCCGGCTGGACGGACAACCGATCCATGTCGACGCGTTAATCCCACGACGTGACGTTTTGTCGCTGTTAGTCGATGGACACTGCTACGAGATCAAGCGCGAGCAGACGGCCACCGATCTCCACATGTGGGTCGGCAGTGCCCGCTTCTCGGTTGAGTTGCGCGACCCGCGCTCCCTGCGTTCGCGACAGAAAGCTGCCGGCGACGAAAAAGGCCCCATAAAAATCCTGGCCCCCATGCCCGGCCGCATCGTCCGTCTGCTGGTCGCGGAAAATTCCGAAGTCGAAGCCGGCCAGGGCATCGTCGTAGTCGAAGCCATGAAAATGCAAAACGAAATCAAGTCGCCAAAGAAAGGAATAGTAAAGAAAATATCGGCGACCCCAGGCGCAGCGGTAAACCCCGGCGATGTGTTAGCCATCGTGGAATGAAGGCGCTGGTGTAGGGCTTAGCGGGTAGTGGTAGGAAACCCCTCGCTGTGGGTTGCTCCGTATGCGGGCGGGTGTTTCAGATCTCGCTTAGATTTTCGAAGAATTGCTCATTCGGCTTGAGCATAGTAGTATTTCCTTGGCAATGAAAGCCCGATGGGCTGGGCTTCGTCTGCACGGCCCGACGCGGCCATTGACGGTCTGAATCAAGCCGCTTAGTGGCAAAAATTGGCCGTTAGCTAAAATTCCTGTTGCATTTATGCAGGATTGTTCTATTTTGGGTGGTGATTTTGGAGTCGGTTTTGTGGCTTTAACCCCCTGAATTTCTAGGGGGATGAATCTTTCCCCGATTCGGAACCTTGATTGCTCTAGGCCGTTGGTCACTGCGGGGTAAATACCTTAGTGACTGCCAGACGAGAACGAACGATTGACTCGCAGAGAGCGACGTGTTTCCATTCGAACAGCAGCGGAACCAACAGTATAGAGTAGGGGTGCATCCAAGACGGGCATTGGTGCATCTATTTAAGTAAAAAGGACTTACCAAAGAATCAGAGGCAATACATTATGGCTTCCCGTCACATACCGCGCTGCACACCAGCCTTAGCAAATCCGTATCTAGGGTGCGGCGATGCCATCGTTTACAGCGTCAACAAGATATCTGACGGCTGGAAGATTTCGGCGACCCTGCCGGAATCGACCTCTCCGAGTGACCGGGTGAAAGTGATCGATTGGTTTCATTCCTATCGGGCAGAGGTTCGGCGAATCAATCCGCTATGGCTAGCCAGCTTCCGCGTCGGCGCCAGCAACAATGACTATGTTCTAGAAATCCGTCCTACCGGGAACGTCCGGCAGCTTGTAGAGGAGGGCGAAAAAGTCCGAGAGATTTTGGATGGCACTCTCAAGTATGCCCAAGGATGATGAATCAAGGGGCGGATCGGACCTAGTCCACTCGCCAGTCGACATAGAGGCTGTGGCGGGGAGTGCAAAGCCTGCACCGTCGGAGCCTGTTCTTCCACTCGTAGTCCCGCCACAGACTTCTGCTCCAGTCCAATTCAATCAGCAACTAAACCTTTCCGTACAACAGATTCCGAGTTCGGCCTGGGATAGGCTTTCACCAGAGCAGATAGTAGACATTTCCAAAATGATAGTTAATCAAATCGACGCAACGGATCAGCGACATTTTGACTATGCGATGGAGAATGTGAAGCGCTCCGCTTCAGGAAAAAAGGTTGCGCTCTGGTGCGGTGGGTTAATTTTCTTGATAGGTGTCGGGGCGACTACCTTCCTAGCCACACATGGCATGAAATCAGCGCGCTGACTATCAGCCTTCCGCTCGCCACTATCCTTGCCGTGGTCGTCGGCAATCGCTTTCTCGATTAAGCCGTCAACGTCTTAGGACACTGCCGCCGGGCGCCGCTCGGCTTTGCCTTGGGGCGCAATCAGACAGTCCCTAGGCCACAACCCGCAGCCCAAACCATCCCCCAGCCCCAGCACCTACGTCATCTCAAATCCGTCTCTCCCTGCGCGTACCATGGGAAAGCTGGCAACGGCGGAGGTCTCTTCGTGAAGCTGCAGCGCATCATCAGTTTTGCAACGCTGGCCATCTCGATCCTCACGCTCGTCCTCGTCTTAAAGCGCCCCGCGCCCGTCGCGCCTACGCTCGCGCCAGCCGCGGCTGCCGCCAATGCGCAGTCCTTCCAGGAGAAGGTGAACCAACTCTCGCAGCCCAAGATGCCCGGCGAAGGGGAGAGCGAAGTCCGCGTCAGTTCCGGCGAATTGTCGGCTGCGCTCGCGCAAGCTGCCGGACTGTTGCCGACAACCGCGCCCACGCCCGCGAATACTGCCACCAGCAGCCCGTCCAGCTCTGCCCCCGCGAGCCCTGGCATGGAGTTCCCCGGCGCGGTTCCCAATATCCAGGATTACCAGGTTTCCATGGATGGGGACCTGGTTCGCGGTCAATTCCTCACCCAGATCGCCGGCAAAGACGTATATCTCACTCTGGCCGGACATCTTGGTTCTAAAGATGGTTACGCCACTTTCGATGCCACCGAAGTGAAGATCGGCGATCTCTCCGTCCCCGCATCGCTGGTGAACGACGTATTGCAGAAAAAACTGGCAGAGCAACGCGATCAGCTCAAGCTGCCGAATAACGTGAAAGACATCAAAGTGGAAAACGGCGAACTGGTGTTTGTGGAGAAATAGCGGCGCCGACGAAGCGCGCCGAGCCGAGCTGCGCTCGGCCTGGACGGGCGAGGGCGCCCGTCCCCACACGAACACACTGCAGAAAATGCACGACACCTACGAAATCGTCCGCCTGTAAAGCAAAATTTGCCCCTCGGACTACACCAAGGTTTCCTTTCGACAGAGTTTTCTAATCTTCATCTAATCTCGTTCTAACCGCATCCGTTTCAAATCGACAATATGACGACTTTCCCAATCCCGCCTCACTACGCTGATCACATCCTGGTGGCCAGCCCCAGTGCCGTCGTGCGTCAGCGCGTCCTCGAAAGTCTACGTTCCCCAGTCCGCCGTTTCGAGCAAGCCGCTGGAGGAGCCGAAGCCCTGGTCCATTTGGAGAGCGGCTTCTGGCAGGTGCTTTTTCTTGACCGCCGCCTGCCCGATCTCGATGCCGAGGAACTCAGCCACATCGTCCAACAGCGCTTTCCTGGAATCGAAGTAGTCCTGCTCGATTCAGAAAGCGATGCCGAACGCACCGCGCCCCAAGAGAAAGAAAACCTGTTTCCGGAAATGACCGCCCCAGCCGGGCGAAGCTCGGCAATGGACGGCGCCGAAGACAAGTTCTTGCCCACCACTCCCGCCGTTCACTCCATTCTCGCCGATCCCCTGCCCGGAATGATCGGCAACTCGCGCATCATGCAGCCTGTTTACCGTCTGGCGCGACTGCTGGCGCCGCGCAACACCACCGTCCTGATCACCGGGCCAACCGGCTGCGGCAAGGAAATCGTCGCCCGCGCCATTCATCATCTGAGCCCGCGTGCCGGGCGGGCTTTCGCGGTGGTCAATTGCGCCGCCATTCCTGAGACACTGCTCGAAGCCGAACTTTTCGGATATGCGCGCGGCGCTTTCACCGGAGCCATGCAGTCGTATGCGGGAAGAATCCAGGCGGCGCAGGGCGGCACGCTCTTCCTCGACGAAATCGGCGAGATGCCGTTGAGCCTCCAGCCCAAGCTGCTCCGATTTCTGGAGCAGAGAGAATTGCAGCGCCTGGGCAGCTCCGAAGTCGTGCGCGTCGATGCCCGCATCATCTCCGCCACCAACGCACACCTGCTGAGCCTCGTCCGCGAAGGAAAATTTCGCGAGGATTTGTACTACCGTCTCTGCGGCTTCCCCATTGAAATTCCACCGTTGCGCGACCGCTCCGAAGACATGGCGCAACTGGCCGCGCACTTTCTCGAAAAATATGCCTCTCGCCTGCCAACCCCGCAATTGTCACACCAAGCGCTGCAGTTGCTGAAAACGCAGCCATGGAATGGGAACATTCGCGAACTGCAGAACGCGATCGAACGCGCCCTGATCCTCTCCGAAGACCAACCGTTGATTCGCCCCGAACACCTGTTGCTCGCCGGTGAGAGCCTTTCGCCCGCGCTCAAGCGAGAAAACTTTGACTAACACAGGTTTCGGGAAGGGCACGAATTCTTAGCTCGTGCCGTTCAGTCACTGGAAATCAGCTTTCGCGCCTGAGGAATGCTTCTTACCCCCTCGATTAGTTCTTCCGAAGCCTAGTAATCGAGCAACAGGTCGTCTTCATCCGAACTGGGCATAAGCGCGTTCTAAGGCAATTTATGCCGGGCTGGCATCGCCGTTGCAGAGTGATCTGCATGTCCAGCAATTTTCCAATCCCGCGAGATCCGGCGCGCGACCCCGAGCATCCCCTGGCCCGCGCCTTTGCTTCGTTACGGAAAGATCGGTGAGTGGATCGAGAAACTCGGCTTTGCCACCGAACAGGAAGTCACATCCGCCCTGGCTCTGCAATGGGGATGTCCCGTAGCCTCTTCCTTCGACCCCTCCACCATTCCGTCTCCGGGCGATATTCCACTTCCCATCCTCGAAGCCTTCCAGATGCTCCCGCTGAACTACGCGGCCTCGACCAACACCCTCTACCTCGCCTTCGGAGAGCGCGTTGACCACGCTGCGCTCTACGCCATCGAAAAAATTCTCGATTGCCGGACCCAGCCCTGCGTTGCCGGACGCAAAAGCATCGCCCGCCAGCTCGACTTTATGCGCCAGCTCCCACGCCCCAGCGACGTAGAATTCGGACCTATGAACGACCTTGCCGAAATGGGATGTATCGCCGCCAGCTACACCGCTCGGTTGACTCCCGAACAAGTCCGCCTGAGCCGCATCGGCCGTTTCATCTGGCTCCGCTTCGATGTCCGCCCTCGTGTGGGGACGGGCGCTCCTTCGGCAAGCTCAGAGCAGGCTCTCGCTCGTCCAGCCGCGCGGCGCTCGGCGGCATCACGCTCTGTCCCGACCAACCTCGTTTTCCGCCTCTCCACCGATTCCCCTCGCTCCCTCCCCTTCACCCGCAACGAGCGACCCCTAAGAGCGCCCCAAAATGTGTGAGAACCAGCCCCGGAGGGTCGATCCAATTTAGCCCAGCGCCGGGGTCCCCAACACGCCCGGTTTTGGCGTGATGGGGTGGAGCGCTTCAGGCTGGGAAAGTGGAAGAGATGATCTAAGTCCGCAGAGCTTGTCGTGGCAGGCAGGTCAACCGGATATAATTAAAACTAAGAAGAAAAGGGGTGCAGATCATTCCTGCACCCTTTTCTTATTGGCGCAGGAAAGGCAAGTCCTCGCCAGGTTGGGACCTCTGAACTCTGCATTAGGACAGTACCGGACTTGTGGTCAATCAATGAACTGCTCGCCTAGTGTGTGGCCGCCTTGATATTGGACGGAGTTGCGGGAGTAAACTTCTTAACGAGGCTATCCATATATCTCGTTACTTGCCCCATCTGGCCCCAGTTAATAGATTGTCCCGCTAGCACCTTGGCGAATATGAGGGCGTTTTGTTTGTCATCCTGGGTCGATTCGGAACCGTGAAGCAATTGCTCCCTGATGTAGTTGGCATTTGTCATGAGAGGTAAGATTTGCTCTGTATGCCCCGCATTCATGGCAGATCGTCTTTTCCCCAGAGGTTCCAATAGTTTCGCAATCTCCTGGGGCGATGTATTTGGGGGCGCTTTCTCCTTTTGTTGTCGCTCCTCACGTTCTATCGCTCTATCATCTAAGTCCCATTTCTGCGCCCAATATTGCATCTCAGCGACTATTCCTGGTGCGAAGGATAGTGAAAGCGTTCTGGAAAGGCTATCAGCCTGCGCTTTGGTGGCTGAAGCTTGGGCTTGCAAAGCAGCGATCAACTGCGGATTTCCCTTGGCTGCTTCAATCTTTTTATTGATGTCGGCCATCTGAGCGTTTAACGCGCTAATCTGCGGCATCAATATGCCGAAGGTGTTAACCATTTGGCTTGTTCTTGTGACCAGATCGTTTGTCTTATCTACTAAATCGTCAGTTTTTTTAAGCGCTTTGCCCGTGTCTTGAAGCAGTTGCCTGTTCGTTTGGTCACTGCTACGCCTTTGGCCGACATCAAAACAGAAGCCCACTAGCCCAGCAATCAAACAGATGACACCCAATGCTGTCCGGTATTTCGGAGTTTTCTCTATTTTCTCTGCTAGGGTAGGGAGGGACAAGAGCACCCCCAGCAATACCAAAACGAGGTTAGAAAGTGCGGGCAGGACGTAGACGAGCCACCCCAAAAGCCAAAACCAAGCGTCCTTGACGCAGTGGAACATAGGGCGGCTGGAATTATAGCCCCGAAGCCCTGGAAATGGTGTCAACGCACTAATAGGACACCACCGAATTTTTGCCTAAACCTATGATTCCAATAGGTCGGAAAACAAAAAAAGTTTGAGTTCCGGTTGGCGACTTCAACGCCTAAGTACCTCTAACTCCTTATTTATGAAAATTTTGCAAGTAAGTCCTTATTCTTGAATATTTTAGCTAAAATAGTGGGGAGGGGGGTACCGAGTTCTGCGTCACACCCGCGAGGGCCAAACGACGAACGACCCAACGACCGAGTTTCCCTACAGCGTCCGCTTAAACAACGGCACCGCCGCCGCCAGCGTCACCGCCGCGAAGATCGACAGATAAATCATGTCCGGAATAATCGCCGAAAGCCCCGCTTCCTTCAGCAGCAGCGACTTGAATCCATGCACTGCATAGGTAAACGGATCCACCCTGGCAATCGCTCGCAGCCATACCGGAAACGCTTCCACCGGATAGATCGATCCGCTGGGAAAAAACAGCAGTGTATTCAGAATGCCAAACATCGCCCGCGGAACCAGTGGATCCTCGATCCGCACCATCAACAAGAACATCATCGCATTGAACGCCACCGACGTCAGCGTGATCATCACCAGCAGTCCCAGCATCGTGCCCGGATTGAATATCGTCCCCACTCCTGCCAGCAGCGACCCGATCAATGTGATCACTGCCCCGGTCATCACCGCCTTGATCGCTCCCGCCCCGTTCAGCCCCAACACCAGTTCCGTCTTTGTGATCGGAGTCACCAGATATCCTTCATGCACGCCGCGCGCTTTGTCGTCGATATACAGCATCCCTCCGCCAATCATCACCGAAACAAACATAGCCAGCGTGATCGATCCCGGCAGCAGGTACTTCATGTACTCGATATACGGATATAGCTCTACCACCTCCAGCGCCGTTTGCTGCAGCAGCCGAGGCGACACATCGGGCTGGTTCAATGCGTTCGTCACTTCGGTCATCTTGTCTTCGAACGTCGAACTCATGAAGTTGTCGCTGTTGTCCACGATCAGCGCGATCCGCGGATGATTCTTCTCGTACACCATCTTCGAATACTGCGCCGGAATAATCACCGCTCCCTGAATCTTGCCGTTGCGTACGTCTTCCCGCGCCTGCACTTCGTTGTCATAAGGGACGGCGATAAACGTCCCAGCATTTGCCCGCACCGCGTCAAACGCTTCCTTGATCCGGATCGCCTGCGTCCCGTGATCCTCATCCACGACGCCCATCTTCGCCTCGCGAATTTTTCCTCCAAACGCATTCCCCAACACGATCAACTGGACCAGCGGAAAAATCATCGACGCCATCATCAGCGCCGGGGACCGGAAGAACTTGCGCATCTCGCGCTCGATGATCGCCATCATACGGTTCATGGCCGTAACCCCGGGCTCTGTGGCATGGTGAAGGCATGCGCTTTCACCAGTTCATCGCGCAACTGCCGCCCCGTGTAGTGGACAAACACATCGTCGAGCGTCGTGTTCTGCACCGTTAGCGTCTTCAGCGGCACCCCCGCCACCACCGCCATTTCCACCAGATCCGTCGTTGTGCCCGACCCATTCGACGTCAACACTCGGAACATTCCCCCGCTCTCATTCTGCACCGATGTCACGCCCGGCAATGCCCGCAGCCGCTCTTCCCAATCGGCCGGTGTATGCTCAAACTGCGCCTCAATTACATTCGATCCCGGCACGCTCGCTTTCAACGCCTCCGGAGTGTCCAGCGCCACCAGTTTTCCGTGATCCACAATTGCAATCCGGTTGCACAGCCGGTCCGCTTCGTCCATGTAGTGGGTCGTGATCAAAATCGTAAGCTTGCGCTTAGCCTTGATGTTCGTCAGCATCTCCCACACCGCCACGCGCGACACCGGATCCAGCCCCGTAGTCGGCTCGTCCAGAAAGAAAATCTTCGGACTATGCACCAGCCCCCGAGCAATCTCCAACCGCCGCCGCATCCCGCCCGATAGCGTCTTCGTCTGCGCGTCCCGCCACTTCGTCAAGTCCACCGTCTCCAGCAATTCCTCAATCGCCTGCTTGCGCAGCTTTGCCGGAACGTCATACAGCTTTGCGTAAATATTCAGATTCTCTTCCACCGTCAGATCCAGATCGCTGGTCAGTGCCTGCGGAATCACTCCGATCGTCTGCCGCACCGCGTTCGGATCACGCGCCACATCGTGCCCCGCCACCCGCGCCGTCCCCGCCGTGATCGGAATCAGCGTGGTCATCATCCGGATCAACGTGGATTTCCCCGCTCCATTCGGCCCCAGCAGCCCGAAAATTTCCCCCTCCTTCACCGCAAACGAAACGTCGTCCACCGCCAGGAATTCGCCATATCGCTTCACGATATGTTCCACTTCAATCGTATTGGGAGCATCCGCCGCAACCTCGCCCCGCAGGCTAAGTTCCGACGCCGCAACACTCATGCCGTTCGTAGTATTCCCGTTCGCCTTGGTCACTTCTTCACTCATGGCTGCCCCTGAAACCTTGCCCTAGCTCCCCTTTAACTGCTCCGGAGACACCAGCACCTCCGCCGTCATTCCGGGTACGTACGCCCCCTTCGGATTCTCCAGCCGCACCTTCAAAGCAATCGTCCTGATATCCCGCTTCCGGCGCCCCACATCCCGCTGGGTAGCGAAATCCGCCTCCGCCGCCTTATAAAAAACCCTTCCCCGAAGCACCGTGCCTCCCGGCAGCCGCACCCGCAGCGTATCCCCAATTCCAATGTGATCGGCATCCGTCTCTGGGATCGCCGCCAACACCCAGGTGTCGCTGAAATCCACCACCGTCACGATCGCCTGCCCCGCATTCACCACTTCGCCTTCGCGGGCCGCCCGCACCAGCACCGTCCCCGTGACCGGTGAATAAATCTTCGTGTATCCCAGCCGCACTTCCGATTCCTTCAACTGCGCCACCGCGTTCTCCACCTGTGCCCGCGTCGATTCCACCGTACTCTGCGCTGCCGTCGCCTGATTCGTGCGCGCAATCGCCGAATCCAAATCCGCCTGCGCCGCCGTTACCTGGTCCTTCAGCGACTGCACGCTCGCTTGCTGCGCCTTCAGGTTCATCTCCGCCTGCACCCGATCCTGATCCGACGCTACTCCCGCCTGCGCCAGCCCAATCGTCCGGCGGCTGTCGCTCTCGACCCGCGTCAACATCGCCTCTGCTTGCGCCAGTTGCGCCCGTGCCGATTGCAGCTTCGCCTGCGCGTTCGACACGTCGCTCGATGTCGATCCCTTGGTCGACTGCCGCGTATACTCGTTCGCGCTCACCTGCGACCGCATGCTCGCGATCGTTGCCGCCGCCGCACGCTCCTCCGCCTCCAACTCCGAAGGATCCAGCAACGCAATCAGATCCCCCTGCTTCACCTGCGTTCCCTCTTCCACCAGCAGCTTAAGAATCCGCCCCTGAATCTGCGGACTCACCATGATCTGGTTAGCGTCCACCGTTCCCACCAGCACCAGGTCTTTCCCCCCGGGCGTAGAAAAAAGGTAATACACCGAGGCAATCACCAAAATGATCCCCAGCATAATCAAGAATTTATTCCGAGCACTCATCGAAAATCTCCTGACAGCTAAGAAACAAACAGCGCAGCCGAAATAAAATCCAGCACAAACGCCCGCCGCTCCCGAATGCGCTTCTCCGACAAAGGGTCCATCTTCATGAGAGTTTTCATCAGCGGCGCGGCGGTAAAATAAAACACAATCACCGCCGCCACCGACGGCAGAAAATCCATCGGATTCACCGCCCGGAATTCCCCCGCCGCAATCCCCTCCTGCAACACCCCGACGAGTTTCCCGAAAATCGGGCGAAAATATTCCTGTGCCACCCGCTGCATCCGCGCAGTGCCTGCGCCTGACCGCATCCACTCCGCCTGCACCACCCGTGGAAACCTCGGATTGGCCGCAATGTAATCGAAATACGCCCCCAGATATTCCAGCATCTTCTGTCGCGGCGGCAATTTGCTTTCAAGCACCGGCATCACGCGCGCCCGCAACCCGCTGAACACATGGTCAAGCACCGCTTCGTACAATGCATCCTTGTCCTTGAAGTAGTAATAAAGCAGCGCCTTGTTGACGTGCGCCGCCCGCGCGATCGCATCCGTCCGAGCCCCGGCAATCCCATGCTCGGCAAATTCCGCCACCGCTGCCTTCAGGATCGCCGCCCGGCTCTCCTCCGGACGCCCCCGAGTTCCCAACCGGGAAGCGAGCCGCCCGCCGCCAGAGTGGGCCGCGGGACGACGAAACCGACGCGATTGAACAATAGCGCTCGATGCCTTCATATAATTAACCAGTTAGTTAGATTGTAGCACAGCGGCGGGCAAAACCAAACTACGCAGAGGCGAAACGGGGGAGACCAACGCCATCAGGGTCCCTTCCCCTCAAGCCTTCGGCGCCGCAGCTGGTGCTTCAAATGGACCGCAGCGACCGCGCATGGATTGACGGAACTTCTCGCGCTCTTCCGGAGTCATGTGCTCCCACCGCTCCCTCATGCGGTGCCGCCAGTGCATACGGCCGCCGTGCCGTCCGTGGAATCCGCCGAAGAGGATTTTGCTAAGGACCAAAATCCCTATCGCTTGCCAGAAGCTGATCAGGTGCCAGCCAAACAGAGCCGGCATCAGCCAATTCCACAGGCGCATAACCACATACCCAAACACCGTAACAAACAGCGCGGCAAACAACGCGAACATCAGTGCTTTCGCAATCCGCTTCCTAATCATGTCTCTCATCCTCATCCTTTCGTGAACTCATCGTGGATCGCCCGCAGGCGCTCGCGCAAGTAAAGAACTGCATAGTGCTTGCGCGAGAGCAGCGTGTTTAAACTCAAGCCAGTTTCTGCCGCCAGCTCTTTGAAGCTGTAACCCAACAGTTCGTGGGCGATGAACACCTCGCGTTGCTCGTCCGGTAACTCGTCCAGGGCAGCCTCCAGTTCTTCCAGCAACACACTTCGCGCGTAAACTGCGTCTGGTCCGGCATCGGGCGAGGGGAGCAAGTCCTCCAACTGGAGTATCTCCCCGTCCTCTGTGACTGCTGTGGGCTGGTTCCTCAGCGCCTCCCGGCTTTTCCTACGGAAGAGGTCGATGATCCGATTGCGGGCCACCCGGAACAACCAGGCGGTAGCCTGCTCCACCGGCTTCATCAGGCGGTAGGCCTCCACGAACTCGTAAAAGACATCCTGCAGGACGTCTTCTGCGTCATCGCGGTCGGCCATCGCGTCTGCGGATGAAGTTGCGAAGCCGGGATTGCTCCCGCTCGATCGCTTCAGAGATCCGCTGGTCTTGCTCCGCCATCGCCCACTGTCTTCTCAGCGCCGCATCCATCTACTGATGTAGACGAATGAGAGCGCCAAATATTGTATGAAGATAAGCAGAAGATACAGCAAAGACGTTTTGCGAACCGGCAGGGAAGTTGACGCACCCGGGCACCCGGTCGTTTAAGAGTCGAAAGAAACCATGGCACCGACGGGGAGAAAACTACGAAGACGACAGATAGGCAATAAACAGAACAACAGAGGGCGACGCCACCGACCTAAAAGCCGCCGCCGAACCTCTTACTGCAGCCCGCCCGCGATCGAAGGCACCAGCAGTACCTCATCGCCATCCTGGAACGAATACGAAGCGCCCCCCAGGAAGCGAATGTCTTCCTCATTCACATAAATATTCAGGAATCGCCGCGTCTCCCCCGCTTCATCCCGCAAATGGGGCTTCAAATCGGGGAACTGCTGGTCGAGCTCCGAAAATAGCTCGCCGAGATTCGCAACCGAGCAAATAACGCGGGGTGTCCCAGCGGTAAGCCGCCGCAAAGCTGTAGGAATTTCAACCGTGATGCTCATAGAAAATGCCTCCTGGGCAAAATGCCCGAATAAAACCACTATCGACCCACGACCGCTGCCACCGTCTCCGCAACCGCTCCCGGCAAACTCGCCGCCTTCGAAGCCAGATACGCCTCGAATTCGGCAAGCTTGGGCGCGATTGGAGTTTCGGCTTGATACTTATCCGCCAGCACGTCGGTAGTCTTGAGTCCGTTGCCCGTAATGCAAAGCACGGTAGTTTCATCGGGCAGAATGCGGTCCTGTTGGATCAGCTTGCGCGCGGTTCCAACCGTGACGCCGCCCGCGGTCTCGGTGAAGATGCCTTCGGTTTCCGCCAGCAACTGGATGCCACCGACAACTTCGTAATCGGAAATGTCTTCCGCCCATCCACCGCTCTTGGCGATGGCCTTCAACGCGTAGTGTCCATCGGCCGGATTGCCGATCGCGAGCGAGCGTGCAATCGTCTTCGGACGCTGCGGTTCAATCTCGCTGCTGTACTGCTTGATCGCGGTTGAAATCGGCGAGCAGCCAGTCGCTTGCGCGCCAAAAAACTTTACCGGTTTGGGATCGACCAGTCCGAGGAGAATCAATTCATCAAACGCTTTCTTGATTTTCGTGATCAGCGATCCGCCCGCCATCGGCACCACGATGTTATCGGGCAAGCGCCAGCCCAGTTGCTCGGCGATTTCATAGCCGACCGTCTTCGAGCCTTCGGCGTAATACGGACGAAGATTGACGTTCACGAACCCCCAGCGATGTTCATCGGCGATCTGCGAGCACAGCCGATTGACATGGTCGTAGCTGCCATTGATGCGTACCAACTCCGCGCCAAACACCTGCGTGCCCAAGATTTTTGCAGGCTCCAGGTCCGAAGGAATGAAAATCCAAGCCTTCAAACCTTCGCGAGCCGCTTGTGCCGCCACCGCGTTTGCCAGATTCCCCGTCGACGAGCAAGCCACGGTATCGAATCCAAAACTGCGAGCATTTGCCAACGCGACCGCAACCACGCGGTCTTTGAAACTCAAAGTCGGCAGGCACACGGCGTCATTCTTGACGAGGAGCCGCCGCGATCCTATCTTTTCGCCCAGCCGCGGAGCGCTCACCAGGGGTGTGTATCCCACCGGCAGCGACGGCTGAAATCCCGCCGGCAAGGGCAGCAGCTCGCGATAGCGCCAGATGTTCGGAGCGCGCGAAGCGAACAGGTCGCGCGAAATGCGCGAGCGCAGCGCATCGTAATCGTAGGTAATTTCCAGTGGCGAGAAACAGTCTTCGCAGATACTGCGCGGCTGGTTGCCCCAGGTCTTGCCGCATTCGCGGCAGCGGAGGTGGTAGGTGCTCGTCTCCATCGTGCAACTTCTTTCCGTGACTGCGGGACGAGCCGGGTAAAAATACCCATTTACGACAAAACCCCTTTTCCGGATTGGAAAAGAGGCTCGGGTGCGATAAAAAAATTCGCTCAACCCCGAATCTCATGGTCCCCGTTACCGGGCGAGAGTTGGCACCTGACAGTCGAGATATATGATCCCGATCCGGTTGCCGTGGCGTCCTAGGGCTCGTCCCTCAGCCACTCTGCATGAAATTCCGATTTACTCAATTAAGAGCAAACTTGGGATCAAATGTTACAACCGACCAATCGGTCTGTCAAGCGGGATTTTCACCGCCTGTCATACCACATTAGAAATGTCCCCGTCTTATCCACAATAGAAATGTCCCCTGGTTGTGGTTTCATCCTGCCTCGAAAAAGGCGGGTGAGTTTCTTTGTTGAAAGCCTTGTCTCCAGGGATGATTCAGGGCTGGAGGAAG
>DATEQN010000016.1:0-2716 GCA_035272625.1 Terriglobales bacterium | reverse complement strand
GGGGCTTACGTAGCTGAACACATCCAACTGCTGCTCGTCTTTTCCACGCATACTTCTTCTTATCAGGTTGGGCTGTGGAAACAAGAGAGTTTCGCGGTACTCCGTTCGCTTTAAATCGAGTTTTTCCGCAACCTGCTAGGGCCCGTGTTTCCCGAACCGCCTAGCTTTCGGTCTCTCAAAGATATCCTCTTGGAGAAGGGCGTCGACCCTTTGGAAATAGATATTCCCCGTATTTAGCGAGATATATTTGCTTTCTGTTCGCCTTGTGGCATACTGCGTTGCAGGGCGATGCCGAGCTTTGCTCGGCTGGACGGACGAATGCGTCCGTCCCTACGCGTGACGTGGAGCTGGGCGGGAGCTCTGCCGCCACAATAATTTATTTTCGGACGGGTTTTCCTGCTGTGCTCCTCATACGTCCACAGGGGGAATCGGTTTACGATGCAACGCACGCAGTTAAACATCGTGGCCACTCTGGAAACCAGTATCGGGCGTTTGCCGGCTAACATCGAAGCCGAGCGCTCCATCCTGGGCGCGGTGCTGCTTGATAATCACGCCTTCAACGATGCCGCCGAGCATCTTAAGCCGGAAGACTTTTCCATTGACTCGCACCGGCGGATTTATTCGCGGATGATGGAGCTGGCCGAATCTTCGCGGCCCATTGACATCATCACGCTGGTCGAAGAGCTGGAACAGAAGAAAGACCTGCAAGCGGTCGGGGATGTGGGCTACATCTCCGGACTGCTGGACGGCGTGCCCGACCGGCCTTCCATCGACCACTACGTCAAGATTGTCCGGGACAAGGCCATTCTGCGCGGGCTGATCAGCGTTTCCAACACCGCCATCGCCAAAGCCAGCGAGCAGGCCGATCCCGCCGACGAAATTCTTAACGACGCCGAAGCCGCCGTCTTCCAGCTCTCCGAGAAGCGCATGGGCAAGGGCTTCCTTGGGATCAAGGAGATTGTCCGCGACTCGTTTGGGTCGATCGATGCACTGCTTAAGCGTGGCCAGCGGATTACTGGCCTGGCGACGCACTTCACGATTTTGGACGAGATGACGACGGGGTTGCAGAAATCCGAGCTCGTGATCGTGGCGGCTCGGCCCTCGGTGGGAAAAACGTCGTTCGCCATGAACATCGCCGAGAACGCCGCCATCGACGACGGCAAGGTGGTGGGAGTGTTTTCGCTGGAAATGTCGTGCGAGGCGCTGGTGCAGCGGTTGCTGTGCTCGCGCGCCATCGTGGACGCGCAGAAATTTCGCACTGGCACATTTTTTTCGTCCGACATGCCGAAGATTCAACGGGCGGCTGAGGAGCTGACGGCTTCGCCTCTGTTTATTGACGACTCGCCGGGGCTCTCGATCAGCGAAATGCGCGCAAAGGCCCGGCGGCTGAAACAGTCGCAGGGGCGGTTGGACTTGCTGGTGGTGGACTACCTGCAACTGATGTCGGGCGGGAGCAAGCGCTTCGAGAACCGGACGCAGGAAGTTTCCTCGATCTCGCGGGGGCTGAAAGCCATTGCCAAAGAACTTGAGGTTCCGGTGCTGGCTTTGTCGCAGCTTAGTCGCGCTCCGGAAAGCCGCGGCGGCGATCACCGGCCGCAGCTCTCCGATTTGCGGGAGTCGGGATCGATTGAGCAGGACGCTGATGTGGTGATGTTTATTTTCCGCGAGGAAATCTATAAGCAGGACGACCCCGACCTCAAGGGGCGAGCCGAAATCCTCATTGCCAAGCAGCGTAACGGGCCGGTGGGCAAGTTCAACCTGGCGTTCTTGCACAATTCGACGCGCTTCGCCAACCTGCTTGAGGGCAACAACGAACCCGGCGAGTAGGGAGAACTGGGTGGTGGCGCGGCTTCCTCCTGCTGGACGGGGCAAAGCCCCGTCACCACACGTGCCCAAAAACCCGACCCTGAGACACTTTTGGCCTGTGGAAAAGATTGTGGATGAGAAGGGCGGGGCGGCGAATCTGGCGCGACCGACCGGCTGGTCGGGACATTTGGGAGCCATATGGGCCTTCATAAAGCTATGTTTCTAAGTTGGTTACCTCTTGCTCGGGTGCTAATCGGCCGAACCGCTTGCGAATCAGTACTTTCGTCACAAAATCTGAGATTTGCACATAATCCGGAAGTGTGTCGCCGGCATCGCCTCCGGCTGACGCCCGCGTAAACCGCAGCGTAAGTGTTTAAAGAGGCTGCGGAAAGGGACGGATCTCCGAACCCAGCCCCTAAAGGGGCATCTGATTTCGAAGAACTTACGGCGTCGCTAAAGCGATGCCCTGATACGGAGCCCCAGTTTCTCCGCAGCCTGTTACAGCGCTTAGAGGCAGAGGCGCGGTTCACGTCACAGCCAGGGGTGACGAGCCTCACCGCGTTTATCCTCGCTAAAGTTCACCCTCTGATAGGTAGGAGGGACTAGAGGTCCCCCCTTTTAGCAGTGCGTGCCAGCAGTGTTGATGGCGCCGCCGGAGAGCGCTGGCGTTTTCTTCATTTCCAACTCGGCAGTACATGCGAGTTCCGCGCTTCCATGTTTTCCAGCAGCCGTCAAGAAATTCGAATTCTATTTCTTCTATCTTTTTTTCCTGGAGAAGCTTCTATGCTGCATCTCGATACTGGTAACACAGGTTTCATGATTCTCTGCACCAGCCTGGTCATGCTGATGACACCCGGCCTCGCATTTTTTTATGGCGGACTGGTCGGGCGCAAGAACGTGCTCGCCATCA
>DATEQN010000015.1:0-20969 GCA_035272625.1 Terriglobales bacterium | reverse complement strand
CCGCTTTACAACTGGTTCATCGAGCAACTCGGCATCTTCCCGTCGCAGCAAATAGAGTTTGATCGCCTCGGCCTTACCTATACGCTGCTCAGCAAGCGCAAGCTGCTCACTCTGGTGCAGGAAAAACGCGTCACCGGATGGGACGATCCGCGGATGCCCACGCTCTCCGGCATACGGCGTCGCGGCTACACACCGGAGGCGATTCGCAATTTCTGTGCGGCCATCGGAGTCTCGAAGACGAATGGCACGCTTGAGCTTGCGATGCTTGAACATTTTGTCCGCGAAGACCTGAACAAGCGCGCGCCGCGCGTGATGGCCGTGCTGCGTCCGTTGAAAGTCGTGATTGATAATTACCCGGAAGGTCAGGTCGACCAAGTCGACGCGGTCAATAATCCTGAGGACGAAAGCGCCGGGAAGCGCAAAGTACCATTTTCGAAGGTGCTATACATCGAGCAGGATGATTTCCGTGAGGACCCGCCGAAACAGTATTACCGCCTGTCGCCGGGGCGCGAGGTGCGGCTGCGTTACGGCTACTTCATTACGGCGAAAACGGTGGTAAAGAACGACCGGGGGGAAGTGGTTGAGGTGCACTGTACATACGACCCAGCCACGTGCGGCGGCAATGCTCCGGATGGACGCAAGGTGAAATCGACCATCCACTGGGTCTCAGCCGCGCATGCTCTGGACGCCGAGGTGCGTATCTACGACAAGCTCTTCACTAAGGAAGATCCGAATCAGGTGGAAGAAGGCCGGGAGTTCACTGCGAACTTGGATCCGAACTCGCTGGAGGTGATCGCGCAGGCCAAGTTAGAGCCATCGTTGGCGAATGCGCCGATCGAGGGCCGCTATCAGTTCGAACGCCTTGGGTATTTTTGCGTGGACCCGGATTCCAAGCCGGGGCAGCTTGTGTTCAACCGCACTGTGGCGTTGAAAGACACCTGGGCGAAGATCGAGAAGAAATCGGTCGCCTAGACCGACAAGAGAAAGCGTCTTCAATCAATAAGTGCTGTAGGTCGCACAATTACTTCCAAGCTCCGCCGGTGTGCACCATCCACAGATCAGTGTCCGGAGAACTGATTACCTCAAATGGCATCCAGAAGTAACCCCGCTGTCCCCAACCGTCGCCCCAACTGTTCTGGATAAGCGCCAGCTGATTTGGGTAGTCGTAGCCGAGACAGAGGACTTCGTGGCCTCCCTGTTGCTCTTCTCCCGGTTTCGGAATCGGCATAATACCGGTGTCCGCCACCGGCTGCATCATGAACGACTCATAGACCACGAACCCGACCAGAACGGGCCACGGCGTGGGGTCGGCCAGGCAATTGAGAAAGTCAGACAGAGTTCCGATGCGGTGATAGGCGCCAGTCTTGTACTTGAGCGCGTTCTGAGCTTGCTCCGCCGTCGGAGTGGTGAGCTGGCCTGCGACGTATGGATATAGCGACGCCTCGCAGCAACCTTTCGCGGTGAGCACCTGGCAGGCGGTGCGCGGCATTGCGCCCTCGTCTTCCGGGAAGGAACCGTCGGCAATCAGCTCCTCGACGTACAGGCACTGCGGACTCAGGATGGGCGAGGTCTTCTCATACATCCGCGCGATCCACTCGCGCGCGGACGAAAACGCATGTCCGGTGCAGCTGCCTTCCTCGCCCTGATCCTTGATCGGGCCGCCCCATTCCCGCAGGTCAAGGTGTTGCAGGACCGGCCGCGCCTGCGAGCAAGCCCTGTACATCCGATCCCGCACGTCATGAACGTCGCGGAGCGCGCCAAACTTGCGGTTAATTGTCATTTGGAGTTTTGTGTTTGGAATTTCAATCGTTTCCCGATCCTTTCATTGGGCGTGAACGGTAAGGCCACCAGGACCCAGCCAGTAAACCCCATCCCGCTGGCAGAACAACTGGGAGTATTCCGCCACGAGCCCGGTGCCTGCCACCTTGTCGCCCAGCATGATCTCACCATCCTTTAAGGTGCCGCTCTGTATGGTGCAGTAGTTGCTGATCGTCTGCGGGGTGTACCAGGTATCGATGGTGCCAGAAAACGAGTAGCTGGTTTTTGTTCCGGGGTACTTATAGAGAAGGGTGAACTCGCCATCGACATAAGCGAAACCGTTACCCGGAAATCCGCCGGGGCCGGACGGATAGCCGCAGCACAGCTCGAAGTCGTAAACAAAAGTGGAATTCAGCGGGTTCGGTTCTACTTGCAGCCCGACCACGCTGCCCTCACTCAACGATTGCCCCACAGCCACTCCGAGCAATAGAAAAAGAGCAAATAAGATAGCGCATAACTTACTGCTGCACATGCCTTGTTCCTCCTGAAGTTGGAACCACGAAAGTTATGGCACGCAGGAACGCCGAGTGCCGGTGAAGTCTAAGTTTCTGTGTAGTAGCATCCACGGCCGGGTTGCCTGTCGGCATCACCAAAATGCCGTTATAGCGATTGACAAATGTGGTAAGGCTATAAGGCGGCGCGCTGCGAAACGACTTGGCCACCGAGGCACTCTGGCAGGAGGGAATGACGGATTCAATCGCCACTACGGTCCCACCCACCAGGTCCGCGAGCAAAGCAATTTTGGTCTGCGTGTTCTGGTCGCTGACCTGGGCCACCTGCAGTACCAAGGTCTGATCCGCCTGATAGGCGCTGACTGCAGCCTGCAACTGCGAACACACGCCCGGGGCTGTAAGCGAAGAGGCCACGGCAAAGTCGCCGGCCAGCGTTTTGATGAGCGCAGCGTCGGTATTAATCTTCGCTGCTAAGCCGCTGTTCACCGGCTGGCCGTTGGCCACGGCGACAATCTGCAGAATGTTGATCAGCGCCGGCGCCGCCGCTGCCAGAATGGAATCGAGTGTCGACACCCAGGTGCTCGAGCATGCGGTGCAGAACATGGCAAGTGACAGCACAGAGATAAGGATGTTTTTCATAGATAGTTCTTCCTCTACTTGTTCTTAGAAATTGAGTTACTCACTTCGAGTTGACACCGGCATACGGCGAAAGCAGCCAGTGCGCGACAATGACGGCCAGCGGCGCAAAGATCGCCGCTGCAGTGGCATGGTTCATCCAAAATGTAGCAATCACCGGCGTGCCGGCGTTCGCCAATGTGGTAAGCAGTAGAACAACAGTGGGCAGATACACAGCGTACTTCTTCAAGATAGTATCTCCTTTAATAGGGTTACACTTATTTGAATTGAGATAATGCGGTGAAAATCAGTCAAGCCCTAATGCCGGATTCATAGGCCGCCCATGGTGAACGCTTCGTCAACGCTTGCCGGCGGGATAACGATCCGTTTTGTGTCAGGCCGACGTGGACCCATCCGTACTCCAGAATGACTTGGTCGTATTCGATATCAGACTTCAGGATGGCTAGTGCCACTTCGTATGGCGTTCCGAACGCGGGGCAAACGAAATCGCAGACCAATCCGAAGCAGTGAGCGCTAGTCGCTACGCCGCCCACCGCCGCGTTAACTTGCGGCGATCGATAGCCGCTGTGCACGACGATCGGCCCGTCTTCAAGCAGCGTTCTAATTCGTTCCATGACCGCCGCCACCAGGCCGAGGTTTGTAACAACAACCGGCCCCGGCGTGTTATCTAGTCCGAGGCGCGCGGCCGTTTCGGAGAAAGACAATTCCTCCAACGTGAAATGCTCTGAGATTTGCATTGGATGTTCAGTTGAGTCCCAGGTTCACCGCAAACACATCGCCGCGCTGCGTTTGCACGCCGCGATCCGACCAGATAACGCCCCCAGAGCAACTGGCCGGGTTAAACGAGTTCACCGACCCGCTGCCGTTGTCCGAAGGACTGTCGCAGACCGTATCGCCTTGGGCCGCTGCCGTGCCGAGAACGGTGGCTGTCCCCAGACCGCTGGGCATCCCGGCAAGCTGGAAGGTCGTTACGCTGCCACAGTTCGTGCCCGGACTAATCCGCTCCCACTGCGCCCGTAACCGCGAAAGTGCCATTCCCATTGCCGCCCGTCCAGGTAAATCCCGAGAGGGTTACGAGCGCTCCGACGTTCAAGGTGACGCCGGATACGGTAAGGGTTGCGGTTGTCCCCGATACGCTCGCCGCCGTCACCGCAAGAGCGGTCTTCGAGGGCGGATTGGTTCCCGAAAAACAAGATCCTTTGGTGTTCGCCGTCCACGTCCCCGACACAAGCATGTACTGCAGGCACGCCGGCTGATTGTTGGTGAGCGATGAGTTCGCCCCGCTGGTTCCCGAGGTGAGCGCCTGAAACACGTCGTCCACGCCGCCCGCGCCCGTGGTATTTTCCAGCGGGTCGATGGTGTTTCCGGCCACGTAACCGTTGGCGCCGGTCGCGAAGGTGTGCGTGAACTGCGAAACCGGCCCGGCGCTCGTCGAGGGCAGCGACCCCGCAGCATAGACCGTCCCGGTCGGGTAACAGGTTTCCATGTTCTGCCAGGCGTTGAAGGCCGGGCCCAAGGTTGCGTAGTTGTAGGACGTGCCACAGCCGTGCAGCGCCCGATTCTCGCAGCCGCCCACGCAACTTAATGAGAATCGAGCACGTCCGAGAGATTGCAGTCTGGATTAATGCCCGCCGTCGTGTTGCAGCCCTCCGGGTAAGGCGGAGGAGTGATGACAAAGGACGATCCCGAGGTTCCCGCAGCGCCCGTGTTCTGGTAGAGAAACTGGGCGGTGGAGTTGGTGCCGCGCCAGGTGTTCCCCGCCGCGTCGGCCAGGATGTCATTCTTGCAAGGTGCGGTGCTTACGAATAGCGGAGAACTCCCAGTGGTCGCTGTGCCGGTCGCTTTGGTGACCCGGTACATGCAGGCCACCGAGCCGCCCTGGGCCACCACGATGTCGCCCAAAGCGTAGATATTTCCCGTTGTCCACGCGCCGCCCGTCGCCATCTCCGCCGTCGACAGCGGGTGGACGATATAAGCTCCATAGCCGTAACTGGTGGTCGCGGTCCAGTTGGGCGCGCTGTACTGGGGAAGCCCGTACTTGAAATCGACGACGCAGGTTCCAAGCGAGTAGGCACCCGTGCTGGTGTTGATCGTATAGGGGCAGACGGAGGTCCCGTCGTATCCGTTGGTGGCGGTGATGTCGTAGGAATTGTTGCCGAAGGTGAACAGTTTGGTCGGATCGGTCAGCGAGAAGCTGATGGAACCGAAATCCTCAGTCGTGCCCGAACCCTCGTTGACGCACCCCGAGACACAGAGATCGGTCGAGATGAAGACCCCGCCATGAATCGCGCTGAAGTGGCCCTGGTTCGCTCCGCTGGGGTTGAACAGCCCGACAAACTCCTGCCCGCTGCATGCGACGCCCACGAGCGATGTGTCGGAGTTGACCATCACAAACTCGCCCGATCCGCCTTGGCCCGCCGCGTAACTGCATGTCTTCGAGGAACTGTTGGCGTCGGTCAGCCGGGTAACCGGACTGAGCAGCGCGGAATTGCTGAAGGTCGAGCCGTCGAAGTTCGTATGGCCAAGGTAGGTGCTGTCGTAGACGGTTGCGTCGTTGTTGGTGCCGTCCGAATTGGAAAGAAGCGGCGGAGTCCCAGCGGGAATCAGATCAACGCCGTTGTAGGCGCAATAATTTGGGGCCGCGCAACTTGTGCCGATAGAGTATGCGGCCGAACCGTAATATGCCCCCGCGCCCGAGTATGCCGCTTGCCCAAATGCAGGAAGGCAAGAAAATACAACCGCTAAGAACATCTTCATCGCTCTTCGCTCCACAAGAAATCGCATTCCTCGCTCAACCAGGGCGGGGCCGTTTGCACAACGCAAGGGTCGTGCGGACCCGTGCCTCTGCTCCCGTAGTCACTCCGCGCTTCGCTATAATGTTTCTTTGCTTCCGCCCGCCATTTGCGCAGGCTTCATGGAAAGGGAACAATGCCGACTGACGTAGTCATGCCCCAGATGGGCGAATCGATTTTCGAAGGAACCATCACCAAGTGGCTGAAAAAGACCGGTGACAAGGTCCAGCGCGATGAACCTCTGTTCGAGATTTCCACCGACAAGGTCGATGCCGAAATCCCCGCGCCTGTCAGCGGCGTCCTTCAGGAAATCAAGGTTTCCGAGGGCAACACAGTTCAGGTCAACACAGTCGTGGGCGTAATTGGCGATGGCGGCGGTGCTTCCGCGTCTGCCCCTGCCAAGGCTGCCGTTCCTGCGGCGCCAGTATCCCCCAAGAAAGAAGCGCCTGTTCCGCCACCCGCACCCGCCCCCAGCGCTCCCGAGGACGAAGAAGATTCCGACGTCCGCTCTTCACCGCTGGTCCGCAAGCTCGCTCGTGAGCACAATGTGGATCTCGCAAAAGTAAGTGGAACCGGCACCGGTGGGCGCGTCACCAAGCAGGATGTTCTAGATTTCGTCGAGCGGCGCACGGCTGCTCCGGACGCGGCAACCGCACCCCGTCAAGCTTCAGCCCCTGCACCCGATGTCATTCCAGGCGACCTCGTCCCCTTGTCCCAAATGCGCAAGATCATCGCGCAGCGCATGATCGAATCGCGCCGCACCAGCGCTCACGTCCACTGCATGTTCGAAGTGGACATAACTCGCATCGTCAACTTGCGAAACAAGCTCAAGAACGGCTTCGAGCAGCGCCACGGCGCGCGGCTTACCTTCATGCCGTTTTTCGTGCGCGCTGCCATCATCTCCCTGCAGCAATATCCGATCGTCAACAGCTCGCTCGAAGGCGACAGCGTCCGCTACCACCAGCATGTCAATGCCGGCATCGCCGTCGCGCTCGATTGGGGGCTCATCGTCCCCGTTCTCAAGAACGCCGACGAGCTCAACTTTCTTGGACTCCAGCGCGGTATCACCGACCTCGGCGAGCGCGCCCGTTCGAAGAAGCTCATGCCGGCGGACGTCGAAGGTGCCACCTTCACCATTACCAACCCCGGCCAGTTTGGCGCAGTCTTCGGCTTGCCCATCATCAACCAGCCGAACGTGGCCATCATGGGCGTCGGCGGCATCACCAAACAGCCCATGGTGATCACTGACAAGGACGGCGCAGATTCCATCGCCATCCGTTCCGTCGTTCACCTTACACTGGGCTATGACCATCGCATTATCGACGGCGCTCTGGCCGACCAATTCATGTTGGTCGTAAAAAAGACTCTCGAAAACTGGGGAGAAGAAGTCGGCTAGCAGCCTGCTTCGAAATCGGGTCATCTATTCATCGGGCCATCGGGGAACTTAAGTTCAAATGCCAAAGCCTTTGACCTTCAATCGCCCGATGACGCGATTGGCCGATTTCCTCAGACGAGTGGCTGTTCTCCGAGCAGTAACGGCCCGTCTTCCGAGCGTGCGATGAAATATCGAGCCACGTCATCGCGCAGTCCCCGCCAGATGCACCACCGCAGCGTCGATCGCCCGATTTGCCACTGCCGCATCCACATACTGCTGCGTCACGGCGAGGTTCCCAAGCCCAGTGCCCGGTGTCGTCAGCACCGCGGCAATCGTTGTCGGCGATGTTGCCGGAACCGCCCAATATTCCGTCCGGACGGTCCCATCATCCAGTTGGAAAACCGCAACGTAGTAAGTTCCCGCGGGAGACGCGCCTACGTTGGGTACCAGTTGAACGGTAAAAGCGCCGAGTGGTCCTATCGTCACACTCAGATTCCCCGCCGCCACCGCGTCTCCCTCGGCGCTCTGGAACGACGGCCATGAGATCAGCACCGTACCCGATGCGGCGGTTCCGTCGGCCCGATATACCGTGGCGCTGATCGTGGTAAGCGCTGGTCCTTGTGCCTGCAACTTGGTCGACAACGTCAACGCGATCAGCAGCACCAGCGCCAGGGAAACCGCCACCGTCGGGAAAGACTCGTTATTCGCCGCGAACCATCTGGGCATCCCGTGTTCTTTCCTCCTCAGCGCACGCGACCCCGATGCGGGCCAATAAGAAAGCCGCTCTGCCGAGCGGCGCGCCTTTCTCATATTGCCTCCCAACACAATTCCGATTGTCAGTCTGAACTCCGTGGTTCGCTCTCAAGTCGCGACTCCAGAAATCGCCGCACGCTCTCCACATACACATCCGCGAAGTCGACCACCGGCCTTCGCGTCTCGATCAGCCTCATGGCCGCTTCCATTTCCCACTCCATCGCACATAATACCGCCAGCGTCATCATCGGAGCGCGATGTACCCCCGCGGCGCAATGAACGTAAAGTCGCGCTGTCGGCTCGTCCAGCGCTTCCAGCGCGAAATCAACGCCTCGTTTCAGCAGTTCGGGGGCCTTCGGCAAAAAATCGTCGTCCGTAGGATTCCACAGCACGCGGACTCCGTACGGCTCCGCCAGCGGTCGGTCATCGAACTCGATCTGCATGTTGACCACGTGGGTCACGCCAGCTTGCGCCAGTTCTTCCATGTTCCGAGCGTTCCAGATCCCGCCACCCAGCGCAACTCGTTCTGTGATCCAGGTCATATCCATGCAGCGTTCCGTTCGTCTTCCCGTCACAACCCGCAATCCACGCTTTACGATTATTCTGATTCTACGTCACCTTCCCCGCCATGCCTGCCGGGGAACTGTTCATACAACCCCAGCCTCGCCATTTGGCCCCAAAATATAAGAAGGGCGCGATTCGCGTCGCGCCCTTCAGAGTTTTTATTTTCTTGACTCTTAAATTCAGAATATCAAATCAGAGGGGGGTGTACCGCCAATTTTTCGATATTTATTTTTGCCTTCGTTTGAGTCACTTACGTCGAAATTGTAATTCTTACCCTCTTGACAACTTTTCCGGCCCCTAGTCGCCGCAGGCAATTTCTCCATCCAAAATAGTTATTCATTAGACCATACGAAAGTAGATACCACTTTAGCAGCTGGCGACGGACAATAACTACTTGGTCCGCAACCGCCCTTATTTGTTCATAAGTTCGCCGAGGGCCCGGAGGTCTTCGGGCGCCACGTCGCCAATCACGAAATATTGCAGGCCGTCGCGCTGCCAGCTTTCCAGACGGAAGGACCGCGCATCCATCCCCTCCGGACGCTCGAAATCCATGGGCAGGGATCTTGCCTGAAAAATGAACACCGAGATCTGGTGCTTGCGGACTCGAAAAAGCAGCTGCGCGCCGGGCGATTGCTCAATGTAGCTGACTTTTCCTCCAACCAATTCAAACGGCGAACTTTGTAACTCGGGCAGGTCGAAAGTGAAGGGGATCTTTCCGGCAAACCAGGGTTTGACGTTGTGCCGGTCGGAGGAAACCACATCGACCGGATTCGCACTTGCCAGCGTGCTGACGTGCAAATCGGCCAATTCACCCACGATCCTGCTTAGCTGAACCAGATGTTTCTTCGGCTGGACAATTTCCTGCCGAAAGATTCTGGCTCCGGCGAACAGCAGCAGGACGGCCGCAGTGACAGCGAACGCTGGCCGCCAGTGCCACCATGCCGGCTTGGCGGGCGAAATGCTTTCCTGAATTCGCTCGCGCAGCGCGGAATTGGGCGCGTAACACTGGCCCGCCGCATGAATCACGCGTTTCCATTGCAGCCGACGCAGAGCATCTGCCGCGCATCCGGGACACTCCCGCAGGTGGCGGTCCAGTTCCTGCATCTGTCCGGAATCGAGTTCACCGTCGAGGTAGGCGTCCAGCTTTCTGGTCCACAATTCGTGGGTCTCTTCGGTCATGGTGAACTCCTGTGCAACTTCTGCTGCACCGCCTCGCGCAGGGCCCGGCGTGCGCGCGACAACCGCGACATCACCGTTCCGACCGGGATAGCCAGCGCGGCCGCAATCTCCTGGTACGACATTTCTTCCACCTCGCAAAGCAGCAGCACTTCGCGATAAGAAACAGCGAGTTCGGCGATCGCGCCCTGAACCATCTGTTGGCTGGCGCGGTCGATCAGGATGCTTTCGGGAGTCTGGCGCTCGGCGGGGAGAGCCGGGTCATCGTCAGGCAAGTCGACCGCGACGGTGGCTGCTTTGATCCCGGTGCGCGAATTCAGGAAGGTGTTGCGCAGGATGCGAAACATCCAGGCCTTAAAGTTCGTGCCGGGCTGGAACGAGGAGAATCCTTTGAGCGCTTTAGCATATGTTTCCTGCACTAGGTCCTCAGCCTCTTCGCGGTTTTGAGTGAGCCAGTGCGCGAAGTTATAGAGCCGTCCGAACAGCGGCAGAGCCAACTGCTCAAACGACGACGGCAACAAGCGCTCCTGTGACACGCACATAGAGTAAACCAGCGGGGAAGGCTTTTATTCCCGCCCGGAGATAAGCTTCTTCATCGGGAATAAACGGCGAGCACAAAAGAGCCAAAGGCCGCGGACAGACTATGAGTCCGTGGGATCCGCACGCAGCCATTCTCGCGAAGCATGCACAGCACGTGATGATCATTCACTTTCGTGCGCATCCCTGGTGCTGATGGCTGCGGTTTGGTGGGTGCGCCAGAGACTTAGACGCGGCCGCGAAAAGCCTGGCGCGTCGAGGTGGGCTGGGGGCTATGGCGGTGGTCGTGGTGGCGATGGCGGGGCATCCGGGAGGATTTCTCAGCGGGGTGAATCACCCGTAACGCCGTACCCGCTGGTTTTTTCTGGAACTTCCCTCACCAAAGCCCCGTACTTGCGTCTGATTACCTGAATGGACGTGTTTTCAGGTCCCGAAGAACTGCCGCCATGCGCAAGATTTGTCTGCCCTTGTTCGTTGCCGTACTCGCCTTCACAACCTTCACGGCTGTTGCTCTCGCGGACGATTGGTCGAAGACTTACAACCTTACCGGTAAGCCGGAGTTGCGCGTCGAAGCGCACGACGCCAATGTTCACATCGAGGCCTGGGATCAAGACAAGATTGAGGCGCGCGTAACCACCCACGGGTGGCACATCGGAAGCGGCGGGTTGGAAATTGTGGAACATCAGCAGGGCAACGCGGTCGACATTGAGTTGCAGGAGCCGCACCACACCCATTTTTCGATTGGTATCGACGCGCGTCGGATTGAACTTGAGATCCACATGCCGCGCCACGCGAGAGTCAATGTCCGCAGCAGCGACGGCGCGGTCTTGGCGAAAGGTCTCGAAGGCGAGTTGGATTTCGCAACCGGCGACGGCAGGCTTGAAATCGAGGATGTCGATGGCAGTCTTCGCGCCCACACCAGCGACGGTTCGGTGCGCGTGTCGGGGCGGTTCGATGTTCTCGAACTGCGCACCAGCGATGGCCGGGTTGAAGTGGAAGCGCGGCCCGGATCGCAATTGCGGGAGGCGTGGGAGGTTCGCAGCTCGGATGGCAGCGTGACGATCAAACTCCCCGGAGATCTGGCGGCGGACGTGACTCTGCACACCAGCGACGGCAGTATCACGACCAACATTCCCATCACGGTCGAAGGCAGCTTCGGCCGTCACGACGTACACGGCAAAATGAATGGCGGCGGAAAACTGTTGACCGTTCACACCAGCGACGGGTCGGTGACGCTGGATAAGTTTTGAATGAAGCGATAATCTCGGTAGGCAATTTCGCGTCTTAAGACCTATGAACTGGAAAATCTCCGCTCTGCTTCTGGCGGCGCTTTCGGCCTCCCTGCCCGCCCGTGCCCAACACTCCTCTTCCGAGCCGGTGCTGGATGTTTCCGCCATGGATAGAACTGTTGACCCGTGCGTGGATTTCTACACGTACTCCTGTGGCGAGTGGATCAAAAAGAATCCGATTCCGCCGGACCAATCAAACTGGGGCACATACGGCAAGCTTCAAGACGAGAACCGTGCGCAGTTGCGGGCAATTCTGGAAGAGGCGGCCAAAGCGAACGGCCCGCGGGATCCGGCGAAGCACGACGTCACACAGAAAATCGGCGATTACTATGCGTCATGCATGGATGAGTCGGCCATCGAGAAGCTTGGAGCCAAACCTCTGTTGCTGGAACTGGAGCGCATCGCGAGTCTGAAGTCGAAGCAGGATCTCGCGGAGTATGTTGCGACCGCACAGTTCCCGCCTTCGCTCTACGGCGGCGGCGTGCTGTTCACGTTCCGCTCTAATCAGGACTTCAAGGACTCGGCGCAGGTGATCGCCGAGGCTGATCAGGGTGGACTCGGCTTGCCGGATCGCGATTACTATTTGAAAGACGATCCCAAATCCAAAGAACTGCGTCAGGCCTACATGGCGCACATCGCAAAAGTGTTAGAGCTCGTGGGAGACAAGCCGGCCGATACGACCGCTGAAGCAGCGACGGTGATGCGCATTGAGACGTCGCTCGCCAAAGGCCAGATGACCCTCGTCGAACGGCGCGATCCGCCGAAGCTCTATCACAGGATGAGCGTGGAGGAACTACAAAAGCTGGCGCCAGCTTTCGGCTGGAATGTTTATTTCACAAAGACCGGCGTGGCATCGCTTGCTTCGCTGAACGTGGTGACGCCCGACTATTTCCGCGTCATGAGCGAAGAGATCGAAAAAGAGAGTTTGACGGACTGGAAAATGTATCTGCGGTGGCACGCGGCACACGATGCGGCCGCCGGCCTGTCCGCGGCGTTCGTCAAAGAGAATTTTAATTTCTATGGCAAGACTCTGCGGGGACGCGAGGAATTGCCGCCACGCTGGAAGCGCTGCACGAATGACGTTGATAACGACCTGGGAGAAGCGCTGGGCCAGGCGTATGTCGAGAAGTACTTCAGTCCGGAGGCGAAGCAGGCTGCGCTGAGAATTGTGACGGAGGTCGAAGCCGCCATGCAGAGCGAGATTCAGGCCCTGCCGTGGATGGGAGCGGCGACGAAGGAGCAGGCGCTCAACAAACTGCACACGATCGCGAACAAGGTCGGTTATCCTGACACTTGGCGCGACTACCGCACGCTCGAGATTGTGCGCGGAGACGAAATCGGAAACTCGGAACGGGCGTCATGGTTCGAATTTCATCGCTGGCTCGCAAAAATCGGCAAGCCGGTAGACCGCAAGGAGTGGGGCATGACCCCGCCCACCGTTGATGCGTATTACGATCCGCAGAAAAACGACATCAATTTTCCGGCAGGAGTGCTTCAGCCGCCGCTGTTCAGCGCATTGTCCGACGCCGCGCCCAACTATGGTGACACCGGCGCCACTATGGGCCACGAACTGACCCATGCCTTTGACGACGAGGGCAGCCAGTTCGACGCGCAGGGAAATCTGCGCAACTGGTGGACGGATGCCGACCGCAAGGAATTTGAAAAGCGCGCCCAATGCGTGGTCGACCAATATTCCGGATACACGATCATCGACGACATCAAGATCAACGGCAAACTCACGAACGGCGAAGATCTGGCGGATCTCGGCGGCACGCTGCTGGCTTATCTGGCGTGGAAGGAAGACACGAAGAATCAAGAGCTCGAGCCGCTGGATGGGCTTTCGCCCAAGCAGCGCTTCTTCGTCGCCTACGGGCAGAGTTGGTGCACGAACGAGCGCGACGAGAATAAGCGGTTGCGGGCGACGGTGGATCCGCATTCGCCGGAGAAGTATCGTGCGAATGGCGTGGTCTCGAATATGAAGGAATTTCGTGAAGCGTTTCACTGCAAGCCGGGGCAGCCAATGGTCCGGGAGAACGCCTGCCGCGTGTGGTAGACCAGAAGGCGGCCGTGACCCTGAACCTTAGCCGCGCTCAAACGCGTGTTTTTCTTCCAGTTGCTGACGGGCTGCAGCCATCTCAGACTCGAACCGGTCTCTCTGATCCATAAGGGCGGGAAGTGCAGTGGCATAGCGCCGGGCCATGGTGAAGAGTCCCTGCCGCGCGAGTCCGGCTGCGATTTCGGCGACGTGATCGGTCGTGGTATCGAAGTAGAGCGCCTCGGTCGGGTCGCCTAGCCACACATCTCCACCCACCAGACGCGTTTGCCAATACACTTTGCGCTCGATCAAGTGCGCGATCTCCTCATTGGTGGCCTTGCCGAAAACCCACTGCTTGAGTTTGAAGTTGTAGTGGCGGCTGGAGAAAGGCAGCGGCACCAGCTTGCCGGATTTCACGAATTCCGTCTGCTTGTGGTCGACCTCGTTGCGCAGAGCGTTGATCACGGGACCTTCCGTGTCTTTCGGTTCGAGCGAAGGCAACACTTCCCGCAGCGTGGCGGAAAGATTCACCGACACAAGCGCCCGCAGGCCTCCGGAGTTTTCCAACGTGATCACTGTATGCAGAACGTCAAAGTCCGCGCCGGACGTGGCATGGCGGAAGGGCCATTCCAGCTTGAAACTGAGCGGAAGACCGGTGCGGGTTACGTAGATGGTCTTCGATACGGGAGTGAGAGTCGGGGTGCTCATAGTCGATCCTTGCTAGTTGATCTTGCGAATCCTGTAAGAATTTATTTTAACCCGCGAGGTTTCTGGGGGCGCGCTACCTCAGACGGGCCAACTGGTAAAGGTTCCATATGGCGGAGGTGCCCAACAATCCACATAGGCCAGCCGTGACGAGCACGCTTAGCCGGGTCTCCAGCAAATCGGCGAACACTCCGCTGACGAAGACGAAGAGGAACACGAGCATGGTCAGATGGAATCCTTGTCCCGGAAAATTGGGAGCGCCCAGGGCCAAGACAACGAACAGTGCCGCGATCAGGAGCGGCGCTGTATTGCCGAAATAGCGTGTGCGCTTCCACCCGAAATAGGTGATTAATGCCACGGGCAGGGCGAGCATCAGCGGCGGGCTGCTGACGAAGATCGTCTGCACAGCGTTGCGATATGAGACCGACATCCCAAACGCCGCGGGTTCGAAGTCGATCCAGCGCGCGTGCAGCATTCCTCGCCAGAACAAGGTGGGTTCAAAAAAGTAAGCGGCAAACAACATGACCACGGCGACTGCGATTGCGGTGATCCAGATAATAAGCACGGAACGCGGCCGAACTGGTGCGACCCAGAACATCAGTGGCAAGATCACCAGCGCCAGCACCACCAGCGAAAACTGGTTGCCCGCTGCTAGAGCCAGAGACAACCCGAGGAGCAGAATGCGTCGCCAGTTCCAGAACACAACTTCGCGCGGAGCGTAGAGCGTGTGCGCTACGGCGATGGCGGTGAAGACGGTTCCGAACGCTCCCCACACCGCGCCCATTTCGCCCAGACTCTGCGCGCCAGCCGCGTTTACGATCATGGCGGGAGAAAAGCAGTAGAGCGCGAGCGCGATGTATCCTCCAGCATTGCCGTAAAGACGGCGTGTGACGTACCAGAGTGACGCTCCGAGCATGACGCCGAAGAACAGGTACGGTGACGCGGCCACGAACGGCCCGAACGATTCCGGCAACCACGAGCCGGGCCGCACCAGAAGCGGCGCGGCGGCAACGAGATAGTAGAGCGGTGAGCGGTCCTGATCGTAGCCGTCGCGCACACGAAGATGGCCGGCACGTCCCGCGGAAGGCAGCCCTGTGACGGCTTCCGAACGCAACGACTCAGGGGTTCCCGCGATGGGACCGCCTCTCCACTGCTTGAGGCCTTGGTAGATGCGCAGAGCTTCGTCGGAGTGCGGGTCGGAGTCCGGGACCGATGCCTGCAACGGTCGCACGCGGACCAGCCAGACGCATTGCAAAAGATAGACGATCAGCAGCGCGGCCGCGGCAAATTGCGGGGCGCGGAAAGCATCGGAATGAATAAATCGCGGCAACATTGACCGAACAGAGCGGGACCGAGTGTTTTACCATGTCCGGGATGATGATGGATAACAAACCGTTGTCCCCTTCTTCCGCGGAGCCGGATCCGCCCGTGACGACCGATGACGCCAAGCCGACCGCGTCTTCGGTTTCACCCCCGTCTTCACCGGCGTCTCTTTCAACGACGAGCGCTCGCCGCGAGTCTCCGCTGCGCGCTGTTTTTATTGGTCCGCAGGGAATTTATCCGGGCACACGCTGGTTGATTTACCTGGCGCTGGCGTTTGTCGTCTTCCAAGTGGAAGGTTGGCTGGTGGTGTCGCTCCACTCGCATGTGAGCGTTCTCTGGTGGCGCATGATGGTCGAAGGCGGCATGATGCTGGCCGCGATCTTGCCTGGCTTTGCGATGGCCCGCATTGAGGACCGTCCATTTGGCGAGTTCGGGCTGCCCGCGCGGCGCGCCTTCGGACGAAACTTCTGGGTGGGGACGCTGTGGGGAATCGCGTCGCTGAGCGTCCTGATGCTGGCGTTGCGCGTCGCGGGCGCGTTTGAATTCGGGTCGCTTTCCCTGCACGGCGCGCGCATCTGGGAATGTGCCGCTTATTACGCCGTGTTTTTTCTGCTCACGGGATTCTTTGAAGATTTCCTGCTGCGCGGCTACTCGCAATGGGTGCTCTCGCGGGGAATGAATTTCTGGCCGGCGGCGGCGCTGCTGTCGGTTGCGTTCGGTTACATCCATGGCGGGAATGCGGGCGAATCGGAGACAGGCCTCGTGGCGACGGGATTGATCGGCTTTTTTTTATGTCTCACGCTGCGGCGGACGGGCGATTTGTGGTGGGCCGTCGGCTTTCACATGGCTTGGGATTGGGGCGAGAGCTATCTGTACTCCGTTCCTGACAGCGGACAGATTTTGCCTGGGCATCTGCTCAACTCCAGCTTGCATGGTCCCGACTGGCTTGCGGGCGGCTCGGTTGGTCCGGAGGGAAGCTACCTCGTATTCGTCGTGATCGCTGCGCTTTGGGTCTCGTTTGACCGGGTTTATCCGGAGGTGAAGTACGGCGTGAGCCGTGCGACGCTTTCATCTTCATGATGGAGACCGCAGACGGTTGTTTCCTTTTTTTGGGTCTTGTTTACTGGTTGGTACCGGTACCCCCCTCCCCCTGTGTCTCCTAGAATCAGCAGGTTACGGGGAAAATTTCGCTCCGGTCTTTGATTTTAAAGGGGTTAAATCAAAGTATTCTGGAATAAGGACTTAAGTGGTTTTGCTCCGCTTTTCTCCGGAATTTGGTAGGAATCGGGTCTGCCGTTCGCCTCGAGCTTCGATTGTCAAAGAGCTTCTACGAGACAGGCGCACCTCGGGCCTGGTCCATCAGGGATTATTCTCGCATCGGGCGAGTTGCGCGCATGTGACGGCGGACACCGGCTGATTGTGATGAAAAGAACGACGTGCTTAGCACCCACTCATTCACCATCGAGGAAGTTGTCGGTCAGTCTTCTCCAGCGAACTGCGGTCTCGTGCAAGCGTGAAGATTTTGCATTGGTTGCTAATCAGGTCGTTGAACTGCCTGACATCCTTCAGATCAACAGTTTTCGGTGGAAGATGAACTTGTCCAGGCTCTCCACGAACTATGGAAGCACAGACATACGGCGAGAGAGCAACCATGAATGCATGTTTCGGATGTTGGAGAATATCGGTGAGATTTGTGATTCCTTGCACGGGTCTGCTGATCGGCTCCCAGATTTGATTGTCGTTTATTAGAAGGACCACGACCGGATGATCGCCCGTGATGTACGTTTCGCCGATGTTGGGCAGCGGAGTAAAGAACCGAATTGTCGGTAGATTTTGGGTCCAATAGTCGAGGAGCGCCTTCATTTTTCGGACCATGACACGAACGAAGGTATTCGCGTCTATGGGCGCTCCATTCGCCTGTTACGACATTGTCGCTTTGTGACCTAGTGTTCGGACGGCCTCCGACGCTACGAATCGCAACAGCACGCCCGCTTCATCCCCGGACATTTGCGAGAACTGGTCCGCTTTCTCTTTGATCCTTCTCGACAGGTGGGCAAAATCATCCTCTACATGCTGGCCAAAGAAAATTTCAACTTTGTCTGTCTCGACACCATTTTCCTCGAAGATGTATAGATCATTCTTCAGTCCGACGCTTTCCGGGACCAGATGCTTCAGAGTTCCGACGGCGAATCTGATCCACACCTTGCCTTCGGCGTCCGTAAACCCACGCTGGTAACAGGCGGGGACGAAATGATTGCCTCGTCGAAGGTCAAGCGATTGTGTGGTAGAAGTCATAGCCAAGTCTACATGCCAACAAGGTCTGCCAGTTTCGGAATCTGACGCTGAGCAGGCGGGATCGTCGCCATCTCAAACATGTAATGAAAATGCTTGAACGTCCGAATGACGAAGGCCAAGGCCGACTCCTGGAAGCCGGAGTAATCAACACTGATGTCTTCGCCCGATCCGATCACAGGAGCCGACAAAGTCGATTGCAGAAGGAATCCACGCCCGCCGGGGTTGATATTCACCGACTTGACCTGTAACGCAGGCCCGCCGGGTCGCTGTGGTTTGCCGTGCTTCTGCCGATTTGCGATCTGATGGCAAATCTGCCAGTCAATACTTCCCTCGACCGTGAACCGTACGATTGCGTCCCGCTGCTCCTGGGTCAACGACGGATCGTGCTTCATCCACTCCGGCATTGAGTTCGCCGTTGCGATGAAGTCGTCAAGATCATCGTGGTTGAAGTTCCGCATCAGTCGACGGAACTGCATCTTCAGCTTTTCGTATCGCTCTCGGGAGTTTTTGTGCAGCATCTTCGCCTCGCATTGCCAATTTTATCGCAGACTCCCACTGGCGTCACATGGCGCAATCGTGTGGGAAGATCGTCGGTTGGATGGGACAAAGCGTATCCCCGTCACCACACAATCAAAAGCAAAATCAACGGCGACGGGCGGGGGGCGCCCGCCCTACACGAGCAGATCCTTCGCCTTGCTTATGGTGATCGCGTTGTTGCCGGCGAGACGCCGGCGCTACGCTTAGATGTCCAGATTCTTCACGTCGAGCGCGTTGTCTTCTATGAATTTTCTGCGCGCTTCTACGTCTTCGCCCATCAGGGTGGTGAAGATGGTTTCGCACTCGGCTATGTCTTCTAGCCTTACTTGCAGGAGGGTGCGGCGCTCGGGGTCCATGGTGGTTTCCCAGAGCTGCTCGGCGGTCATTTCTCCGAGGCCTTTGTAGCGCTGGACGGTGTACTCTTTGCGGCCTTCGTTCAGGACGTAGTCGAACAGTTCGCGGGCAGTGTTTTTCTCGACGATCTCAGGCTCTTTCGCTCTTCCTTTGAGCGCCGGCGGCTTGCCGGTTTTCTTCTGGGCCTTCTCGGCTTCTTCTTTCTCGTTTTCAGAGGCGCTCAGATTTTCGCCTTCGCTCTCGCCTGCTTCTTCATTCTCTTCTTCGTCTTTCTCGGCGGTGCTGGTTGCCGTCTTCGCGGGTCTCGGCACGCTTTCGATTACGAAGGGCGGTTCGAGATATTGCTCGATCTGCTTGAACTTGGTGATGAGCTGGCGGCATTCCGGGGTCGAAGCCAGTTCCCAGTTGATGACGTGCTCGGCTCCCTGCGCGTTTACGAAGTGCAGCTCCCAGAGGTTATGTTCTTCGTCGAAACGCGTTTCCAGGCTCTTTAGCTTCAGATCTTTTTGCAGGCGCTTTAATTCTCTTTCCAGCTTCTCGATTTTCTTGGGCGGAGTATTCTTGTCGCCTTCGAAGTCGGCGCGCTTGGCTAGGTCGAGCTTGGGCAGCAGTGCGGTGATCTTTTCTTCGCGTATGCGCTTGTTCAGCTTGTCTTGGAATCCGAGATACTCGTTCAGGACGGTGATGAACTTGGTCAGGGCCGCGCCTTCCAGCTTGGCGGCACCTTCTCCGTAGCGGATGATCAGGCCTTCGGAGGCGCGCTTCACCATGACCTTGACGAATTCGTGTTCGTTTTTTATGTACTGGTGCGATTTGCCCTTCTTGATGCCGAAGAGCGGGGGCTGGGCTATGTAGACGTTGTTGCGCTTGATCAGCTCCTGCATGTGGCGGAAGAAGAAGGTCAGCAGTAACGTGCGGATGTGGGATCCGTCTACGTCGGCGTCGGTCATTAGAATGATTTTGCCGTAGCGGACTTTGGTTGGATCGAAATCTTCTTTCGAGATGCCGGTGCCTAGCGCGGTGATCATGGCTCGGATTTCTTCGTGGGCCAGCATCTTGTCGTAGCGCGCTTTTTCTACGTTCAGGATTTTTCCTTTTAGCGGGAGGATGGCCTGGAAGCGACGGTCGCGGCCTTGTTTCGCGGTTCCTCCTGCGGATTCACCCTCAACCAAAAAAAGCTCGCAGCGGTTGGGATCACGCTCGGAACAGTCGGCTAGTTTGCCGGGTAGGCCTCCGCCGTCTAGCGCGCCTTTGCGGCGGGTCAGGTCTCTGGCTTTGCGGGCGGCTTCTCTGGCTCTGGCTGCGTCGATTGCTTTGTTGATGATCTTGCGCGCTACGGCGGTGTTTTGCTCGAAAAATGCTCCTAGCTTTTCGTTGACTACGGCCTGCACTATGCCGGCTATGTCGGAATTTAATTTTCCCTTGGTCTGGCCTTCGAACTGGGGCTGCGGTAGCTTGACGCTGATCACGGCTACCAGGCCTTCGCGGACGTCGTCTCCGGTGAGATTTTCTTTTACGTCTTTGAACAGGCCCATCTGCTGCCCGGCATAGTTGATGGTGCGGGTGAGCGAAGTGCGAAAGCCGGAGAGATGGGTGCCGCCGTCGACGGTGTTGATGTTGTTGGCGAAACTGAAAACGGATTCCGAGTAGGCGTCGTTGTACTGCAGGCCGATTTCAATGTGGACTTGGTCTTTATCGGCCTCCATGTAGATGGGCTTCTCGTGGAGCGTCTGCTTGCCGCGGTTGAGGTGCTTGATGAACTCGACGATGCCGCCGTTGTATTTGAATTCGGCACGCTTGGCTTCGCCGGTTTTTGAGTCGGTCTGGCGCTCGTCGGTGAGGGTGATGATCAGGCCCTTGTTGAGAAACGCCAACTCGCGCAGGCGTTGCGAGAGCGTATCGAAGTTGTATTCGACGGTGGTGGTGAAAATCGTCTTGTCGGGCACGAAGTGGACCTTGGTGCCGGTCTTCACTTTGGCGGCGCCGGTTTTTCTCAGTTTGCTGGTGGGCTCGCCTTTCGAGTAGGTCTGCTCCCAGGTGAAGCCATCGCGCCAGATTTCGAGATCGAGTTCTTCGCTGAGCGCGTTGACGCAACTCACGCCGACGCCGTGCAATCCTCCGGAAACTTTGTAGGAGTTGCTGTCGAACTTGCCGCCGGCATGCAGCGTGGTCATCACGACTTGCGCGGCGGGAATTTTCTCTCCGTCGATATCCATGTTGTCGACGGGGATGCCGCGGCCGTTGTCGACTACGGTGATGGAGTTGTCGAGGTGGATGGTGACATCGATCTTGTCGGCGTGGCCGGCTAGCGCTTCGTCAACCGAGTTA
>DATEQN010000014.1:0-76094 GCA_035272625.1 Terriglobales bacterium | reverse complement strand
GCTATGTCGGAATTCAGCTTGCCCTTGGTCTGGCCTTCGAACTGCGGCTGGGGCATCTTGACGCTGATCACTGCTACCAGGCCTTCGCGGACGTCGTCTCCGGTTAGATTTTCTTTTACGTCTTTGAAGAGGCCCATCTGCTGTCCGGCGTAGTTGATGGTGCGGGTGAGCGAGGTGCGGAAGCCGGAGAGATGCGTGCCGCCGTCGACGGTGTTGATATTGTTGGCAAAACTGAAAACGGATTCCGAATAGGCGTCGTTATACTGCAAGCCGATCTCGATGTGTACTTCGTCCTTGTCGGCTTCCATGTAGATGGGCTTGTCGTGGAGCGTCTGCTTGCCCCGATTCAGGTGCTTGATGAATTCGGCGATGCCGCCGTTGTACTTGAATTCGGTGCGCTTGGCTTCGTTGGTCTTGGAGTCGGTCTGGCGCTCGTCGGTGAGCGTGATGACCAAGCCTTTGTTGAGAAACGCCAGTTCGCGCAGGCGCTGCGAGAGCGTGTCGAAGTTGTAGTCGAGGGTGGTGGTGAAAATTGTTTTATCGGGAACGAAGTGAACCTTGGTGCCTGTTTTTACTTTAGCGGCACCGGTTTTTCTCAGTTTGCTTGTGGGCTCGCCCTTGGAGTAGGTCTGCTCCCAGGTGAAACCGTCGCGCCAGATTTCGAGATCCAGCTCTTCGCTTAGCGCGTTTACGCAGCTCACGCCTACGCCGTGCAGGCCTCCGGAAACTTTGTAGGAGTTGCTGTCGAACTTACCGCCGGCGTGCAGCGTGGTCATGACGACTTGCGCTGCGGGAATTTTTTCGCCGTCAATGTCCATGTTGTCGACGGGAATGCCGCGTCCGTTGTCGACTACGGTGATGGAGTTATCGAGGTGGATGGTGACTTCAATCTTGTCGGCGTGGCCGGCTAGCGCTTCGTCTACTGAGTTATCGACGACTTCGTAGACGAGGTGATGCAGACCTAATTCGCCGGTCGAGCCGATGTACATCGCAGGACGCAGGCGCACGGCTTCCATGCCGCCGAGAACTTTGATGGAGTCGGCGGTGTAATCTCCGTTGGCGATTTTGCCGTTTTTGTTCTTGGCGTCGGCGCTCTTTGCATCAACGTTTTTCGCGTCGATGCTCTTGCCATCGACGAGTTCGGCTTGCAATTCTTTCGTGGCCATTCTGCTCCGTGGAGAAAGCCGGACCCCATCCCAGCGGGCCAAACCCGGGGCCGCTGGGGGCCGCGGATCGGACGCCTGACTTGAGGGACGATTCCGGAACTGCTCGGGTGAGCTCAACTTATTGAATTTTCTGCTATTTAGCTATCACCGGAGCTTCAGATATTTTACCACAAAAGGCGCTTATTTTTAGGTCGGAATCGAGACCATAAACTGCGCTTTTTTTGCTCTTAGGGACGTGGATTGGGCATCAGTGTGGAAGCGGGACTATGCCCCGCTTAGACGGGGCAGAGCCCCGTCCCCACACGTTTACGCTAGTGGGCGGATGGTTTTGTGGCGCCGAAATGGAGGCCGTCCATCAGATCGTCGAGTTCATCATCGCTGCCGGCGATGAAGGTAAATGAAACGATCTGTCCCTTCGCGAGCAGGACGAGCGTGCACTGGCGCATGGTGAGTTCGGCACTGCTTGTCTTAATTGCGAGCGTCTTGGCGAAATCGGCGCGCAGCAGTTGGCGCGATTCGACTTCCAACGCATAGGGCTCGCCATCGGCCTCGAAGCCTTTGGCGGTCGCGAGTTCGGTTAGCGGGCCGAGGTAGTCTTCAGCTTTCTTGAGGCCGGGATAGGACATGGCGCTCTCGGAGGCGATTACGACGGCGGAGTTGACGGTGTCTCCGGTGGCCTCGGGAGGACGCTCGAAAACCGCGAGCAGGAGCGCCGATTTGCCGGCCTCATTTCCTTGTTGCATTTCTTGGGTGCGATCCACCCAGCCGTAGGGAATTTGGTAGCGGAATCCTAAGGTGGTGTTGCGGTAGAGTGGCGGATCTTCGTTGTGCGCGGCTGGCTTGGTGGCCGGCGGCGTAGCTGGCGCTGTCTTGGTTTGGGCCTGGACTCCGAAGCTTAGGCCCAGAACAACAACTGCAACCGCAGCCGGGCGGCAATGTGTGCGTACCTGGATCAACGTAAAACAAGTTTACATGTTCCGAATTGCACCAAAGTGTGGCGGGTCGCAACTCGCTGCTCTGCTCGCTACTCCTCCTTGCTACTCAAGGAACATACAATCTCCGTAGGAGTAGAACCGGTATCCTGCCTCGACCGCGTGCCGGTAAGCGGCCATTACGAACTCTTTGCCGCCCAGCGCGCACACCAGCATCAGCAGGGTGGATTGCGGCAGATGAAAGTTTGTCAGCAACGCGTCTACGATGCGAAAACGATAGCCTGGATAGATAAACGCGTCCGCCTCGCCGCGCCCGGCTTCTACGCGATTTGCGCCTGTGCGCTCGCCGGCATTCTTTGCAGCGCACTTCGTGGCAACCTCTGCGGCGTACTCTAATGTGCGGACGGTGGTTGTGCCCACGGCCACGACGCGCCGACTCTCGGCTTTCGCCAAGTTGATCGCCTTTGCGGCTTTCGCTGGAATCTCGTACCGCTCGCGATGCAGCTTGTGATCTTCGACTTTTTCTACTCGCACCGGCTGAAAGGTGCCGAGTCCGACGTGCAACGTGATCTCGGCAATTTCAATCCCGCGTGCACGAATTTGCTGCAGGATCTCCGGCGTGAAATGCAGGCCGGCGGTTGGCGCTGCCACCGATCTTGCGGTCGATCCCGGCGCCTGGGCATACACCGTCTGGTAACGGTCGCGGTCCGCTGGCCGGTCGTCGCGGTCGATATAAGGCGGAAGCGGCACGTGTCCAATGCGCTCGACGCGGGCAAAGAAATCGGTGACCGGAGCGAAGCGAATGCGGCGCTCGCCAAAACTGCCGCGACCGATGACTTCGGCTTCGACCTCGGCTTCCAGTGCGGTTGGGTTGTCTTCGGGTGGATCGCCCACACGTGGATCGCCGGGTGCACGGCTAAAGTAGAGTTTTTCTCCGATCCCGATCTTGCGCCCGGGCCGTACCAGACATTCCCACTCATTCGGATCCTCCGCCACCTGGCTTGTGAGCAGAACTTCGATCCGCCCGCGGAGAAAATCTCGGGCCGCTGGATTCTGCGGGCTTAGGGGTTGGGCCCGCTGTCCGCTCCGGTGGCCGTAGAGCCGGGCCGGGAAGACTCGCGTATTGTTGACGACCAGCAGGTCGTCGGATCGCAGCAAGCCGGGGAATTCGCGAAACGTCCGATCGCTAAGGCTCCGATTCGGCCAACTCCCCGGCTGCCGATTCAGATGCAGCAGGCGCGATCCGGCGCGGTCCGCCAAGGGCTCCTGCGCAATGCGTTCAGGCGGCAGATCATAGTGGAAGTCCGAGACGAGCATTGGGGAGATTATAGGGTTTGAGGGGCAGGTTCCAATCCGCCGCTCCGTTTCCGGGAATTCTGCCCCTTGTATTTACACATTTTGACGTGCTAGTGGTTGTAAGGCTTCCGAGGGGTGCTGTAACATGGCCGCGCAGGGTTTCAATGGCCAGAGACCGTCAGCATCGTCTAGCGATCGTGCAGTTCGGCCGCATGCTGCACGAAAACGGGTTTGTCGCAGCTACTGACGGGAACCTTTCGGTCCGTCTCGACGAAACCCATCTGCTGGTGACTCCCACCTGCATCAGCAAGGGCAGGATGCGGGCTTCCGACATGGTGGTTGTGAACATGGACGGGAATCGACTCGCCGGCAAGCGCAGAGTTTCGAGCGAGATCGGCATGCACCTGCTGATCTATCGCCTGCGCCCGGACGTGCATGGCATCGTCCATGCGCATCCGCCAACCGCCACCGGGTTTGCCGCTTCCGGTTACGATCTGAACCGGCCGCTGGTGTGCGAGGTCGTGGTTGGACTGGGCTCGATTCCTCTGGCCCGCTACGGCACCCCCGGCACGCCCGAACTGACTGATGCCCTTGAGCCTCTGATTCCGCACCATGACGCCATTCTGATGGCGAATCACGGGGTCGTGACGTTTGGGTCGTCGCTCGAGAGTGCCTACATGAAAATGGAAACGGTGGAGCATTTCGCGAAGATCGCACTGGTCACTCACCTGCTCGGCCACGAGCAACCGCTGGGCGAAAAAGAAGTGCAGAAACTGCAAGAGGTGCGACACCGCTACAACGGCGGAACTCCGACCCCTCCGCGCAGGCCCGTGGCGGGCGATGATCTTCGAGCGGATGACCTTCAATCCGATGACGAACCGCAAGAGACGGCCGGTACCCGCCGCTAGACTTACTCCGCTCCGATCCGAAACCTTACGCCGGCGCGAAAGTTCGCCGTCAGCGCGGGATATCCCACCACTTCGTTGTAGTGATCGTTGAGCGCATTTTGAACATTCGCATATGCCGTGATTCGCGAATTGATCGCATACCACGCGCCCAGATCCACGCGCGCGTAACCCGCGGCGTGGTTGATGCCGAAGTTCTCAAAATCGGAATCCGGACGTCGACCCACAAAACTTCCACCCAGATTTGCGCCCCAGCGCGTCCCCAGATAGTTAAGGAGCGTGGTTGCCGAATGCTTGGGGCGACGAAGCAAGGGATTTCCCGCGTCAAACACAGGGTCGCAAAAATTCGCCGGGGTGCAGAGAGGAGCTTGCAGGATCTGCGTTGAGGTGTAGGTGTAAGCCGTGTTTAGCGACAATCTCTTCCAGATCCTTCCCTGCAACTGAACTTCGGCGCCGTGAGCGAGAGATTGCTGCACATTGAAAAACTGGCCTAGGCCCGCCTGATTGGTTGCATACTCAATCTGATCATGGAAGAGATTATTGAAGTAGGTCGCGTCCACGGCCCAGCGACCCGCCAGCAGGCTCTGCTGGAAGCCGGCTTCGAAGGCTCGAGTGCGCTCCGGCAAGAGGCCGGGGTTCGGGACGTAGTATGGAGCGCCAGCAAACGTCTGATAGAGGGCAGGTTCCATGAAACCCGTGGCATAGGAAAAACGCAAGCGCGTTCCAGAAAAGAATTCTCCACCGCGTAATGCCAGCAGAGTTAGAGCAACCCGGGGCACGCCCGTATTGCCGAATAAGCTGTTGTGAACGAAACGGCCGCCCGCAATCATCGAGAGCCTGCCCAGCGTGAACTGCTGTTGCAGGTATGCATCTTGACTGAGACGCTGACCGGGAGATTCCGGGGGATACAGAAGGTCTCCAACGGTGCCGTTTTCATTTTCGATGCGATAACCAAAGGTGGAGTGGGCCCAGGTTCGCTCGGAGTAATCGCCCTGATATTCAAATCCCGCGCGGTTAATGTGATCGTATTCGTGTGATGGAAAATCGAACGGATATCCATAGCCGTCGACGCGAGCCGGATCGCCGTTCACGTTCAATTCGGTGTAGCGGTAGAGGTAGTCGAAGCCGCTGAAGCGATGTTGCCATCCCGACGGCGCTGCCACGGTAAGTTCCACGCTGCCTAACAGACTGTTGAGCTGCGACCGCTCGCCGGGATCGGGCTGTAGGGGTTGGGTCACGCCATTCACAACTACCGGCGGGTCGTAGCCATTGAAACTCCATTCCCCTGGGACTCCCGTATGGCTGTTGGAGTGGCGCATGCGCACCCGCAAAGAAACCTTATCGTTTAGCGCAACTCCGACATTTGCTCCCTGCAGCGAATCGGAGTAAGCGTCGTTTACGCCCTGCCCATTGGTATTGAACTGATCGCCGAAAAAGTTATAGTCGAAGTGGCTGTGGGCGCCAGCCAGAGACGCGTAGCCGTTGGCGGTTCCGAAATTTCCTCCGTCGGCACCGAAACGAAGTTCGGGGATCGGAGTGCTTCCGGTGCGCGTCCACACCTGCACCACGCTGGTCATGGCATCGGAGCCGTACAAAGTGCTCTGCGCGCCCCGCACAAATTCCATGCGATCCGCTTGCGCCAGGGGCAGAGTGCCGAAGTCAAACGTTTGGCCCGGTATGTCGATGGCAACCCCATCGATAATCACTTTGTTGTAAGTGGACTCGCCGCCGCGAACAAAGAGAGAGGAGATTCCGCCGCGTTGCCCGGCAGTATTCACGACCGCTCCTGGCAGGAAACGCAGACTGTCGTCCGCGGCGATCGGCTGCATCACTTCCAGTTGCTGGCTGCTAAGGCTGTCAACGTCGGCTCCTGCGGCCCGGTTCGGGACTGGAGTGCGGGTCGCGGTTACCACCACGGTTTCCGCTGCCGTCGCCAGGCGGAGCTTGATGGTGATGGTTTCGGCAGTTGGGGAAAGATCAACCGTCTCTAGCGCGAAGCCCGGAGCCAATACTTGTACGCGATAAGCGCTTGATGCCGTCTCGCGAAAAATCACCAGCCCTTCGGCGGACGTGTTTAGCACGGTCGCAGGAGCGGGCTTTCCCAGCTTTAACAGTTGCACCTGCGCGCCCGCGACTGCGGCGTCCTGAGGATCGACAACTTTGATTTTGATTTCGGCGGAAGCGATGGGCAGATATACGGCCCACAGAAAAAAGATGCCAGCAAATACACGAGAAAACCGCATGCACGTCTCCTTTGTCACGCGAAAGGGTTGTGTGGACGGTTCACGCCGGTCTCCTGGCTTTGCGAGTCAGGATGTGAGCTTTCGCTTCAGCATCCGGTTGCTACAACCGGCCTTCCCAAGTTGTCTTTTTCAGACAGCCCCAGTGACCGGTTGCGTTGTCCTCGCTTACAGTTGCGCGGCAGCGCGGGATTTGCACCCGCTTCCCATAGCGCCAGCGTGTCGCCGGCCTACGATCATGCGCGAACCTAATTTTGAGAAAGAGCAAAAACCGCAGCTCGCTAAATCTACCGGGCAGCGCGATGCAAAGTCAAACGCTTGTGACGGGACGGGCGTGTCGCCCGTTCGGTCGGGTATGGCCGGGCGGGGACGCCCGGCGCTCCACGCTCCACTCCTGATCGCTAGTTCTTGATTACAGGGAACTCCGCCGATCCGACTTCCGCAACGTGCTCCTCGGCGAACCGGGTGACGCGTTCGAGTGCAGCCTGCAGCTGCGCGTGAAACTCCGCCATCTGCGCATCCATCTCCGCATCGGCGGCTTCGGCGGGAACTCGCATCTTGGTGCTGAAGCGCACCAGCGCTTTCGAAAATGGTTTCGGGATCATCAGCGCATCCCACGTATTCAACACCCAGGCATTGCTGAGTGCTATGTAGAACGCTGCCATCGGCAACGCGCTGGCCCGCGACAACAGCACGGGACCCGGCTTGGCCACATACTTCGGTCCGCGCGGACCGTCAATCGTGAACGCAACCAGGTTGCCCTGTTCCAGTTGGTTCTTCAAGCCGAGCAGAGCTTTCGCTCCGCCCCGGCTGCTCGATCCTCGGACCGCGACGAAGCCCAGTTTTTCTATAGTCCGAGCGATGTATTCCCCGTCGAAGCTGCGGCTTACCATCACTGCGATTCCGGTCCTTCTCCATAACCACGCGCTGGCGAACACCGCCCGGTGCCAGAAAGAGTAGATCACCGGTTTTTCGTAAGTAGCGTCGGGCGGTGTAGGCGGCTCTTCCCACGATATCGAATAGCGGAGAGTCGGACCGATCAGTGAAATCGCCAGATAGCTCGCCCAACTGATGAACCACAAGAGAATTCGTTGTCGCAGCGAGAATTGGCGCGTTTCTGAGATCGAGGGCTGCTCAGGCTCGACAGCGGCGGAAGAAGAACTCACACGGATATTGTAGCCGGGCTTGAGAGGTTTAACTGAAAGCTGAGAGCTGACTGCAGATAGCGGCCTTCTAAGCTTCCAGATACGCCACGATCCACTCTTTCAGCCTTTGCCGGCGCTCATCGGTAGGGTCAAAGCGGATGCCGAAGCTCTTGTTGCTCTTCCTCCAGGTAACCTGGCCGCGCACCCAGACGCGTGGCAGCGTCAGCAAAGAGAACGAAACTTCCACCTGTAACCCTTGTTCGGGCACGTGATGGCCTTTGAGCGACATCCCCCCCGAGCTGATCTCCTGGCTGGTGGCGGTCATGCGGCCGCCATCGGCCATTACGATTCCAACCTCGGTCATGACCGGGATGCGCACGTAGCGGCGGAATTCGTGCAGCACCAGCATTCTCGTCGAGCGCACCAGCTTCATGGCCGCGGACCGCTCCAACGGTTCGTGAAATATTGCGTTGATGCACAACTTTGAATACCGCATGGCGTCCTGGGCGGTCCCGCCCAGCCCGAAAATGACGATCCGGCTGTTGGAAGTCGAGCCTCGCGCCAGTTCGATGATGCTGCCGGCTGTTTCCTCCAGGGGCAGAACGCAGGCCTCAAATTTTTCGTGCTGCAGTCGATCTGCATGTTCGCGCGCAATCGAAACCGTTTCGATTCCAAATTGACGGAAACAGTCCGTGATGAGATGAGCGGACGCTTCGGTCAAGTCAAACAACGCGACGCGCGCAGCCGTCTTTCGATGCGCGAGGGGAGCGAGAGCGACATCAGTGGAAGTAGGCATGAGTCCCAAGGGAGTGAACTCCTCTGAAACCCCATTCTGACTTGCCTTTTCACGGTTGCATAGGTTTCGAAAGGGCTTAGCCCGTGTCCAAAAGGGCCATTACGGAGGTTGTACTTCAATGCATTACCCTTGCTCCCTTCGTTTTTCTTTTTTCTTTCTTTAAAGGCGGGAATCGTCCTGTCTCTACTCGGCTTTCTGTGTGTCAGGTAAGATGTTGCCATCCTTACAACCGTAGCCGCAGTCGGAAAATGATCACTTTCAATGACATCCAGTCGGCCTTGCGCCGCATTCGCAACTCCATCTACCTTTCGCCCTGTGCGCGTTCGGAGACGTTTTCTCAGTCCACCGCCAACCAGGTCTATTTGAAGCTTGACAACCTGCAACGAACCGGCGCTTTCAAAGAGCGCGGCGCGTTGAACAAGTTGCTTTCGCTCAGCACTGAAGAACGTGCCCAGGGGGTAATCGCGGCCTCGGCCGGCAATCACGCTCAGGGCGTGGCCTACCACGCGGGCAAACTCGGCATCCGGGCCCAGATTTGCATGCCTCTCACCACGCCGCTCATCAAGGTCTCAGCAACGCGTGGCTATGGCGCCGACGTGGTTTTGCACGGCGCTAACTACGACGAAGCTTACGAAGAGTCCGTCCGCCGCAGCCAGGCCGAGCACCTCACATTTGTGCATGCCTTCGATGACGACGCTGTCATCGCCGGACAAGGCACCATTGGACTGGAACTTCTCCAGCAGCATCCCGATCTCGAAGCCGTGGTGGTCCCGATCGGCGGTGGCGGTCTGATTGGCGGAATCGCTTGCGCGCTGAAAGAGTCGAATTCCAAGATTAAGGTGTTCGGAGTTCAGCCCTCGCGCCTACCGTCGATGAAAGTTGCCGTCGCGGAAGGCAAGCCCGTGACGCTGATGGCGGCCTCCACCATCGCTGATGGCATCGCTGTCCGACGCGCCGGCGACCGCACTCTGCCGCTGGTTCAGAAGTATGTGGACGACATCGTTACGGTCGAAGAAGAAGAAATCGCCAACGCCATTCTTCTCTTGCTGGAGCGCGAGAAAACCCTGGCTGAAGGCGCGGGCGCAGCGGCCCTGGCGGCGCTGGTTAACCGCAAGCTGTCTCTGGTGGGGAAGAAAGTTGCCGTGCTGGTGTGCGGCGGCAATATCGACGTCACGCTGCTCTCACGCATCATCGAGCGCGGCTTGGTCAAAGACGGACGCCTGGTGCGCTTGCGCGTGCATCTGCCCGACTATCCCGGCGCGCTCAATCGCCTCACCTCCATTCTGGCTGAGCATCGCGCCAATATCGTCGAGACGGATTACGACCGCGCCTACCACGGCGTAAACCTGGGTGAGACCGCGATTGAAATTACCATGGAGACCCGCGGGCCTGACCACATTGCCGAAATTATCTCGGCGCTGGGCGCGGCAGGCTACGCGCAGGAACGGGTGCTGTAGGTTTTTACCGCCGAGACGGAGAGGTCGCTGAGAAGAGAAAATTCTTGTTAGGGTTTTCTCGGTGTTCTCGGCGTCTCGGCGATGACATTCACTCGAACTGCTTTCGGAATCTCTCCAACTGGTCCTTTACTTCCCCGACTTCCCGCCGTAGCTCAGCCACTTCTTCTTCCAGCCGTGCGATACGCTCCACATCTGCCGGATTGCGCTCAACTGCGGTGCTCACCTGCACCGGCGCTTCCAGTTCCACCACGTCCCCGGCAAACAGATGTGCATATCGGGATTCTTTGGTTCCCGGCTGGCGCGGCAACACCTTTGCTAGCGGAGGTTCGCGCTGCATCAGTTTCTGCAACGCCGAATGCACATCCTCCAGCGATTCGAAGCGGTGGAGGCGCTCGGCGCGTCCTCGGAGCTCGCCCGGGGTCTGCGGACCACGCAACAGCAGAACGCAAAGTACGGCAATCTCCGGACGGGTGAAGTTAAATACCTCCTGCAAGCGCTGCTCGTACTTGGTGACGCGGCTGTCGGCGCCGCGCGCGGGGCCGGCCATGCGCTGCTGCTGCAGACCTTCCAGTGCATCGCGCACCGCATCCTCATCCAACTGCATCACCGGGTCGCGATTCGACTTCTGGTTGCAGGCGTTGAGCAGAGCGTTCAGCGATAGCGGATAGTACTCCGGCGTGGTGATGTCCTTTTCGATCAGCGACCCCAGTACGCGGACTTCGGTTTCTGTGAGCCTAATATCCATGGATTTCATTCATTGTACCGAGTCACCAGGCTGGTGGAACGCCGGGGCGTCCCCGCGCAACCGCCAATGCCGGACGGGCGAGACGCCCGTCGCTCCACCGGCGGGGCGCGGTATACTCAATAGTTTGTCGCATACATCCAAGTTGAAAGCATCGTCCTCATCTATGAGTGAGCTCGGCGTAGGGCCGCGGGTCTCCATTGACGAACTGGTCCAGGAACTTCGCGCACTTCCCGCATGCGCTTTCGATAAAACGGAGGAGATCCTTTCATTGCTTTCGAAGATGCCGGTCGAAGAAGCCAGTCTCGCTCCCTATTTGAGCTGGGACCGGCACCACTACACCCGCAACCTGATCGACAAGACGGATCTCTACGAACTGGTGGCCGTTTGCTGGGAGGTTGGACAGAGCAGTTCGGTGCACAATCATCGCGACCAGAATTGCTGGATGGCGACGCCGGTGGGAAGACTCATGGTCGAAAATTTTCGTGTCGTATTTCAGGATCTCGAGGCGGGCAAGTGTCGGTTGCTCGCATCTAACACGGTGGCGTTGACGGCGGGCAATCCGTGCGCGGTCGATCCGCGGGAGCCAGTGCACCGGGTAGTGAATCCGCGGAAAGCGGCGCAGCGCGCCGTAACCCTGCACGTCTATTCGCGGCCTTTTGATACCTGCGTGGTCTATTCGCCCGAGTTGGGAACATGCGGGGATATCCGGCTTCACTACAATACGGTTTTCGGAAAACCAGTGCGTACTCAGTAGCTAGTACCCAGTAGCCAGCGCTGAGATGGACAATGATGTTCGGGGCGGCTGAGTGTCCATCTTAGACAGGGGAGAATCGCTTTCCGACTGGGTACTGGGTACTGCATTTCAAGGAGGATGCGTGAAGAAATACCTGGGAGTTTGGGCGGGCGTGGCTGCGCTGTGTGTGATGTCGTGGGCGCAGGCTCCAACTCCAGCCCCAGCTCAAACTCCAGCTCCAGCGCCGGCGCAAACGCCAGCCCCTCAGCCGGCTGAGATTCCAACTCCTCCAACCGCCAAAACGGCGCCTCCGCTCCAGTATCCGCGCTACGAAATCTTTGGCGGCGGTACGTACGCCGAGGCTGGTCTTTTCAACGCCGGACACTGGGCCGGGCTCTATGGATGGGACGCTTCGTTGGGTCTCAACGCCACCCATTGGCTGGGCTTCGTGGTGGAAGGCGGCCAATACTTCGGAACCTCAAAGATTCCAACAGCCGTGCCGGCGCCATTTCCCACCTGCCCGCCCTTCTGCCCGGCGACGACGCCCACGTTCGGGGTGGCGACTCGGGAATACAACTTTCTTTTTGGCGCTCAATTTTCGCGCCGCAGGGGAGGACGCTGGACGCCGTTTGGCGAACTCATGTACGGACATCAGGGCACGCGCGGCCAGGTGACTGCCGTCGGAACTCAGTTCACCGAGGTCGGCACAGGCCGGGCGCTGCTGGCCGGAGGCGGCATCGACCGCGAAATCAATCGTCGTTTCGCACTGCGGTTCAAGGCCGATTATTTGCAGACGGGCACTGCGTTTCCGCTTCAACCCAAGCAAAAGCAGGACAACTTCCGCTTCTCGGTGGGGGTTGTCATCCGCAACGTGCACAAAAAGAAGCGCACGCTTGAGGAGGAAACTCAGCCCGAACCCTAAAAGTGGCGTCGGATTTTCGGAGAGACGCGCCTGGGGCGTAGGAGACTAGGCGGGCAAGGCCCGTCTCTACCGTAATGCGAGACCCGGCCTCCGCCATTGCGGCTGGTGATAATTCCACCCCGACCGGAGCTTACGACCGGCGCAGCAAATCGCTCAGCGGCTTAGCCTTGGCCCGCAGTTCGTCGGCAAGATCGCCGCCTTTTTCAACCACTTCCTCGAAACGATCTCTCGCTTCGTCCGTCCATTCAGAGGCGGTCTCCAGGGCTTCGTCATAGGAGCGCCGCAGGTCTTTCCGCAGCTGTCCCCCAGTCTTCGGAGCAAGCAACAGACCGAGGGCGGCGCCGACGCCAAGCCCGATCAGCAGAAACGTGATTGCAGTGCCGGCCGTACCGTCAGAACTCTCGTATTTGCCAATGCGCATATGAACCTCCTCATCAACTCTATTCTAGACCCGAATGTTGAATTGGTAATTTGTGATTTGTGATTGGCAATTGAAAACCCGGTGATTCCTTGGGGCTCAAATTGTCAACTACCAATTCCCCCGCTGGCCCGGTTCCCACAATCCTCTCCACCTGTGTAAAATGAGGTGTTAATCCCACGTGCGGCGGAAGCCCCGGCGACCTCCACTCCAGCTGGCCAAAAGCGGGCCAGTCGGGGACCCCCGGACCTGCCCCGCTGCCCAGAATTCCTAGCAGAGTGAAGGAGATGTAAACGAGCAATGTCGATTCCAGCAACCCAACTCCGTCCCGGCATGATCATCAAGCACAACAATGACTTGCATTCCGTGTTCAGCGTCGAGCACCGCACCCCGGGCAACCTGCGCGCCTTCATCCAGGCAAAGCTCCGCAACCTCCGCACCGGCGCCATGTTCGAGCATCGTTTTCGTTCGCCTGACCCGATCGAGAAGGTCAACGTGGATGAGGAGAACATGGAGTTTCTCTACAGCGACGGCGACGACTACTACTTCATGAACACCGAAAACTACGAGCAGACCAATCTTACTCGCGACACTCTGGGCGACGCCGTGGATTACCTGACACCGAACCTCCAGATCAAGGTTGAGTTTTTCGATGGCAAGGCGGTGGGCATCGAGTTGCCGCAGACCGTCGTGTTGACGGTGATGGAAGTCGAGCCTGGCCTGAAGAGCGCCACCGCATCGAGCGTGACCAAGCCGGCGAAGACCGAAACCGGCCTCATCGTGCAGGTGCCGCCCTTTATCAACGAAGGCGAGAAAATCAAGGTGGACACAGCGGAAGGCACGTATTTGTCGCGGGCGCAGTAGGTAGGTCAGAGGTTAGAGGTCAGATGGCAGAGGTAAGAAGCTTCGGATTGGGTTTTCACCTCTGACCTCTTCAATCGAACCATGGCTTCCACAAACGATCAACTGCACGCTCAAGCTCGCCGCTTTCTCGTCCGCGGACGTGTCCAGGGCGTCGGCTTCCGCTGGTTTGTCGAACGCGAGGCGCACATCTTGCAAATTGCGGGATGGGTTCGCAACAATCACGATGGCAGCGTCGAAGTGGTGGCCATGGGGACGCGCGAACAGTTGGCGGGACTGCGATCGCGTCTGCAGGAAGGTCCGCGAGCGGCACGCATAGATGACGTAGAAGAATCTGAGGCCGAGCTGGTCGCGGGACTCAAATCATTTCAGGTTCGAGGAGCTTAACTGAGGATGTCGAACAAGCCAGTGGATTGCGACAGGTTGAAGAAGCTGATCCGGGAGGTACCCGATTTCCCGAAACAAGGCATCCTGTTCTACGACATCACCACGCTACTCAAGGACAAGCTCGGCTTCGCTCGCCTGATTGACGCGCTCTCGGAGAACTATATCGGCAGAGAGATTGACCTGGTGCTCGGCATGGAGGCGCGCGGATTTATCTTTGGACCAGCCCTCGCTTACCGCCTGAATGCTGGATTCGTTCCGGTCCGCAAGCCGGGCAAGCTTCCCGCCGAGACGGTGAAGATCAGCTATGAGCTTGAATATGGTAGCAACGCGCTGGAAGTCCACAAAGACGCCATCAAAAAAGGCCAGCGCATTCTGATCGTAGACGACCTGCTGGCCACCGGCGGAACGGCGGTCGCAACCGCGGATTTGGCAAGCGGATTAGGCGCAAAGATTGCGGGATTGGCGTTTGTGGTTGAACTCGATTTCCTGAAAGGTCGCGAAAAGCTGGCGAAATATGACGTGTTCTCGCTGCTGCACTATGATCGGTAACGTCGGCAGCAGTGCTTCGGGGCGCGACCGGGCTGAGTCGCCGACAGATCCTCTTGGCCGACCGCTTTAGTTCACCAGCTACTTTACCAAGTGTTCAACGGCCCGGAATAGACCGCTCCAAATCGCCAGGCTGAGAGCCAGCGACGCGGCGTAGGAGAAGATCGCAGTCCAGTTCCAACGAACATTTCTTTCCGATTCACGGGTCCACATGGGGGAGGGTCCTCGTTGTACCGATTCTGTAAGCAATCATGTGACCGTTTTTTCTCTTCCGCAAGTAATTGAAAAGATTCCCAGAACCTCAACGGCCGCTTCGTGAAGGTGTGTGAAATCGCCATGCACCCAAGAATCTCGCGCTGGCATTGCCGAAGTTCGCTGCCGAGATTTTGGCACTGTAGCCGCTCCGCGGTCAGGTCCATCCGGTACTCTGAGGGCACCCAGCGATGGTGGTAATCTAGGCCCTCAGTGGATGATGCATGGTCGCAGTCTTGAGTTCGATACCTCGCTTGGCGCAGAAAACGATCCGACTTTTCCTTGTCCTGACTTCCGCGCTGGTTGGCGTCGGCGCCAGTGTCGATTCCAGCCCGCTCCCGCCTTCCATCACTACGGCGCCACTCTCAGTCGACCAGGTGGTAAACAATCTCGTCCAAAAAGATGAAGAGCGGGCTCAGGCTCTGCGCCATTACGAGTCCACCCGAGTCTATCGCCTCTCCTATCACGGATTCCCGGGTGATCGAGAGGCTGAAATGACCGTGGTGGCGACTTATGACAGTCCTTCCACCAAGAACTTTAAAGTCATCTCGCAAACTGGATCGAAGGTGATCATCGACCGCGTTTTCAAACGGCTGCTGGAGAGCGAAAAAGAAGCCGCAGCGCCGGAAATGCACGCCCGCACGCTGCTGAACCGCGATAACTACGACATCGCGCTGGTTGGTTACGAGAGCGCGGGCGTCAATTCCTCGGGCGTCAGTTCTTCCGGCCAGGGCGGCCAATACGTGCTCGCCGTCTACCCGAAAGCGAGAAGCAAGTACGTCTATCGCGGCAAAGTGTGGGTCGATGGGACCGATTTTGCCGTCACCCGCATTGACGCCGAGCCGGCCCAGAATCCTTCATTCTGGACGAAGAAAAGCGAAATACATCACGAGTACATGAAGGTGGAGAAGTTCTGGCTGCCCCGGCGCAACGAGTCAGTAAGCTACATTCGCCTCGGCGGGCGCGCCACTTTGACGATTGAATACAGCAACTACCGCGTGACCGATTCGCGGCAATCGGGAAACGCCGCCAAAGCGTCGCCTTCCGGCGTGGACGCCCACTAAAATACTCGTGGAGCGACGAGGGTCCCCGCCCGGCTGGACCGACGACGCGCCCGTCGCTCCAGATATATGACCCCTCTCGCAGTAGTACAATCCCGCCATGGATAGCCTGATCCAGCCGAGCGTAAATCCTACGACGGAGCGGCCAGAGTCCAGCCTGCGTCCGATTCTCATCGGGATCGTGATCGTAGGGATAGTGGTCGGTGTCCTAGCGCTGATTTTCCGTGCCGAGGAGAAGAAGCCTGCTGCACCTCCAGCTTATGCCGCGAACCTGAAATTCTCGGACCTGAAGACCAGCGCCGCGCAAAATTTTGTTGGCGCAACCGTCAGCTACATCGATGGTGTCATTACCAACACGGGCGATAAAAGCGTCATCCACGCGGTGGTGCAGGTCACGTTCAAGGACGACATGGGCCAGACGGCGCAGCGCGAAGAACTTCCCCTGCGCGTTCTGCGCACCGGCGGACCGTACGACGAAGCCGTGGATTTCAACCTCTCACCGCTGGCGCCCGGCGAGAGCAAGCCTTTCCGCTTGACCTTTGAGAACATTTCCGCGCAGTGGAACCACGCCTATCCCGATCTGCAGATCACGCAGGTCACTGTAAGGTAACACCGGCGACTCAGCCGCGCGGTCGAGAAATCACCGCAGCTTCCGCTGCAGCGGGGGCAGCCAATCGCTTTGAAATTCCGGATAGCGCGTCTGCGCCAGTGTGAGGGCTCGCTGGTAAGCCGCTCTGGCCTCATCGTTCCGGTGCAACTGCGTGAGCGCGTCGCCCAGAGCGACCTGGATACCGACATCGTCAGGCGCTATGGACACGGCGGCTTGCGCTTCAGCCAATGCCTGGAGTGCCTGAACCTCGCTTAGCTTTCCGCTTAATTTTCCATACGCCAATAAGTTCTCAGCCGCCTGCGCGTGGCCCATGGCCGCGAGCAACGGCACTTCGAACTCTCCGTGGAACACAAAGACTCCATCCGCGATTTTGTCGTCTGGTCGGAGCTCGCGGAACCTGGCATACGGATTCAGATCACCCGGGCCCCAGACTGCGGGGGAAAGCTCTGTGGCGCTGATCAGCACAGTTCCAGCGATGCGTGCCGGCATGTTTTCAACAGGGGGGCCCAATCTTTGGGGCAGAGTCTTGCACGGAATCTGGTAATAACCGGGATCGGCAGCCATGCGCCCAAAATAGTCGAACCAGCAGTCCTGAATTCCTCGCTCGTCCAGATATTTTTTGGTCAACTTGAGTTGTTGTCCCCAGTCCACGTTTGAATCGGTCAAGAACTTGTATGTATTTGCGGGGCCGCCCCAGATCTCATTTGCATAAGGAAGATAATTCGGGAAAGCATGGGCCGAAGAGACGATATGGAAAAGCACAAGCGCTGACACAACATAGATCCACGCGTTGCCTGAACGTCCAAAGCTTGAATGCCCAAGGCTCCAGGCGGCGTATGCGGCGAGAATCAATAGAAAAGGATAAATCGGGAGTATGTGGCGGATCCCGATGTTAAAGTCCGATCCCATTGCCGCCAGGAAATAGACTGCAGCCGGAACAGCCAGGAACAGAAACTCCCTCCGCTGGCTAGTGCGTTGCAGAGCGATCGCGACCGGGAAAAATAACAGCAACAGCAGAACTCCGATCGTCGACTTGATGAGGAACGCGGCCGGAAAGTAGAACCAACGCCCGTGAGGGTAGACTTTTCCGAACAAGTACGACGAAAAGTGTTGCGGCGTAATGGCGACGTCGGCAAAACCGAAAAGATAAGCTTGCGGCAGCAAGTGGTAATGGGCAAGCGCCGTCAGCAGCTTCTCTGCCCGGGGATGATGCATGTACGGAACGTACTGGCTAAAGGCGGGGACCGTCGGTGGACCACTTGGGCGCATGGGAAAATGAAAACCGTAAAAAGCCCACAAGATCCCAAGCGATAATACGACCACCACCGCCAGCGACGCGCCCAACCGGAGCGCGCATTTTAAGCTTCCGCCCGCGCCAAGTTTGGAGCCCGCATCACGCTGCATGGTTTCTGCGAGCGCGAGCAGGACAAGAGTTGGCAACAGTAGTACCGCCGAGTGTTTGGAAGCAAGCGCGAGCCCAGCACATAAACCTATCAGGAGCAGCCGCGCTACGGACGGATTCTTCAGGTAGCGATAAAAGGAATAGACCGTGGCGAGCAAAAACAGAGTCATGCCCATGTCCGTGGTCACGAGCGATCCATGAGCAATCAGGTTAGGCTCAAACACGAAGAGAAGCAGTGCAAGCAATCCAACCGCTGGCGCGAACATCTCAGAGGCAGCGGCCAAGACCAGCAGCGCCGTCAACACCGTGAGCATGGCTGCGGCCATACGGGCACGGAACAACATGGCGTCGGCGTTGTTGGAATACAGGAACTGCCTACCGCCCACAAGGCACGACACCTTGAAAAACATCTGTGGCGGAGGCGAATAACGCAGAGGCATGGCAAGCAGCGGAACGGCCGCCAGCAGTTTGACCAGCGGCGGGTTCTCGGGGTTGATGCCGAAATCCCCTTTTGTCCAATATGTGTATCCCGCAAGGGTGTGACAGCTTTCATCAAATGTCGCGGACTGCCGGTACGCGGGCACAGCGAGCTCGATCAGCAGAACCAGCATCAGAAGTACGACCGCGGCTGCAAACCGCACCTGTCGCAACTCGGGGCGTGGCTCTTTACGTGCCTCTTTATGTAACTCTGATGAAGTAGAAAGTAGGGCCATCCGTTCGCGCCATTATAGTCGCGGATGCATAGAGGCTCACTGCTCGGATCGACGACCCCGGACCGCGTCTTCTCCCTCCGTTACAATGGCCTCGTGCCTGACGTAAAACCATTCCGCCTCACGGAGTCTGTCAAAGCTGCGGGTTGAGCGTCCAAGCTGAGTCCGGCGGCGCTGGACACGGTGCTTGGGAAATTAGCCCGGCAACAGGACCCGAATGTGCTGGTCGGCTTCGATCATGCCGACGACGCTGGCGTGTATCTGCTCACGCCCGAGACGGCGCTCGTGCAGACGGTGGATTTTTTTACGCCCATCGTGGATGATCCCTACACCTTCGGCCAGATCGCTGCTACCAACGCACTCAGCGACGTCTATGCCATGGGTGGAAAGCCTCTGACTTCGCTGGCGCTCGTCTGCTTTCCCGATAAAGCCGATCTCAACATCCTCGAGCGCATTCTAGCCGGAGGCTTGTCGAAGATGATCGAGGCCGGATGCACGGTGGTCGGAGGCCACAGCATTCGCGACGAGGAAACGAAATTCGGATACTCGGTCACCGGAGTGATTCATCCCAAACGCGTGCTGACCAATCAAGGCGCGCAACCCGGCGACCGGTTGCTGTTCACCAAGGCGCTAGGCACGGGCGTCATTTCGACCGCGATCAAGAAAGGCGTCGCCAAGCGGGAGTGGATCGACGCGGCAGTGAAGTCGATGACAACTTTGAATAAGGCAGCGGCCGAAGTAATCGTCAACGGTCGTACTGGAACGGCCGACGACCAACGACCAACGACTAACGACGCCTTTGCTGTCCACGCCCTCACCGACGTCACCGGCTTCGGCTTGATCGGGCACGCTCGCGAAATGGCGCTGGCATCGGACGTCAGCCTCGTTTTTCAGGCTGCCAACATTCCTGTACTGGAGGGCGCGTTCGATTGCATCCACGCGGGCTACATTCCCGGCGGACTCAAAGCGAATCGTGAGTTTGCCGAGTGCGTGGTGGGCTACGATTCGTCGGTGCCTGAAGACATCCGCACGCTGCTCTTCGACCCGCAAACCGCCGGAGGACTGCTGATCTCGGTTGCCGCCGGAGACGCCGGCAAGCTCACGGACGCGCTGCAGGATGCTGGGGTTCCCGCAGTCGAAATCGGCCAGATGATACCGCGGACGAAACCTTTGATCCGAGTCAGTGATTAGTGCGTTCCCCGCCGGTCTGCGTTGATCATCGCAAGTTGATCAATGCGAAGAGGTGGGCCAGGTGATGGTCATCGTGTTCCGCCACGAAGTACAGATGGTCCACGAGCCGCATGGGCGTTTTCAGGCGTGGGTGGGGAATGGCGCGAGCGACAATTGCGGGATCGATCTGCTCCGCTTTGCTCACCAGTCGCGAGCGGGCGCTTTGGAACTCGGCCAGGATCTCATCGATTGGGCGCAGGTTGTGCTGCGCTTCGAAGGTCTTCCGATTGCTCAAATCAGCCACGGCCAGCAGTGATGCCCCCGTTAGGTAGTTATCGACTCGCGCCATCCATAGAGGTTCGAGGTCGAGCAAGTGCCCGGCATGTTCCTGGGCCGACCACTTGGCATTTTCGCACGGTCTTCTGATCAGGACGTCACGATCAGCGGCGCGTGCGATTTCTTCCAGCCGGGCCGGCGTGCCACGCAAGCGTACGCACAGGTTGGGATGCTGCTCCACCGGAAAGGTGAAATCAAACTTCCGTTCAAACCAAATTGGCGGTGGATTCATGGCTGCCTAGAAGATGCCAAAGTACGCGGCGGCGACGCAATTTGTGGAACATTTTCGGGCAGTCGGCACCTACCCCGCAGCTGTTGCATCTATACTCCCAAATCGTGGACTATTAATTTCTGCGAAAGGAATCCTCGAATGAAAACCCGCAATCTTGGACGTTCTGGTCTGAAAGTTTCCGCCCTCGGTTTGGGCTGCATGGGCATGTCGGAGTTTTACTCTGGACGCGATGACGCTGAATCGATCGCGACCATTCATCGGGCGCTCGAACTCGGTATCAACTTTCTTGACACTGCTGACGTCTACGGGCCGCTGAAGAACGAAGAACTTGTCGGTCGCGCGCTCGTTAGTTGGGGAATCAAGGGCAAGCGCGACCAAGTCGTGCTGGCTACAAAGTTCGGGATTGTCCGCGATCCCAGCAACCCCAACATCCGGGGCGTCAGCGGCAAGCCCGACTACGTGAAGAAATCTTGCGAAGGGAGTTTGAAGCGGCTGGGCGTCGACCACATCGATCTCTACTATCAGCACCGCGTCGATCCCGGTACGCCGATTGAGGAAACAGTGGGCGCGTTGGGGGAACTGGTCAAGGAAGGCAAGATCCGCCATATTGGCTTGTCGGAAGCCAGCGCCAACACTCTGCGGCGGGCGGTGAAGCTGCATCCCATCGCGGCGCTGCAGACCGAGTATTCGCTTTGGACGCGCGATCCGGAGGACGAAATCCTGGCGGCCTGCCGCGAACTGGGCATCGGTTTTGTTGCCTACAGTCCGCTTGGGCGAGGATTTCTTACCGGCCAATTCAAGAAGTTCGACGACCTGGGGGCGGATGATTATCGCCGCTTCTCGCCGCGCTTCCAGGGAGAAAACTTTCAGAAGAATCTCGATCTCGTGAAGGCAGTTGAAGAGATCGCGCGCGAGAAAGGATGTCAGCCATCACAACTGGCGCTGGCCTGGGTGCTGGCGCAAGGGGACGACATTGTTCCGATTCCCGGCACGAAGCGGCGCAAGTATCTCGAGGAAAACGCCGCGGCGGTGGATTTGAAACTGACTCCGGATGATCTGCGTCGCCTGAATGAAGTGTTTCCGTCTGGCGCGGCGGCGGGATTGCGCTATCCGGAACATATGATGAACCTGGTCAACGGATAATTCGAACTGTGTGGTGACGCCGACGCTGCGGAGCTTCGCTCCGCGGGACAGCCGAGGGCGGCTGACCCTACGTGAGCCTTGCCGGGTGCGACGCCCTCTGCAACTTAGCCGCCCAGAAGTTTGTTTACCTCGGCGTAATGTATAGCTCCCTCCATCGCGTTATATGTTCCGGAGGTCTTGATCTCCTCCGCGATTCTTCGCAGCAGTCCGAGCGTGGCACGGATGGGGCCCGATCCCACGCTCACGCGAGCAACTCCCAGCTTTGCTAGTTCCGGAATCGAGGGCGTTCCTACGCCCGCGAGAATGTTAAGTGGACACTCGACGGCTTTCGCGAGCCGTTCAATGGTCTCGGCATCTTTGAGTCCCGGGGCGAAGACGCAATCGGCGCCGGCGTCGCGAAATGCAACCAGCCGCCGCAACGCTTCGGAGTAGTCGGCGTCGGGATTGCCTCCCGCGAGCAGGTAGATTTCAGTGCGAGCATTGATCACAATTTGCTCTCGCAGTTGCACGGCAGCCTCGCGTGCCGCCTGAATCTTTTCGACCGCCAACTGTAAGGAGCTTAGAGGCTGATCCTGACGACCGCTTGCGTCTTCCAGGTTCATTCCGACGACTCCAGCCTGAATCAGTTCGCGCGTGGTCCTGGCGGCGTCTTCAGGAGTGGAACCATATCCCGATTCGACGTCAGCGGTCACAGGCACATGAACGGCGCGAGCGATGCGGGCGATGCGAGCCATCATTTCCTCACGTGGAATGCGTTGGCCGTCGGGATAGCCCAGCGAAAAGGCTATGCCCGCAGAGGTGGTTGCGATCGCGGGAAAGCCAGCTTCTTCGAAGATGCGGGCGCTGGCCACATCCCACGCATTCGGCAGGATGAGCACACCTGGTCCGCGATGGAGCTGCCGGAACTGGATCGCTTGGTTGGTCTGGGACTCCATAAATTATCTCTTTTTTTCCAGCCGCGTCATCGGCCGCGAGCTTTTTCGCGCATGCGCTTTACGAAGCTGGGGACGTGAACCACGGCTCGGCCCACCGTGCCGCTCCCGATCTCCTGTGTGCCGTCGTGGGCACGGACACGCATGATGTAGGAGCGGCCGTCAAACGATTCCAGTTCCGCTTCGGCGTGAATTCGCATTCCGATCCCGCTGGCGGCGCGGTGTTCGACGTGGATGGAGATGCCCACGGTGATTTCTCCCTCATCACAGAATGGCTGGAGCGCCTGGAAACTGGCGGTTTCCATCAGGCGAATCATGTCGGGAGTCGAATAGACCGGTGGCAGCTCCGGATGATGGGCGGAGAGGGTGTGCCTCAACTCGACGGTTTCAGCCGCCTCGCCGCGCACGCCGATGGGGATGGGTCGGGCCATTCTTCAAAACGGGATGGCAAAAGTAAGACGCAAACGGCAGCAGAAAGCGCACTTAGAGGGGCGTCAGATTTCGGTTAGCTTCCGGCATCGCTAAAAAGCGATGCCGGGATACGAAGCCAAATCTTCCGAAACTACGCTGCCACCTGTTCCGTCCTCCGCGCCTCGAAGCCGTCCAGCACGCGCCATAACGCTTTGGCGGTATTCTCGGCGGCAGCCAATGCTTTTTCGGCCGTCTCCGGATTGGCTTTGACCCGCTTCGCAAGCTGATCGCGCCACACATTCGCGTGTCGCAGGTCGGCGACGGCGTGCAGAATGAAATAGCCGCGGGTCTTCTGATCGGCGCCGTAGAGTTCGCGCAGGACGCGATCTTTTTCCTGGGCCAGGTGTGGCACTTGCGATTCGTAGGCATAGAAAGCCGCCAGCGCCTCCTCCGGAGTCCCTTCACTGGCGACGCGGTGGAACCAGGAGATGAGCTTGCGCACTTCGCCAACCGGCCGCCGTTTCGGAATGCGCCCACCGCCGACGCCTTCGACGAAGTCTAGCCACAGTTCGGAGTGCGAACGTTCCGGCTCGCCGAAGGAGTCTTCGCCGCCCTTCTCATCGGTCATGTTGGCGAGAACGGCGCGGCGCAGTTCGCCTTCTTCCAGCCGGACGCCGAGCTGCGCCAGATAGCCGGGGAAGGCCTCCACGTGAGGGTAGTAATCCTCGGCGTATTCGCGCAGATCGTCGCGGGTCAGTTCGCCCTCCGACCAGGCTTTGTAAAAGGGGTGACAGAGCAAATTGTAGGGATGAATGCGTTCTTCGAGTAGAGACACAAATGCGTTCGTTTCCATAATTGGCCTTTCTATGATTTGCCTCGATAACCTCTAACTATACGGTCGGGACGGGCGGATCACAAGGGTGCGCTTTTGGTTCGAAGCGGTTTGTTGCAACAGAAAGATAATAAACAACTTAGCATAGATCCAAATGAGACAGTATGCGCATAGGTTAGGTGGGAATCGTGATTGTAGTGCGGTTGTTCTTAGTCTTGCTCGGAAGTTCGTTCAAGTCTTTGGGAACTTTCCGGCGGGTTGAGACATTACAGCTTATGAAGGAGACTTCAGGAGCCACGGGTTGAGAGGACGCCGCGGCTGGCGTGGAGATAATGATCAGCGACGAAGCCTTAATGGCCCAGTTCCAAGGTGGCTCGCAAGAGGCGCCCAAACTCCCCTTGGCTGTTGCCGATCTCAAAACCCTTGGCCGTGTCGAAAACGAATCGCAATCCGGCGAAGAAGTCACCTCGCAGCACACGGACTTGGTCGCTCGCCTAAAAAACTCACGTGAAACCGAGCAGCGCTTCCGTACTATCCTTGAGCAGCGCTCGGGCAATGCGGTCGAGATTCTCCAAGTGGAGCAGGGCATCGCGCGCGTTCGTGGCGATATAGAACGCATGGAAGCGGAGCAGAAGGCGCTCGAACACCGTATAGACTTCGCTACCGTCGAGCTGCAACTCTCGGAAGAATACAAGGATCAGCTACAGGTCGTGCCGCCCTCGACCTCAACCCGTCTAAGGAACGCCGCCATCGAGGGATATCGCAACGTGGCGAACGGAGTTGTGAGCTTGGTCCTGTTCCTGCTTTCGACGGGGCCGAGCCTGCTGCTTTGGGGCGCGGTTCTGTTCTTTCCGCGCGCTTGGCTTGGAAGGGACTGCGGCGTCGCTTCGCTTCGTAAGATTCTCTCCCGACCGCCGCGTACGTGCCTGCCAGGGCCTTGTGCGCTGGATCACATCGTCCCTGCTCGCTGAGACCGCAAAATATCGGAGGACGGAGGGCACAATCATGCAGGGAAACGAAAAGGTCATTGAGCAGCTGAACGCGGCTCTAAGCGCAGAGTTGACGGCGATTGTGCAGTACATGACCCAGTCGGAGATGTGCCAGAACTGGGGCTATAAGCGGCTGGGCGAGCGCACGAAGGTGCGGGCCATCGAGGAGATGAAGCACGCGGAAGGGCTGATTGAGCGCATCATCTTCCTGGACAGCATACCTACTGTCGATGTTGGATTGAAGCCGCAACTGGGCAGCAAGGTGCAGGAGCAGATGGAGATTAATCTTAAAGACGAGCAGGATGCGGTGCGTCAATACAACCAGGCTGTGAGGGTTTGCGTCGAGGCAAAAGACGATGGCTCCAAGGCTTTGTTCGAGCGCATGATTCAGGACGAAGACCGGCACGTGGATTACCTGGAAGCTCAGCTACATTCCATCAAGGAAATGGGCATTGGCAACTATCTATCGCAGCAGTTGTAGGGCAGCGAATAGCCCTCCATCGCTCTGTCGAATCGAAGTGATAGATTGGTTGATCGCTTCCGCGCAAGGATGGCTGCCATGTCGATTCCACTTTCTAACGAAATAAGGGCTTTGCTTGATGGCCCCAACTTCGCGCATCTGGCCACGCTCATGGCTGACGGCTCACCCCAGAGCGTACCGGTCTGGGTGGGCCGTGAAGGTGACCTTATTCTGATCTGTACCGGCGAAGGTTCACTGAAGGCGAAGAACACACGGCGCGATCCGCGGGTCTCGCTCTCGGTCGTCGATTTCCACGACCCGTACAAGGAGGCGCAGCTTCGTGGCCAAGTGGTCGAGCGTCGTCCCGATGGCGATTTCAAGTACATGGACGCCATCTCGCACAAGTACATTGGGAAGCCTTTCCCCTTTCGTAGCCCGGAGGGGAGAGTGGCGCTGATGATCGAGATCGAGAAAGCGCGATTCACCAAGCTCCCTTTTGAACATACGCCACCCAAATAGGATTCTCCGCACGGCAACCTGTTCTTACGGCGCGTCCTTCCGCGACCCCTTTCTTGCGAGTGGAAAATGCGGTAGCGTATCATCGTGGCGCGGAACCAGATCCATCCCATACTGGTACCCACAATCATGCTGACAATGGTTGCGGGCTTTGGAACTGGAGTTGGGGTTGATCCCCAATGGGGAATGCTCGGTGTCTAACCCTACCGGCACATTATCCGCGGGCGATGTCGTCGGCAACTACAAGATCCTCGGCCTGGCCGGAGCCGGCGGCATGGGCGTGGTATATCGCGCGCTCGATATAAAGCTGGAGCGCACGGTCGCGCTGAAGTTTCTTCCCGAGCACTTGGTTTCAAGCAGCGACGACAAGGAGCGGTTTCTGCGGGAAGCGCGCTTCGCCTCTTCGCTCGACCATCCCAACATCGGCGTGATCCACGGGCTGGAGGAAACCAGCGACGGGCGCTCCTTCATCGTGATGGCGTATTACGCGGGCGAAACGCTGGTGGGAAAGATGCGCCGCGGGCCGCTTCCCCTGGCGGAAGCGGTGGACATCGCCATCCAGATGGGAGAGGGTTTAGCGGCGGCTCATGCGGGCACGGTGGTGCATCGCGACATCAAGCCTTCGAATGTCATCCTGACGCAGAGTGGTGTGGCGAAGATTGTGGACTTCGGGCTGGCGCGGCTGGCGTCTACGGGCAGCACGCAGAGCATAAGCACCGCGGGAACGATCGGGTACATGTCACCGGAACAGACGGTCGGCAAGTTCGTCGACCAGCGCACCGATATATGGGCGCTGGGTGTTGTGCTGACGGAAATGGTGACGGGGAAGAATCCGTTTTCGCGGGAAACGCCGGCGGCGACAATTTATGCGATCCTGAACGACCCACCGCTGCCGATGGACGAAATCCCGCTCGATCTGTTGCGCGTGATCTACCAGGCGCTGTCGAAAGAGCCGGAGACGCGCTACCAGAATTGCCGCGAGATGGTGGTGGATTTGAAGGATGTCCGCAGCCGGCTTGAGCCCGAGGCGACAGCGGCACAAGCCGGCAGCCGGCCATCTTCGCGAGCGTCGTCCCGCACGTCTTCCCGCACGTCTTCCCGACCAACGTCCCGGCCGTCCGGGTCGACGGCGTCGGAACTAAGAAAGCAGATTGAACAAGCCTCGCGCCCAATCTGGGGCTTGGCTGCCGCGCCGGTGTCGCGGTTAAATCGCTGGCTGGGCGCGGCAGGAGTTGCGGTAGTTGTCGCGGCAGTGCTCTCGTTTATTCCGGCGGTGCGTGAACGGGTGGCGGGATGGTTTGGGCATCAGGAAGAGCACATCGCGGTGCTGCCGTTTGAGAATGTAGGGAGTGATCCGGCGAACGAGGAGGTGTCCGCCGGACTGATGGACAATCTGGCCAGCCGCCTGACGAATCTTGAAGCGGGCAAGCAGTCGCTATGGGTGGTACCGACCAGCGAGGTGCGACGGCAGAAGATCAGCGATCCGGCGTCGGCGCTGCGTCAACTGGGAGCGACGGTGGCATTGGAAGGAAGTCTGCGGCGCGACGGACAGACGATCCACATGACGGTGAATCTGATCAATACGAAGAACCTGCGGCAGATGGGCTCGGTGACGTTGGAAGATCGCGCGGGAGACTTCTCGTCGTTGGAAGACGAGGTGGTGGCACGCATAGCCAAGCTGATGCGCATCGAGGTAACGCCGGAGATGCTGCGGGCTGGGGGCAGCCCGGCCAATGCCGGCGCGTACGAGTTGTACCTGAAGGCGCTCGGCTACACCCAGCGCTATGACAAGGCGGGGAACCTCGACCTGGCCATTGCGGCGCTCGACAATGCGGTGAAGGCGGACCCTCGCTTTGCCCTGGGATTCGCCCAGCTCGGCGAAGCCTACCGCCTGAAATACCGGCTGGACAAAGACAAGAAGTGGATCGATGAAGCTCTGGCGAATTGTCAGAAAGCGCAGCAACTGGACGATCGCCTGCCCATGGTCTACGTGACGCTGGGGAAAATCCACAGCTACACGGGGAATTACGAACTCGCCTTGCAGGAGAGCCAGCGCGCGCTACAACTCGACCCGCGTAACGCGGATGCGATCATTAGCCTGGCTAGGTCTTACGAAAGCGCGGGACGCATCGCCGATGCGGAAGCTGCCTATCGAAAAGCCATCGCACTGCGTCCCGATTCATGGGACGGGTATAACCAGCTGGCGGGTTTTTTGTTAGATCACCGGCGTTACGACGAATCCGTGGCGCAGTATCGCCACGCCATTGAGCTCACTCCCGACAACGCGGCGCTCTATCTCAACCTGGGCGCGGTCTACTCCGACATGGGAGACAAGCACTACGCCGAGGCCGAACAGATGCTGCGGAAGTCGATCGCCCTTGAGCCCACCTATCCCGCCTACGCCAATCTTGGATATCTCTACCTCCAGGAGCAGAAGTTCGCCGAAGCCGCCACCGCGACTGAGAAAGCCCTGCAACTGAACGACAGGGACTACGTTGTCTGGGGCAACCTGGCGTCTGCCTATGCAGGCCTCAAAAACAAAGAGAAGGAAGGCCAGGCGCGCGACCATGGGATCGCCCTGCTCGAACAGGCGGCCCTTGACACGCCGCGCGACGCGATAGTGCAGTCCACTCTGGGAATGCTGTACGCCAAGAAAAAGTTGCGCGAAAAGGCCATTTCTCGCATACAATCGGCGCTCGCGCTTTCGCCCGACGATTCGAACGTTCTGGCAGCCGTCGGCGTAGCCTACGAAGACCTGGGCGATCGCGCTCAGGCGTTACAGTACATCGAAAAGAGCCTGCAGAAAGGCTATGACCTTGCGGACCTGAAGAATACTCCGGACCTGCAAGGCTTGCTCTCGGATCCCAATTTTCGGCCCAGCGGAAAGTAAATAAATTCAATTCGATAAGGAGTCAGCCATGGCCGCACGTGTCATTCCGTTTGAAGATACTGCTACAGCGAAGAACATCAGCATCACCGCCACCGACGCCATCCCGGAGGGTTGCATCCTCACGATGTTGCAGAACGCCGTTACCTTCACCAACAACTCCGGATACGTGATCGATATTAAGTTCAACCCCAAGGGTATTTTCACCGACGTAATCGGTCTCACCCCAACCTCTCCGAACAATTTCAATACCCAGCCGGCGCCCGCGAATATCGCCGTGAACTATAACGTAACCGTGTACGAACCCGGGGAGACAGTGATAAACGGCCCCTATGCCATCCAGACAGGAACTGGCTACATGGTTGTCACGGTTAGCGGCAGCGGGGATAACCTGACAAACGTTCCTGTCGACGTGGCAATCCCTGTCGGGGGCAATCTGATGATGTATACCAGCAGCAACAACGTATACCCGGTCTCTTGGACCGATGGCGACCCGTTCACTCAGCCAATAACGACTGTGGACAATGCGTCCCACACGGACAACCCCCAAGATGGCTCTGGGCAGTTCCCCTACCAAGTCGAGCAACCCTCCCCGAACAACACCCCAGGCGCGGGCCAAGTAATCGTCCGGGGTACGTAGCGGCGCGTGGTGACCCTAACCTCCTTTGACGGGTGCGCCGACCTTTTACGGTGGTTGGCGCGCCGTCGAATCTGAAGGCCAGGTTTCGAAAGGCGAGCGGGGAGTGCTACGATCTCTCCACCAAGAGGGGAATTGTGTCTCTGAGATTATTTCCCAATTCTAGATGACCTGGATTCGCACCATTCCGTTCGCGGAAGCTGATGACGAACTGCGGCAGGCGATGGAAGCGCAGAAGGCGCTTTATCCGCAGGAGTACGCGGTTCCGATTCATCCTGCCGAAGGCGGCGGCTCGCAGGGCGTAACCTCGCAGATCGTGGCCTCGCACTCCTTGATTCCGCAGGCGCTGTACCATGCGTTCTCGACGTTCGGCGCGCTCATGTCGCGTGACTTGCCGCTCCAGAGGCGTCATCACGAGATGATTGCCACCATGGTCTCGGTGATCAACCGGTGCGTGTATTGAATCGAGTCCCACGCAGAGTTTCTGCGTCGCGTCACGCTGGATAAAGAACTGGTCGAAGCGCTGGAACGCGATTACACCACCGCGCCCATCACGCCGCAGGAGCGCGTGATGATCGATTACGTCGTGAAACTCACCAAAGACGCGACCAAGGTCTGGAAAGACGATCACGAGAAATTACGAGCGGCAGGCTTCGAGGATCGGGCGATCCTGCAGATCACGTTGATTGCATCCTGGTTCAACTACATCAACCGCGTGGCTGACGCGCTGGGCGTGGGGCGGGAAGGGTAGGCCACGCCCCTACTCGTTGGCCACCCGCCGGTGCGGTTTCACTGCCAGGCAACGGGCGAAGATCGCCGACACCTGCGGAATCTCCTCTTCATTCAACCGGATCGCGCTGCCCAGTTTCTTCAAAGCCGCATTCAGAGCGGCGGGCTGTGTTCCGGTCAGTTCCGTGAGTTGCTGCCACTCCCGCGCGACCGGAATGCGCTCGTCGGTTTCGGCGTCTTCGCAAAACTGATCGGCCGCTTCCGGAGGAGTTCCGTACTCGTCAGCGACATCCTCGTGGAAGTAGCCCCTCAGAAAGGCATGCAGCGCGGGAAAGTTGGCTGCGGTGATTTCCGGTTTCGAGTTCATTAGCGGCACTCCGGATAAGAAGTCAAAACATAGTAATCGTTGGGCCCGGCGTATTTTAGTACGATCAGTGCGTGCTCGCACACGCGCGAGTGAATTTCGCCGCGATTCATGGTGCGGCCGATCGGAACGTCGCTGTCGTAGTCCAGGACCAAGTTGGGGTGTCTCCCCGGCCGGCTGAGCCAGTTCTGGATTTGGCCCTGCGATTGTGCGATGGCGGTGCCCACGGCGCGCTCCGCAGTCGAGCGGTCGGTGTAGGTCGACGCGCCGGTAATGTTGCGTTCCCGTTCCAGGCGCTGGCGCAGTTGCTCCTCGGTCTGTCCCACATGCTTGCGCAGGATGTGGCCGCCGGCGGCCTCGTCCTGCCTGAGGTCGCGCACGGCACCATTTGCCGCGCGGCTCTCAGTCCGCGCTGCAATCGAGGACAACGGCGCCGAACTGGCGCCACTCGTGCAAGCGGGCGGCTGGCACGAGATGAAGGCGCACATTCCGAGTGCGACGACGATCCGAATTGCGAAGATACGAACTGCGGGAAACCTTGTCATCCGACCCCAGACTATTGGCAGCGGGCGCAGCCATCCATGTAAAGTTCTGGAAATTGTGCTACTAAACAGGGTGTGCGGGCAAGTGTGCTGGATTCGCTGGACGATTTTGAGCGCTGGGGCGACGACTGCGCCTACGTGTTTCCGCGAGGCTACCGGCATGAGCGTTGGAGCTACCAGCGCGTCGCCGGAGCCGCGTATCAGTTTGCGCGCGAGCTCGAGGCGCGCAAGATTGCTAAGGGCGATGCGGTCCTATTGTGGAGTCCGAACTGTGCCGAGTGGGTCGCGGCGTTCCTGGGATGCGCGCTTTGCGGGGTCATTGCCGTCCCCGTGGATGATGCTGCCAGCCCGGATTTTGCGCGGCGCATCAGCGCGCAGGTGCGAACCAGGCTGGTGTTGTGTCCGCGCGAGCGGGCCGCGATCTTCGACGGGTTCGACGCACAGAAGACAGTGCAGAAGCTCGTAACCATCGACCCCGCCGATCTGGCGGTTGCCATCGCAGAACATTCATCGCAACGCTTTCGTCCCGCGCAGATTCAGCCTTCCGATGCGCTGGAAATTGTTTTCACGTCGGGCACCACGGCTGAGCCCAAGGGTGTGGTGCTTACCCACGCCAACGTGGTCGGCAACCTGGCACCGATCGAAATCGAAATCAAAAAATACTTGAAGTATGAGCGGCTGGTGCATCCGATTCGCTTCTTAAACCTGTTACCGCTGAGCCACGTTTTCGGACAATTCCTGGGAATTTTTCTTCCTCCGCTGCTCGGCGGTACGGTCGTGTTCGAGAACACATTCAACCCAACCGAGGTTATGGCGACGATCCGCCGTGAACGCGTCTCAGTGCTGGTGGCCGTCCCGCGCATGATTGAATCGCTGAAGCAGAAGATTGAACGCGAGGTCCAAGATGCGGGCGTCCGCGAGAGTTTTGCCGCGCGCTACTCCGCCGCCGCGAGCCAGCACTTTCTGCGGCGCTGGTGGACCTTTCGCGACCTGCGCCGCCAGTTCGGATGGAAGTTTTGGGCCATGATCAGCGGCGGCGCCGCGCTCGATCGCGAGACCGAAGAGTTCTGGCATCGCCTGGGATATGCCGTGGTCCAAGGATACGGATTGACCGAAACGACTTCGCTGATCAGCTTGAACCATCCCTTCCACACTAGCCGCGGCTCCATCGGCAAGGTTCTCCCGGGGCGCGAAATCAAGCTGGCGGACGATGGAGAGATTCTAGTGCGCGGCAGCGGCGTCGCCAGCGGCTATTGGAACGGGCACGAACTGCAGCCGGTCGCAACCGATGAAGGCTGGTATTGCACCGGCGACCTGGGCGCGCTCGATGAGCAAGGGAATCTTTTCTTCAAGGGACGCAAGAAAGAAGTCATCGTTACGCCCGCGGGGATGAATATTTATCCGGAGGACCTCGAAGCAGCATTGCGAGGTCAGAAAGAGGTTCGGGATTGCGTGGTCGTCGGGCTGGAGCGCGGCGGAAATGCCGAGCCGTGTGCCGTGCTGATTCTGCGCGATGCTCAGGCTGTTGATGTGAAGACAATCGTGCAGCGCGCCAATGAAACGTTGGCCGAATATCAGCGGATGCGCAGCTGGTTCGTCTGGCCCGACGAAGACTTCCCCCGCGGTGCCACGCAGAAGCCGCGCCGCAACGTGATTCGTGACGCGGTAGAGGCAGGCCTCCGTGGTCAAGCGCTTGCGAACGCAGCCAGCCCGCTCTCCGAACTGCTGACGCGAATCACCGGCCGCCACATTCAAAACTTGCAGAATCTGACGCCGGACGCCAACCTGAAAAACGGCTTGGGGCTAAGCTCCCTCGAACGCGTCGAACTGCTTAGTGCGCTCGAAGACCGCTATCAGGTCGACCTCAGCGAAGCCGCGTTTGCGAATGCAGCGACCGTTGGCGATCTGGAAAAACTGCTGCAGGGTGAACGAGGTGGTCACTGCAAGCTTTATGCGCCGGTGTGGGAACGGGGCTCTGCCCCGCCACCACACAAGCATGGTTCTGAGTCTCAACAACGCGAGTTGCATTCGCTGGCCTTCCACTACCCACGATGGACCCTGCGCTGGCCGACCACGTGGCTGCGCCTGGCGTCGCATTATCTGCTGGCACGCCCGGCGATGTTTCTTCTGGGATGGCCGCGCGTGACGGGGCGCGAGAACCTGCACGGCGTTCGTGGTCCGCTGCTCGTCGTCTCGAACCATGTTGCCGATGTCGACGTCGGCTTCATCCACACGGCGCTTCCCGCGCGGATCCGCCACAGACTGGCAACTGCAACCGGCGGCGAGGCACTCGAACTGCTGCGCTCGCCTGGTCCGGATCGTCCGTGGTTCGCCCGGATTTATGCCCGCGTGCAGTGGGTGCTCGGTGTCGCGGTGCTGAACCTGTTCCCGCTGCCGCGACAGGCCGGCTTCCGCAAGAGCTTTGCCTACGCCGGAGAGGCCGTCGATCGCGGCTATAGCGTGCTTGTCTTTCCGGAGGGTAAGCATACTGAAGACGGCAAGCTATTTCCGTTCCGCACCGGGGTCGGGCTGCTCGCCAACAATCTGCGCATTCCGATTCTTCCGATGCGGATCGATGGCCTGTTTGAAATCAAGAAGGCCGGAAAGAAATTTGCACTGCCGGGAAAGATTCAAGTGCGCATCGGCAAGCCCTTGCAGTTTGCGCCGGAAACCGACCCGGAGGAAATTGCGCGGCTGCTGCAAAGGGCGGTTGAGGAGCTGAAGTGAAAGTTCCCAATTCTCCCCGCGTCCATCCGGGTTTCAATCCTCCCACTGCGATCAGTCCACAATACGTCGTTTGACAACTATCCATATTTCTGCAAGTATAGAAATATGAAGGCAGGCCAATCGAAGAAATCCGCCGAGCAAGTCGCCAAGTACGCCGACATGTTCTCTGCCATGGGAACAGAGCCGCGATTACGGATCATGCAGTTGTTGCTGTCTGCTCATCCGGAAGGTCTGGTCGTCGGGGAGATTCAGGAAGAGCTGGATATTCCAAACTCCACCTTGTCGCATCATCTCGACAAGCTCAAAGCGGAAGACCTGGTCCATGTTCAGAGAGAGAGTACCTTTCTCCGCTATACCGCAAACACAGACGCGCTTCAGGAATTGCTTCAGTTCCTGTACTCCGAGTGCTGTACTCGCAACAAAGCTGTAAAACCCGAAGAGATCGTTCAAATCTGCAAGTAGGAGGAAGAGCATGAGTGGCACGCACGTTGATATTGACATCAAGGAAATCGTTAAAGAAAAATATGGCCAAGCGGCCTTGCGAGTGAGCAGCGGCGGCAGTTCGTGCTGTGGTGCGACACCCGGCAGCGGGTGCAGCGATCCGATCACGTCCAATCTTTACGACCCATCCCAAGCACAGCAGATTCCTGAAGAAGCTCTTTTGGCCTCGCTAGGCTGCGGCAATCCAACTGCGCTGGCGAAGCTAAGCCCGGGTGAAGTTGTTTTGGACCTCGGTTCTGGCGGAGGAATCGATGTGTTGCTTTCGGCAAAACGAGTCGGTCCCACTGGCAAAGCCTACGGCCTGGACATGACGGATGAGATGCTCGCGCTGGCTAACGAGAACAAACGCAAAGCCGGAGTCGAAAACGTCGAGTTCTTGAAGGGCGAAATTGAACACATCCCACTCCCCGACGATTCGGTGGATGTCATCATTTCCAACTGCGTGATCAATCTTTCAGCCGACAAAGATCAGGTGCTGAGGGAGACCCATCGAGTGCTGAAACCGGGCGGACGCTTGGCTGTGTCTGACGTTGTCACTCGCGGCGAGATGCTGCCTGAGATTCGTCAGAGTGTGCTTCTGTGGGTTGGCTGCGTTGCGGGTGCTCTCGAGGAGAACGAATACCGCACCAAACTCGCGTCTGCTGGCTTCGAGAAAATTGAGATCGAGCCAACCAGAGTTTATCGCATAGCGGACGCTCGCGAGTTCCTATCCGGGCAAAACATCGACGTAGACGCGATTGCCCCGCAGGTGGACGGCAAGTTCATGAGTGCCTTCGTGCGGGCCATCAAGCCCGCAGGCGCTGCAGCGACAGCATGTTGCGGGCCGGCCTGCTGCAACTAGGAGACAACGAGTATGCAAGGGCACTACAACGCTTTATTTCTGTGCACGGGCAATTCCGCGCGCTCCATCATGGCCGAGGCCATTCTGAACTTCAAAGGCCAACCTAATTTCACGGGCTATAGCGCCGGAAGTCATCCGTCGGGAACGGTTCGACCGGAAGCCTTGAGACAGCTCGAAATGGCGCACATACCAATCCACGGTCTGCGCAGCAAGGCCTGGGACGAATTCTCTCTGCCCGGCTCGCCCAAGCTTGACTTCGTCTTTACGGTTTGCGATAACGCCGCGAAAGAGGTCTGCCCGGTGTGGCCGGGACAGCCGATGACCGCCCATTGGGGTGTTCCTGACCCAGCGGCAGTTCATGGGAGCGAAGCGGACGTGGAACGGGCGTTTCGCGAGGCATCTTTTATCCTGGATCGCCGAATCAGTCTATTTCTCTGCCTTCCACTGAAGAGTCTCGACGGCCTTGCGCTCAAGAGGGAGCTCGACAGCATCGGTCAGACGATGACGCCCGTCCCGCACGAGTAGCAGCGTCTTTCGACAAAGAGGCTGCCGCCTCGGGCAGTTTGCCGCAACATAGGGATCACCCATGAAGGCAACCAGTCGTCTCAGTTTTCTCGATCGTTATCTGACAGCGTGGATCTTCGCCGCCATGGTGGCGGGCGTGATACTGGGCTGGGTTGTGCCCGGAGTCGTACCGTTTCTGAATCGCTTCAACATCGGTACGACCTCCATTCCGATTGCGGCGGGGTTGATTTTGATGATGTATCCACCTTTCACGAAAGTGCGATATGAGGAGCTGCATGAGGTCTTTCGCAACAAGCGCGTGCTCGGCCTTTCACTCGTGCAGAACTGGGTTGTAGGGCCGATTCTGATGTTTGTTCTGGCCATTGTCTTCCTGCGCGGATATCCGGAATACATGGCTGGGTTGATCATGATCGGTCTCGCACGCTGCATCGCGATGGTCATCGTGTGGAACGAACTGGCGCGAGGCGATACGGAATATGCAGCAGGTCTGGTGGCCTTCAATTCTCTTTTCCAGGTCTTTTTTTACTCTCTCTATGCCTGGATCTTCATTACGGTCCTGCCCGCCAAGCTCGGCCTTCGGAGTACCGTCGTCAATGTGTCTATTGCAGAGATTGCAAAGAGTGTATTTATTTATCTGGGAATCCCGTTTCTGGCTGGATTTCTGACTCGCACCGCATTGGTTCGTGCCAAAGGGCACGATTGGTACAATCGGAACTTCGTTCCTCGCATAAGCCCGCTGACGCTGGTTGCCCTGCTGTTCACGATTGTCGTGATGTTCTCCCTTAAAGGTGGGTACATTGTTCGCCTGCCCTTGGACGTCCTGCGGATTGCCGTGCCGTTGTTGATTTACTTCGTGCTGATGTTTTTGGTGTCCTTTTACATGGGCAAGAAGTTGGGCGCGGACTATTCCAAGACCACTACCCTGGCATTTACCGCCGCTTCCAACAATTTTGAACTGGCGATCGCAGTTGCCGTCTCGGTATTTGGCATCAACTCCGGAGCCGCATTCGCGGCTGTCATCGGCCCCTTAGTAGAAGTACCGGTGATGGTAGCACTAGTCAATGTGGCCTTCCATTTTCAACGCTTTTTTGTCCGCCACCCGGAAGCGACAGCCATCGAGCCGGTTTGTTCGCCTACCGCCCGGTGAGGATCATGGTGGACCGCTGGCGGGTGGAAACGTCCATGCTTGTGTGCGCTGGGTTACCGGAACAAGCATCCCCAGAAATACAAAAGGCCGGGCGATTGAGCCCGGCGATTCTTGCTGAGAAACTGTCGATCGCTGAGTTGAGCTAGATCAGTTTCCCGTTAAACTCGTTTTAGCCTATTTATTAAGCGTTCGCGTTTACCCATGCGCGAAAACTTACATCACCAAAGCTAGACCTTCCAGTTCGCGCTCCAGCACCGGCAGCGAACAGCCTGCCATTTCCACCCGTCCGGCGGCGTCGATCGCAGCGGTCTGCGAAACACCGTAGCCCCGCCCCGCCAAAAAAACCTGCAGCAGTTCCGCTGCTTCGCGGGAATCCACCATGCCGCCCTGGATCAGGTCGTTTCGCAAGGCGCATAGCTCAGTCACCGTAAATCTCTCTTTCATGGCCATTCTCACCTTCGACCTCCCTACCGTTGCTCACTTAGATTCATCGGCAACCGGATTCGTTACATGCAATCGTAATGCCGTAACTTTGGTACACCATCAAGTACGGATTGTTGGCCCCTTAAGTTCTTAGAACCCAAGATTTTGCAAAAGGTTGCGAGGCATTTGTCGGCAGGTGAGTGGGAAACATAACAACGGCAACCGGTGCAAGATGGACACTAGATTGACACTAAATGTCGTTTTGGGAGCGGGAGAAAACCCGACTTTGTCTGGGCTCGGTCGGCTCCGACTTCAGGCTGCGTCACTTCGGGCCGGGTCATTTTCAGGCTGGGTCAATTCAGGCAGGGTCATTTTCAGGCCGGGTCACTTTCAGGGGATCAATGATCGCGGCGTCAACCAGCATGATCGGGATGTCGTCCTGAATGGGGTAGACACGGCAGCATTCCCCGCATTTCAGACTTTGTCCGTTCGCGTTCAGGACCACCGGCTTCTTGCAAACCGGGCAGACCAGCATGGCGAGGAGATCCTGGGAAATCATAACGGGTCCATTGTAGCGCGAACGCCCACTTCTTCGTGGCAACACCGTCCTGTCCTTCAGGCCCTTCGTCGCCCCAGGCCGTCTCCGTCGCGATCAAATGTTACGCCAGTAACCTCGCGTAACCATTCCGTGATCTAAACATCTCGTCGCGGGCGTCTTATGATTCAAAGTGGTGTCTCGGCTCCACATCTCGTCGCTCCTCACGGGAGTTGGTCTCCTGCTGGCCTTTGCTCTGGCCTCGGCGGTGTTTCCCAACCCCTCATTTCGCGTGGCTATGGGAGATCTGGTCCCGCTGCTGGTGATTGTGGCTGCCTGCATCGTCTCCGCCCGAAACGCCTTCAACAGCCGTGGACACACACGTTTGTTCTGGAGTCTGGTGACGGCGGGCGCGGCGATGTGGGCCTTCAACCAGGCATCCTGGGCGTGGTTTGAAGTGGTGATTCGCAAACCGCTGCCCGACCCCTTTCAGGGCGATATCGTGTTGTTCCTCCACGTTGTCCCCATCATGGCGGCGGTCGCTATCCGCCCCCATCAGGCCGATGAGCGCGAAGGGATGTTGCCCAGCGCGGTGGATGTCCTCATCTTGCTGGTGTGGTGGGTCGTGGTCTATGCCTTCTGTGTTTTCCCCGAGGAATACATCATTACCGATGTGTCGGTGTACAGCCTGCGCTGGGATCTCCTCTATCTTGTTGAAGGAATCACTCTAATTGCGGTGTCCGCATCGGCATATTTCACCAGTTCCGGATCGTGGCGCGAACTTTATCGCAACCTTTTTTTCGCCAGCGTTCTCTACATATTCTCGTCGGAAGCCATAAATGCCGCCATCGCGCGCGGCACCTACAAGACTGGCGGAATCTACGACCTCCCTTTCCTTGCCGCTACGCTCACTTTCCTCTGGTTTGCAATCTCCGGGCGGCGCTGCCTTCGCGATACCCAGATACCATCGATCACGCGTCCCAGTCGCTCGGTCGTTCCTCAACTTGCAAAACTCGCCTTGCTCTCTCTCCCAGTCATGGGATATTGGGCCCTGTTCCTGAGCCACGATCAGCTTTATCTGCGCCAGGTCCGTTTTGGGGTGGCCATGGGCGGAGTCGCGCTCCTGGCTTTTGTCGTTTTCCTCAAACAACACCTGCTGGACCAGAGGCTTCTGCGGTTGCTCAAGCATTCGCGCCGGAGTTTCGACAACCTGCAGCGGTTGCAAGGAAGAGTGGTCCAACAAGCCAAGCTGGCTTCGCTTGGGGAACTGGTCGCGCTGGCCGCCGGCGAACTGGAATTCCCACTCTCGGCCATCCTGAACAACTCCGAACGCATGGCCGCCAGCAGCAACCTCAGCCGTGAGCAACTCGCTAACGCGCAGAAAATCGGCCAGCAGGCGCGGCGCACTCGCGAACTCGTCGGCGATTTGCTCAGTTTCGCCCAACAGACTCCGGGAGAGAAAGGTCCCCTCGAACTAAAGCCGCTTTTGCAGCGCGCGGTTCAAATGGAAGGATTCAAACTCGAAAACAGGAAGATCAGCCTGACCGTGGAAAGCAAAGACCCCTTGCCGCGCGTCCTCGGCAACCCCAACCAGCTCTTGCAGGCTTTTCTTCAGATCGTCGAAAACGCGGTGGACGCACTGCAGGAAATCGGCGGCGGGCGCCTCCAGGTCTCCCTCTGGCGCGAAAACGACGAAGTAATCGTGCAGTTCGCCGACACCGGGCCCGGCCTGCGCGATCCCGAGCGCGTCTTCGATCCTTTCTACACCACCAAGCCGGTAGGCAAGGGCACCGGTCTCGGACTCAGCGCCACCTATGGTGTGATCCTGGATCACAAGGGACAGATCACCTGCTACAACCGTCCCGAAGGCGGAGCCGCATTTGAAATCCGCCTCCCCGTGCTCAAAGTCGCCACGCCCCTCGCCGAAGCCGCCCGCGCCTGACGCGGCGGTTATTCCGCCTATCCTCCACTTGCCACAATCGCATCCGCCACTCGTGCTGCCTCCAGCGCAAATCGCACATCGTGCGTCCGAATGATGTGCGCCCCTTTCAGGATCAACCCTGTTTCCGCCGCCAGCGTTCCGTAAAGCCGCTCGCTAACCTCCGCATCTTTATCCTTGCCGTCGCGCGCCAGCATCCGCCCGATAAATGATTTCCGCGACACTCCTGCCAGCAGCGGAAAGCCCATCCCCTGCAACTCGGCGAAGTGCGCCAGCAGCGGATAATTTTCCTCGAAGCGCTTGCCGAACCCGAACCCCGGATCCAGCACCAGATGATCGCGCTTGATCCCCGCCAGGGTCGCCGCCTCCGCCCACTGGCGCAAATCCCGTTTCACCATCAGCACCGGATCGCCAATCGGCGGCAGCGACCGCCACTCCTCCGGACGCCCGCGCGTGTGCATTAGCACCGCTCCCAATTTGAGTTCTGCCAGCGTTTTCGCCATCTTCGGATCCCACCGGAACCCGCTCACATCGTTCACAACCTCCGCCCCCACGTCCACCGCCGCCCGCGCCACGCTCGCCTTGTAGGTGTCGACGCTCACCACCGCATCCGGCCGCCGCCGCTTCAAATCGCGGATCACGGGCAGCACCCGCCTGCGTTCTTCCTCTTCGGACACTGGTTCCGATACCCCTGGCCGCGTCGACTCGCCACCCACGTCAATGATGGTCGCGCCTTCGTCCAGTAGCTGCTCGGCCCGGACCACGGCCTTCTCGGCATCGATGTAGAGTCCCCCGTCGGAAAACGAGTCGGGAGTTACATTCACGATGCCCATGATCAGCGTGCGACGCCCTAACTCAAGTACGCGAGAACCTGTGTTCCACTGAAAAATCGCCCGCATGTTGCACCTATTCTAGTGGATCGTCGGGCGGCCGGGCGGGGACGCCCGGCTCTCCACAGCAATAATGACTGGGCGCGGCATGAGAACGAGGCCGTTTTTTTCGGGTGTTACAATTCAGATAATGCCTCGGCCGCGATCAGTTGCGCGTCTCGTTCCCATCGTACTTCTGCTGGTCGCGACGCTGCTGGCCGCACCCGCTAAACCGCTGCAGGATCGCGTTGCCGGTGTGCTCAGCGCCCCCGACCTCGCCCGTGGCTTTTGGGGAATCGAAGTCATCTCTCTCGCGACAGGTCAAACGCTGTATTCGCAGAACGCTGACAAGCTCTTCACGCCCGCTTCGAACACCAAGCTCTTCACCACCGCCGCCGCGCTTGCCCTGATCGGTCCCGACTACAAGTTCCGCACGACCGTTGAAACCACCGGAACTCTCGACCGTTACGGCCGCCTTAACGGAGATCTCGTTCTTGTCGGCCACGGCGATCCCAATCTGTCCGGGCGCGAACTACCCTACGATCTCAAAACCCAGCGCAACGACGATCCCATTCAAGCCCTCGAATCGCTGGCCGACACGCTCGTGCAAAAAGGTGTGAAGTTTATCGACGGCGACATCGTGGCCGACGACTCCTATTTCGCCTTCGAGCGCTATGGCGAAGGCTGGAGCCAGGACGACCTCCTGTGGGCGGAGGGAGCTCCCGTCTCCGCCCTCACCATTAACGACAACGTGGTCTTCGTGAACATTCTGCCCGCCGACCGCCCCGGCGAAAAAGCTTTCGTCAGCGTCAGGCCGTTCGCGGACTACTACCACCTCGACAATCGCATCATCACCACGCCCGCCGGTACCGGACGCAAGTTCTTCGTCAACCGCGAGCCCGGCTCTACTGTGCTCACGCTCTGGGGCAACATGCCTCTCGACGACACCGGCGCCAACGAGGCCCTTGCCATCGAGGATCCCGCTGAATTCGCCGCTGGGCTCTTCCGCCAGTTACTCGAGAAACGCGGCATAGTAATCTACGGACACCAGCGCACCCGCCACACCGAACTCGCCACCCTTTCCACTTTCAGCGTGACCACCCTCGCGCCGTCGCGCGGAGGCAGCGATGAGGCGCGTCCACTGAAAACCGATCAGCCCATCGCGCTCGCCAGTTACGAATCCAAGCCCCTGCTGCAGGATGTCCGCGTAGTCAACAAAGTCAGCCAGAACCTGCACGCCGAAATCCTGCTGCGCCTCCTGGGACGCGAGCGCGGCAACGCGGGAACCATCGAAGGCGGCCTTGAAGTTCTCCGGGGATTTGTGACTAAGGCAGGAATCTCGAACGACCAGTACGTTTTCTACGATGGCTCCGGACTCTCGCGCCAGAACTTAGTAACTCCCCACGCCATTGTCGAGTTGCTGCGCTATTGTTCGACGCAGCCCTGGGGAGCCGATTATAAGTCGACCTTCCCTGTCTCTGGCGTGGACGGCTCGCTCACCGAACGCCTCACCGCTCCACACCTGCAAAACCGTATTATGGGCAAGACCGGTTCGCTGGGCGGCGTGAAGACGCTCTCCGGATACGCCACCACCGATTCCGGACAAGTGGTAGTCTTCTCGATTCTCTCCAACAACTTCAATCTGCCTGCCAAGCGAGTTACAGACGCAATCGATGAATTGGTGCAGGCAATTGTCGACGATTCGCCGTCGGCAAGATGACGGGGCAGCGATTCGTTTAGAGCGCGAGCGTTTCCCGAGCAGTTTTCTCTCGTTCGGCGCTTTCCCTGAATACTGCCTGCCACGCCTGCGGCACGTGGCGTGACAAGACTTCGATTCCAAGCGCGGTCCTGCCGCCAGGGAGGGCGACCCGCCGAATTACCTCCTCTGGGTTCATATTGGCTTCTGCCATAAGCCGCAATGTGGCGGTGGCCGTTTCCTGTACCAGGCTGAGAGCCAGATCGGGTGGAAAGTCAGGATTGCTGCCTGCGGCTTCCTCCGCCATCGATCCCAGCAGGTAAGCCACAAACGCCGGACCGCCGGAAGCGAGGCCGATGGCCGGTCGAGACTGTGACTCTGCGATCACGATGGGATGACTGATGCGTCCCAACAGATCCTCTAGCAGCCGATGGTCATCCGCATTGGCGCGAGAGCCGTACATCAGCAACGCGACGCCTGCACCAATCTCCTGTGTGATGGAAGGGATGAGCTTGGCCACGCGGCAGGGCACGCGATCCTCGAGAGTTTGGAGTGGAATCTGGCTGGCCGTCGTGACCAGCAACTGTCCGGGAGAGAGATCCGGGTCCATCTGGGCCAGCACGCCGGCCGCGTCTTCGGCTTTGAGGCAGAGAAAAATCAGATCGCAATTGGCGGCAAGCTGGCGGTTGCCGGCGACGTGGATGCCGGGAAACTCGGCGGCCAGCGCTTTCAGCTTGCCCTCGGAGCGATTCGCCGCCCAAACGTTCTCGTCTGTGAGCACCCGGGAGCGCAACAGCGCCCGAACCAGCATGCCTCCCATGCTGCCAATGCCAACGAAACCGGTGTTCATAGTTAACCCCGGGCGGAAATGTGCTTTTCGTCAGTCGACATATTATGTAGTGCAGCCGGCTGGCGCGATGCGGCTTTCGGGATCATCCGAGAATCCCCATCTTCTTCCCCACACTCTCCAGCACTTCCAGCGCCCGCTGCAGTTCTTCCTTCGTATGCGTCGCGGTCATGATGGTCCGCACCCGAGCTTTGCCTTCGGGGACGGTGGGAAATGCGATGCCGGTTCCCAGCACTCCTTCTTTGAACAGTTCGCGGGAAAAGTCCATTGTCAGACGGCCGTCACCAATGATGATGGGGGTGATTGGCGTTTCGCTCGCAGGAGTCGTCTGGCCGCCGATGTTGAATCCGAGCAGGCCGAGTTCTTTCTTCCAGAACCGGGTGTTCGCCCAGAGCTGCTCCATCCACTGCGGTTCAGTTTCGAGAACGTCGAATGCCGCAATGCAAGTCGCCGCGACCGAGGGCGGATGCGAAGTCGAAAACAGAAACGGCCGCGCGCGGTGATAGAGAAAATCGATCAAATCGCGCGTACCGCAGACGTAGCCGCCGAGAGCGCCGATCGCTTTCGACAAGGTTCCAACCTGAATGTCGACGCGCCCGTGCATCCCGAAATGATCGATGGTGCCGCGTCCGTTGCGGCCGAGCACACCGGAAGCGTGCGCGTCGTCGACCATCATGATTGCGCCGTATTTCTCAGCCGCCTCGCACAACCCGGGCAGCGGGCCGATGTCGCCGTCCATCGAGAACACGCCGTCGGAGATCAGCAGCTTTTTCCCCGGGTCATTCTTCACGCTGGCGAGTTGCTCTTCGGCGTGGGCGACATCTTTGTGGCGGAAGACGAGAATCTTCGCCCGTGAAAGACGGCAGCCATCGATGATCGAAGCATGGTTCAGTTCGTCGGAGATGATGAAATCATCCTTACCCAAAAACGCCGACACCGTTCCCGCGTTCGCCGTGAATCCCGATTGGAAAACCACGCAGGCCTCGACGTTCTTGAAGCGCGCGATCTTTTCCTCCAGCTCCATGTGGATTTTCATCGTGCCTGCGATGGTGCGAACGGCGCCCGATCCGACGCCATACTTGCGCGTGGCTTCGAGCGCAGCTTCGCGCAGTTGGGGATGCGTCGTGAAGCCGAGGTAATTGTTCGAGGCGAGGTTGATGACTCGCTTGCCATCGAAAGTGCAGACCGGCGCCTGCTCGTCCTCCAGTACGCGCAGCTTGAAGTGCGTGCCCTTGGCCTTGAGTTCGTCGAGTTGGTCGGTCAGGAAAGAAAGCGGATTGATGCGCGTGGCAGTAGGCATGGCTTACCTCGGATCGGCAGTGAAAGCTTAATCAATCTAATACACGGGCCGCAACCGCACCGTATGACGCGGTAAGGGTCTAGATACTCTTAGGCTCCGCCAGCGCCGCAATCGTTCCTTCGGTCGCGCGCAGATAATCCGCAGGCGCAATCAGAATCTGCAGGCCGCGAACGCCCGCCGAAATGGAAACAACATCGAACAGTTCAATGGTTTCGTCCACGTACACGGGAAAGTCGCGCTTGGCCGCAAGCGCGGTTACTCCGCCGCGAATATAGCCGGTGAGCGCTTGCAGTTCTTTCACCGGGACAAGTTGAATTTTTCTTTCTCCCGCCGCGGCCGCCAGCGCCTTCAGGTTGAGTTCCTGATCGCCGGGGACGACCGCCATAACAATTCCGTTGCGGTCTTGGCTGCGGTCGCCCCGCGCGACCAGCGTCTTGAAAACCTGCTCCGGCGGCAATCCGATCTTGGCCGCGACCGTTTCGGCAGCCAGATCGTCTGGATTGACCTCATAGGCGCGAAGTTCGTACTCGATCCCCAACTGGTCAAGCAACCGCACCGCATTGGTCTTGGAAATCGACTCTTTCGCCATAACTGATTGAATTATAATACTTTACAAGTAAGTCCTTATTTCTCAAAGACCTGGCAAAAAACACTGCTAAGTCTTTGATTCCACAAGACCGCGACCAGTGGGGTCTCTCAAATGCTCGTTTCAGAGCCCGTTCCGATAGTTACAAAACCCGCAATCGTGTAAGAATTAGAACCGCAATCGACTTTTCCCGGAGGATTCTCGTGCGTCTTCTGTTGCATTGGATTCTAAGCGCTATCGCTGTGTGGATCGTCGCCCATGTCGTGCCAGGCATTTCCGTAAGCGGTCCGGTGGCCGCGCTGATCGCAGCCGCGGTCATCGGTCTGGTCAACGCAACTCTCGGCTTGTTGCTCAAGATCCTGACCTTCCCGCTAACGATTCTGACCCTCGGCCTGTTCTGGTTCGTGATCAACGCACTCATGCTGGAACTGGCGGCAGCGCTGGTGAATGGGTTCTACGTGCGAAACTTCGTCGCCGCTCTCATCGGTGCCGTCATGCTGAGTTTAGTGAGTTCGGTGTTGCAATGGCTGGTCATGCCGAGCCGCAAAAACAACTAGGAAAGCTTTTTGGTTCCCGGACGCAGTTTGACGAAGACCCGCCGCACCTGCTGCTCGGTGGCATCGAGCGAGCCGGAGTTATCGATCACGAAATCGGCGGCTTTGACTTTTTCTTCGTCGGAAATCTGCGCCGCCATGCGGCGAGTTACTTCGGCACGGGCCGCGTCTTCCGAAATTCCCAGGCGGCGAGCGAAACGCAGGATTCTCTGTTCGGGATGGCAGGTCACGACGATCAAACGGTGAAAACGGCCGGCGGCTCCGGCTTCGAGGATCAGGGCAGCTTCGACGATGGCGATGGCGGTCGGATCGCGGCGCCCGATTTCTTCCATCCACTCGTTTTCATGCGCGATCACAGCGGGGTGGACAATTTCGTTGAGTTCCTTGATGCGCGGGGGTGCTCCGCCAGGGGTGCCGAACGCAGCTGCGGCCAGCCGGGAACGGTTGACGCTTCCGTCGGCGTTCAGGATCTCGCGGCCGAAGCGGTGGACGACTTGCTCATATACCGCGCGGCCCGGCTGCATGAGCGCGTGGGCGACGGCATCCGCCTGGATCAGGTGCGCGCCGAGTTTGACAAACATCTCTCCGACGACCGACTTGCCGCTCGCGATGCCGCCGGTAAGGCCGAGTCTTAGCAATTCCCGCCCCCGCCCTCTCTAAACCCGGCTCAACTCGGGATGCCTGAGCCCGCGCCGCAGCATGGCGGCCTTTACCGTGTTGGCCATCAGCATGGCAATGGTCAGCGGGCCGACGCCTCCCGGCACCGGCGTGATGGCGCCCGCGATTTCCGCCACCTCGGGGTGGACGTCGCCAACCAGGATTGAGCCCTTGGCCAGAAACGTTTCTTCGCGCTTCTTGTTTCCGGCCTTGTTTCCGGAAAAGAGGCGGTCGAATTCCTTCCGGTCGGTGATCCGGTTGATGCCGACATCGATCACGGTAGCTCCCGGCTTCACGTAGTCGCGGGTAACAATGCCGGCCCGGCCAATCGCCGCCACCAGGATGTCGGCGCGGCGGCAAACTTCCGGCAGATCGCGCGTCTTCGAGTGGCAGACGGTGACGGTGGCGTTCTGATTCAGCAGCAGCATGGCGACCGGCTTGCCCACAATGTCGCTGCGTCCGACTACCACGGCTTCCTGCCCGGTGACCGGAATCTGGCTGCGCTTCAAAATCTCCATGACGCCGGCCGGCGTGCAGGGCACCAATCCTGGACGCTGCGTCGAAAGGTAGCCCACGTTCATGGGATGGAATCCGTCTACGTCTTTGGCGGGATCGACCGCCAACAGAACCTTCTTGGCATCGACGTGCGCGGGCAGCGGTAACTGCACCAGGATGCCATCGATTTCGTCGCGGCGATTCAGATCGGCGATCAGCGCCAGCAACTCTTCGGTAGATGCGCTTTCGGGGGGCGTATGCTGTTCGCTGTAGAGGCCGACTTCCTGCGAGCTTTTCACTTTGCCGCGAACGTAGACCTCCGATGCGGGATTCTGCCCCACCAGCACCACGGCAAGTCCGGGCCGCACGCCCGATGATGCCAGCGCTTTCGCCTGGGCGGTGACTTCCGCGCGGATTTCACCAGCTATTTTGGTACCGTCGAGAATCCTGGCTGCCATCGCACCTCGCTGCGGCTCGCTGTGAATTGAAAAGCGATTCTATCGCACAGGGAGATTGTAGCGGGTCGAGGGAATTCGGTTTCGTGAGGCCGCCGAATCATGTTGACCGGAGGCGTCCACGATGTGATGGAAGTCACCGCAACCGGTAATTGAGCCGTTCGCAGTTGCCGTGGCTGCTGCTAGAATTGCGTGTCATGGCATTTCCCGCTAATCGCCTGCGCCGTTTGCGGCGTACTGAAACGTTGCGCGCCCTGGTCCGCGAGACCCGGCTTACGCCCGAATCTCTGGTGTATCCATTATTCATTTGCCCCGGAACCGGAATCCGGAAAGAAGTGCGCTCGATGCCCGGCGTCTTCAACCTTTCGGTCGATGAGGCAGTGAACGAGGTGCGGGCGACGCGGGCGCTGGGAGTGTTGTCGATCATTCTGTTTGGGCTGCCCGAGAAGAAGGATGAAGTCGCCACGGGCGCCTGGGCGGAGGATGGCATCGTGCAGAGGGCAGCGCGCGCCATCAAGAGTGAGGTGCGCGACATCGTGGTGATGGGCGATGTCTGCTTGTGCGAATACATGTCGCATGGGCATTGCGGCATCGTTAGAGTGAACGGCAAAGCGGGGCCGCAATCGCTGGGCGCGGCCGCGGCGGCGCCACCGGCTACTGCGGAATACGAGATCGTGAATGACGCGAGCCTCGAGTTGCTGGCGCGGACATCAGTTTCGCTGGCGCGCTCGGGCGTCGACGTTATCGCGCCGTCGGACATGATGGATGGACGGGTGGGGGCGATTCGCCGGGCGCTCGACCTGGCTGGTTTCGAAAATACGCCGATTCTTTCCTATGCGGCAAAGTTCTCCTCCGGTTTCTATGGGCCGTTCCGGGAGGCAGCGGATTCCGCGCCGCAGTTTGGGGACCGCCGTTCCTACCAGATGGATCCGGCGAATATGCGCGAAGCAATGCGGGAGATCGAGTTGGACATTGAAGAAGGCGCGGACATGATCATGGTGAAGCCGGCGATGCCTTACCTGGACGTGATTGCCGCCGCCCGGGACCGTTTCGACCTGCCGCTGGCGGCGTATCAGGTATCGGGCGAGTATGCCATGATCGAGGCTGCGGCCCGGAACCAGTGGATCGACCGGGAGCGCGTGATGATGGAATCGCTACTCTGCATCCGCCGTGCGGGTGCGAGCATAATTCTGACTTACTATGCCAAAGAGGCGGCGAGACTGCTGGCCTAGTCCGTCCAGGCGAGTCGTTCTATCACTCGAACGATTACCCCGAACCATCGCCCCGAACTATTGCCCCGAATTATCGGCTCGCCTCGAAACGGCAAACCCACCTATTTTTCATAAACTTATCACGGCAAAAGGGACGGGATTGTTGTAGAATCCGCCCAACTTGGAGTCGACCCTTGGCGCGCTACACGGATCTCTCGTCGGCAGAATTGGTAAGAGCGTGTGCTGGCTCGAAAGACGAGGAGGCGTGGGCGGAGTTTATCCGCCGGTTTCAGGTGGTGATCGCCGCCGCGGTTTTGAGGACCGCCCGCCGCTGGGGAGAACCGTCACGCCTCCAACTGGACGACCTGATCCAGGATACCTACCTGAAGCTCTTTGAAGACGACTGCCGTTTACTGCGGTCGTTCCGGCCGCGTTGCGAAGGTTCCATTTATAAATTCCTGCAGGTGGTAGCGGCCAATGTCGTCCATGATCGGTTCAAGTCTGCCTTCGCCGCGAAACGGGGCGCAGCCCAAACGGAAGCCATCATCGAGCCCATACAAATCGACCCGAGAACGGCTGCCGAGGGGAGCTTTGATGCGGTTAGCCAGCGTCTCCAGCTCGAGCGGGTCGACAAAATCCTGATACAGGTTACGGCAGGGAAGGATCAGGAAAGAAAGCGCACGATTTTTCGGCTTCGTCACCGGCAAGGTTTTACCGCCAGCGAGATTGCAGCCATCCCATCGATCGGACTGACCACCGAGGGCGTGGAAAGCGTGCTTATGCGCCTAGCGGACATGATTCGCGGTCACGTTGCCGGTTCAAGCCCACACCGCGAGGTGAAGGTTTTGAAGAAGCAAAATCGTTCTAAAAGGTCAGGGAGTTAGTTTTGGAAGGAAATCCCAACGAACATATCGGAGGCGCGGAACTGGCGAAACTTCTGGAGGAATCTCGCCAGCGTGCCGGATCGGTGCGGGACGCGGCGGATACGCACCCTCATCTTGCCGCCTGTTCGGCTTGCCGCGAGCAATTTGAGAAGCTGGCGCTCGCAGGTCGCCAACTGACGGGCATGAGACCGGCAGAGTCTGCGCAGCGTCAAGGTGATTGTCCCGACCGGGATATGTGGCGCGAGATTGCCGGTGGCCTGATACCGCCTGACGAGACGTTCACCCACGTCGAACATGCCAGCCGCTGTGATTATTGTGGTCCGTTGCTGCGCGAGGCGATTGCGGAATTAGCCGAGCTGAACGGGGAAATGACCGAGGCGGAGCGGGAGCATATCGCGAGCCTCGAGAGTGGGAACGCGGAATGGCAGCAGAGACTGGCGCGGCGAATTACCGGGACGCCACAGCCCGGCACGGATCGAAGACCTGCGGCGTGGTGGCAGTGGCTGAGCGGTCCGCGTCTGGCGATGGCGGGAGTATCCTTGCTCGCCGTGATTGGCGTGGGATCCTGGGTAGTAGTTCATCGGTACCAGGTTTATCGGAACCAGCCAGCCGCCGCCGAGAGGCTCCTGGCCCGTGCGTACTCGCAGCAGCGCACCCTGGAGCTCAGGATCGCCGGCGCCGACTTTGCGCCGATGCGCGTGTCACGCGGACCGTTAACCTCCTTTACCGACAGTCCGGCGCCGCTGTCGAAAGCGAAGGCACTGATTGCCAGCCAATTGAAATCCCATCCCTCCGATCCCTCCTGGCTCCAGGCGAAGGCGCAAGCGGACTTGCTGGATGGCAAGTACGATGCGGCCGTCGAAGCTCTACGCCGCGCCCTGGAGTTAGAACCAAATTCGCCAGCGCTCCTGATCGATCTCGCCACCGCCTACTTCCAGCGCGCTCAGGCGGAAGACAAGAAGGACGATCTCGGCGCAGCTTACGAGTACCTGAGCCAGGCCTTGAAGCTGCGGCCCGACGATCCGGTTGCGCTCTTTAATCGCGCCATCGTCGCGGAACATCAGTCTCTCTACCACCAGGCGCTCGACGACTGGAACCGCTACCTGCAAGTCGATCCGCGTTCGGACTGGGCTGGCGAAGCACGGGAAGCGGGCGAGCGTGTGCGCACAAAGCTGAACGCACACGACGCCAGCCAGGCAGCGCCGCTGTTGTCGCCGACGCAGATCGCATCCTCGGCAGATGATCCGAACCTGCGTTCCGCCCTTGACGCGCGCATCGAAGAATATCTACACGAAGCCGTCCGCTCCTGGTTGCCCCAGGCCTATCCCGAAAAAGGAGCCGCCGATGCAGCCGCCCAGCGCGCGCTTTTTTTTTTGGCGGACCTGACGACTCGGCAGCACAGCGATCGCTGGCTGGCTGATCTACTAAGCGGTTCCTCAGCCCCTCATTTTCCGCAAGCCGCAGCCGCGCTCGCCCGCGCCGTCAAAGCCAATGACATTGGCGACTATGATGTCTCCGGCCAACAGGCTGATCTAGCCGAACAATTATTTCGCGCCTCCGGCAACACCGCGGGAGTGCTGCGCACAGAATTTGAGCAGTCCTTCGCAGCGCAGATGACGAGGAGCAGCGAAGACTGCCGGCGTCGGTCGATAGCCGCGGGAGCGGAGTCCAAGCGCTATGCGTACACCTGGGTACGGATACAGCTTGAATTGGAGGCGAGCGTCTGTTCGCTATTGATGGGCGATATCGGCGCCAACGACAACGCAGCACGTCACGCTCTGGACCGTGCGCAACAGGCCGGTTACGGCGCCCTTTATCTGCGTGCCTTGGGGTTTATTGCTGAAAATAGATTCGTAACCGGTGACCGGGCGGGCGGCTGGCAGCTCGTCTGCGCAGGCCTGAAACGCTACTGGTCGGGGCAGTTCCCTGCGTTGCGAGGTTACAACCTGTACAGCGATTTGGCTAGGGCCGCCGATGACGCGGGTCAGTCAACTCTACAGGTGGCGATCTGGCGCGAAGCCCTGACCATGATCGATGCCGACGAAAATTTGCCGTGGCGCGCCTGGGCCCATAGCACCATGGCCAAAGCGGCTGTCGCAACCCAACAACCCGAGATAGCCGAACACCAGTACGCGGAAGCCGCCCGGCTCTATGCTCTTGTCCCGCAGACCGCGGCCATTCGGGCTGATCGCATCGAGACCGAGATCAGGACCGCTCAGTTCGAGGCGCGTCAGAGTGCGTTCGATACCGCTCTGGCTCGTCTGACTCGTGTCCAGGGAGAGGTCCGGCAACTCTCTAATAATTATCTTGCACAGATTTTTTATTCGACGTTGGGCGAGGTGCAGCTCCGCAGTCATCATGAAGCGGCGGCCGAGCAGGCTTTCCGCCCAGCGCTGCGCTTGGCCGAGAAAAACCTGGCGTCCCTGACTTCCGAGGCCAGCCGAATACGCTGGAGCAAGGACGCAGCTCCGGTATACCTGGGACTCGCCGAAGCCGTACTGCTTCAGGGACGCGTACAGGATTCACTCGATGCGTTTGAGTGGTACTTGGGCGCACCGCAGCGTGCCGGCATGCGCGAACCTGCCACACCGCAATCCCTGCCCGATCCGTCCCTGCTATCGGCTCGGCTTCCCTTTCTTTCCCACCAGACGGTACTGGCTTACGGATTGCTGCCAGATGGCCTAGCTATCTGGGTTTATGACAACCGCGGCGTAAGCGCGAAGTGGATTCCGCAATTGTCTCAGGAGCTTCAGGATTTGGCAGCCGGTTTTTATGCTCAATGTTCGGATCCCAGTTCGCAGCGGAGCGCACTGCGCCGGAACGGTCAGGCTTTATATTCCCTGCTCATCGCTCCGGTCGAACAGATGTCGCAACAAAGTCTGGACCCGAAGCGTACTTTGGTGATCGAAGCGGAGGGATTTCTGGCTCGCCTTCCCTTCGAAGCGTTGGTGGACGCAAACGGACACTATCTGATCGAGCGCGGGCCTATCGTCCACTCGCCGGGACCATTCGCGGAAGCGCGCATGCATCCTGACACTGCAATTTCGTCCCACTCGCCTGCTCTGATTGTCGGCAGCGCCGCTTCTTGGCCGGATGCCGGTCTGTTTCCCGACCCGAGCGTTCCCACTGGCGCAGACGCGGTTGCCAGCAGCTTTGTTTACCCGGTTGTTCTCAAAGGCACAGAAGCAACGCTCGGTGCGGTTCGGAGCGCGCTCCCGGCGGCGGCGGTTTTTCATTTTACCGGACACGCCATCACCACCTTCGGCCATGCGGGATTGATGTTGGAAGGAAGAGACGCGCGGACTGGCGCCCCGGTTCTTCTGGATGCCACTGTTTTGCGTCATCTTAATCTGCCGAACACGCAATTGGCCGTCCTGGCGGCGTGCAGCACCGACTCCGGAGAAGGAACCTCGCGCGGATTCGACAGCGTGGCCGAGGCTCTCCAGACTTCCGGCGTACCGCACGTGGTCGCCAGCCGCTGGGCGGTGGATTCTGTCGAGGCCAATGCCTATGTGAATTACTTTTATGGCTTCTTGCTTTCCGGACAGACGGCTGCTGACGCGGCCCGCCTGACTACGCTCAAAATGTTGTCAACCCCGGGCACGCCTCACCCCTACTATTGGGCCGCGTTTGCGGCCTACGGACGTCCCTGAAACCACCGACAGGAGGATGATCGATGACAAAGCCACGCCACTCCCGCAGTTCGCTGGTCGTGCTGGCCAGCGTTTTCCTCGCAGCCATTATTATGGTTGCTTGTAACCAGGCCAAAGAGACCACGCCTGCGACGCCGCCAGCCACGGCAGCTGCGCAACCCACGCAGCAAGTCTTTGTAACCTTCGACGGTCCCTGGGCTTTCGCTCCCGACCCAAAGGACCCTAACAGCGTGATTGCGATTGCTCCGAAAACGACTAGACATCGCGATCTGTTCGTACAGACTTGGGCCAACACGCTGGGGTCGGGAATTTACGATCTCTCCGTGCCGGCTCGTATCGGATCGGCGACTGGCACGATCGATCCCAGCATCTTGCAGGTGAAAATCGACGCCGCGACCGTGCAGCACGTACTCGATACCAAGTTGGTGCGCTACGCCGTGCGTCTGCCCAAGCCTGAGGCCTACGTGGGAGCTTCCCATTATCGGAGTCGTGCCGGTTCCGCGTATCCCCCTGATCCTTCGACCGAGAAGGATTGGGTCACATCTACCTCGTTGCGCTACACCGTGACAACCCTCAACGGATTTTCCCTCGCTGGCTCACCCGACACCGGCGCCTTTAATCCTCTGTTGCTCCAGGTGGAAACACCTGTCATCAATTTTGTGATCTCTCCGGCCCACGATGGCGATGCGGGCGATAAATGCCATTCCCACTCTCGGGCATCATTCGCCGATCTGACCAAGCTTCTAAACTTAACCCTGTTTGTTGATTTTCCGAATGACCCGGGCAATTGCCACGCCAAAGATCCGCAGAATTCTCGTCCGGCCAAAGCGGAGTTCGACCAGTCGACCTTTAAACGAATGGTTGCTTGGCTCGAATGGAATCACGGGCCGTCGCAGGACGCGAACGTGGCCTCGGCGTCGAGCGTACCAGGCTTTCTGAATTCCTTCGTCCAAGGTCCGGCAGGCAGTCTTGCGCGACATCTACAAGCGGCCCTCTACTTCTTCGGGGCCGCATATGGCAATTGCGGGGCGCCCCAACCTAACGGCGGCGGCTAGACCCCGGGGAAAACGCTGATTTCGAGGCGGAAAGTACGAACTACCTTCCGCCTCGTTCGTTCTGTGGTAGAGTTCCGCGCACACCTCGCGGAAAGCAAGTCGACCCCGCACACGCACACTCCTAATCAGTAATTCGCGTGAGGATGGTTTGTGCGCGGGCGGCTGGAATTCTCAGGTCTCCAGCGGATAGGCCATGCGGACCAGAGTGCTCTCTGAGAAGGGCACATACAGCAAAGCGGCAGTTGCAGCGAACGCCAAGCCGACACCGATCTACGGCAGCAGCAGGAAGGGCGCAACGGCCCAGAGTTGATCGAGAGCCAGAACGAAGGGAAAGAGCCGGCCGAAGGTTGCGGCGAGTTTGCGAAAATCGAAGGCGACGGCGGACAGCAGGTAGAAGCGCAGCGGGATCCCGACCGCGGCCGTGACGAATAGCGCGCCCACGATGAACAGAGCTCTCCAGATTTTTTCGCGCAAGTGGTCGCGGGTGACGACTTGCCCGGCATTCTGCAGCAGCGCAGCGAGGACTTGAAAGGGCTGTTCCTGAAGGCGGATCCGAGCGCCGTTCTTGCGCAGTTCTCCGGCGTCCAGGTCAACTTCAAAAACGCCAAAGCGCAGAAGCCTGGCTTCGCGGTTGGAGGGAGGCATCGGCATGACGGCGCGCCCGTAGTTTACCGCGAGGTAGTCGTTGGTCGTTAGTCGTCAGGCGTTCGCGATGAATGTTTGCGAACGACGTTTGCTAATGACCATTGACTAACGACTAACGATTCTCCGCGAACGAAAAGACTACAATAGCGGCGTGAACGCCCCCGTTCCCTCTAAGCCGTCAGCTCACAACGAGCGTCAGGACAACAAGCATCAACACCACCATGCCATTTACGCCGCCGAAGCCACCGGATTGCTTCTCATGGCGGTTCTGCTGCTTATTCTCACTCTTATCCACTACTGGCGAGACATCCCTTGGAGCGCGCGCTGACGTTGCTGAAGCTGCCTGAGGTGCCGAGGTCAGAGTGCGAGCCCCTTGTCGTGGTCGTGCTTGGTCCCACGGCGAGCGGGAAGACGGCTCTGGCGCTGGCGATCGCGCGGCGCTTCTGCGGTGAAATCGTCAACTGTGACTCGGTTGCGATGTACCGCGAATTTCAAATCGGCACGGCCAAGCCGAGTGCGGCGGAGTGCGCTGAGGTTCCTCATCATTTGCTCGATTGCGTCGATCCGCTGGCCGATGTCAGCGCGGGAGAATATGCCCGGCAGGCGCGGCTGGTTCTGCGCGAGATCGCTCTCCGCGAAAACGTTTTGCGCGAGAGCGGACAGCGCAGACATCTGCCCATCGTCAGCGGAGGCACCGGACTCTATCTTCGCGCCTTGCTCGAAGGGCTTTTTCCTGGCCCGCAGCGCTCCGAAGAACTCCGCAAGAAGCTGCGCGGCCGCGCAGAGCAGCATGGGACCGAGCGCTTGCATCGCATCTTGCAGCGGCTCGACGCTTCGGCAGCGAACCGCATTCACGCCAATGACGTTCCCAAGGTGATCCGGGCGATCGAGGTGTGCCTGGCGACGCGCCGGCCTTCTCGCCGGACTATGACTGAACTTTGGCAGCAGGGACGCGAGTCGCTGCAGGGCTTTCGCATTCTGCGTCTCGGCCTTAATCCGGAGCGCGAAGTTCTTTATGCCCGCATCAACCAGCGGGCCGCGATGATGTTTGACCGAGGGCTCATCGCGGAGACGGAAAGACTTCTTGCAAAATATGGCGAGCAAGCGCGCCCGCTCGCTTCGTTGGGATACAAGCAGGTGATGCAGTTTTTGCGCGGCGAATTGGATCGGGGGTCGGCGCTCGCCGCGGCGCAGCAGGCGCATCGTAACTATGCCAAACGCCAGATGACATGGTTTCGGAAAGAACCGGATGTGCATTGGCTGGCCGGGCTTGGCGACGATCCGGCGATTCAGGCGGAAGGCATTGCAGCCGTCGAACAGGAAATTTGAGAGAGTTCGTGCTCAGCTTGGACGAGCGAGGGCATCCTTCCCCACACTACCATGCTATTGTCAATTTCATGCTCCGAAATCTGCTGCTGATCGCGCTCCTGTTGGCCGCGCCCTGCTTTGCTAGAGACAAGAGCAAAGAGCGCTTTCAGCAGCCCGGTCCCATCCATATCGACAAAGCCGGCAAGAAGTGGGTCGACAAGACGTTGCGCAAAATGTCGCCCGAAGAGAAAGTCGGCCAACTCTTCGGGATCAGGGTGAACGCGCAATTCCTGAATGACGCCGACCCGATCTGGATTCAACTGCGTGACCAAGTCGGCAAGTATCACGTCGGATCGCTGGTGATGAGCGTTTCGATGGATGGCCCGTTTCTGCTTAGGAGCCAGCCTTATGTTGCCGCCGAGTTGCTCAACCGGCTGCAGAAGTCATCGAAGCTGCCGCTAATTGTCGCGGCCGATTTCGAGCGGGGTGTGTCGATGCGGCTGAATGGCACCAGCGTTTTTCCTCATGCGATGGCCTTTGCAGCTTCCGGCAAAACGGAAAATGCCGAAGCCTTTGGACGCATCAGCGCGCTGGAGGCAAGGGCCGTCGGCGTGCATTGGAATTTCTTCCCCGATGCCGACGTGAATTCCAATCCGGCGAATCCCATCATCAACACGCGCTCGTTCGGAGAAGATCCGAAGCAGGTGGGGGATTTCGTGGCAGCATACATTCGGGGCGCTCACGAAGGCGGGATGCTGGTCACGGCCAAACACTTTCCCGGACACGGCGATACTGCCACCGATTCTCATCTTGGTCTCGCCCAAGTCACTGGCGACCGGGCGCGGCTCGACGCAGTTGAGCTGTCGCCGTTCCGGCGTGCCATCGAGGCGGGCGTGGATGCTGTGATGGTGGCGCATGTCACCGTTCCCGCTCTCGATTCCGATCCCAACCGCGTGGCCACGACCTCAAAGGTGATTGTGGACGGTCTGCTCAAAGAAGACATGGGATTCAAAGGGATCGTCGTGACCGACGCACTTGACATGGCGGGGTTGACGCGGCTGTACGCGGAGGATATCGGCCGGGCGGCGGTCGAATCCTTCGAGGCCGGCAACGACGTGCTGATCATGCCCGCCGATCTCGACGCCAGCTACGGCTCCATGCTGCAGGCAGTGCGGAGCGGCGAAATCAGCCGCCAGCGGCTTGATCAATCGGTGCGTAAGATTCTGGAACTAAAGGCTTCCCTCGGTTTGAACAAGGCGCGGCTGGCGGACCTTAGTCACATCTCCAGCGAGGTTGCGAAACCGGAAAATGTGGCCACCGGCCAGCGCATTGCCGACGAAGCCATTACCCTGGTCCGCGATGACGGGAAAGTGATCCCGCTGCAGGCTTTTGGAGCTTCTTCTAGAATATCCTCTGGAACTCCGCAGGCCGCGCTTCCGTATCAATCATTGACAGAGGTGAGCAATCGTCTCGTAGTGGTGATTTTTTCCGATGACCTGCGCGCCGACTCCGGACGTATGCTCGAACGCCAGATTCTAGCCCGTGTGCCTGATGCGCGCGTGATCAATGTCGATAGCCGCTCAGCCGCCGGCATGAAGGCCCCGGTGGTCGAAGCGGTGGAAACGGCGGAGCACGTGATCGCTGCGGTGTATGTAATTCCGACTGCGGGGAAGGCCATGCGTGCTGCCGACGGAGGTTTGACGAACACTGTTGCCATGGACGACGCCACCGGATCTTTACTCAACGCAATCCTCGATCATGCCGTGAGTCGCACCGTTGTACTTGCCATGGGCAATCCCTATGTGGTGCGGGATTTCCCAGCGATTCAGAATTATGTGTGCGCGTTCTCCAATGCAACCGTGTCGGAAACAGCGGCCGTCAAGGCGATCTTCGGCGAGATCCCAATCAGCGGTCATCTGCCGGTTACGATTCCTGGCATTGCATCCCGAGGCGAGGGGATGGAACGCCCCGCCCGGGCAATCTCAGTTCGACCCAGCTCAGGAGGTTCCTCCCATGTTCAGCGTTAGAGTGTTCATCCGTAATATGTTCAACCGTAACCTTGTCGCAAGACTGTCCCTGGGCGCGCTGTTGGCCGCCCTGTGCGTGCTTCCCGCTTGCAGCATCAATGCGAACGACAAAGGCAAGGACGGCGAGAAGCAAGTTGACATCAAGTCTCCCATGGGCGATTTGCACGTCAGCGAGCAAGCCGATATTCGCGATGCCGGGCTGACGCTCTATCCCGGCGCCAAGCCCGCTCCGAAAGAGGACAGCGACGACAAGAAGAGCGCCAATGTGAACCTTTCGATACCGGGATTTTCGTTGAAAGTGGTGGCAGCGGAGTTCATTTCCGACGATGCTCCCGACAAAATCATCGCCTATTACAACAAGGAGCTGCCGAAATATGGCAAGCCCATCCAGTGCCACGGCGGCTGGAACGGAGGCCACGTAAACTACGATGGCAAGGATGAAATGTCCAAGCCGGTCTCGTGTGGAAATGAAGGCAGTTCAGACGCGGTGGAGTTGAAGGTGGGAACCGAGGGTAACCAGCACATCGTTTCCGTTAAGCCCAATAACCGGGGTTCCCGCTTTGCCCTGGTTTATGTGCGCATGCACACGGGCAAGGACGATACCATCTGACGAAAGCATCGGGTGAGCGGCAGCGTTGGCAGTAAGGATGACCCGATAGCTCGATGACCGGGTCACCCGATGGCTTTTGCCTTGCCTTGCTCTCTTGGTTCGTTGTGCGCTAGTTTCAAAGACGTGGAGCACCCTTGCCAACAGTGTGGGACGACGGTCGAGGATGGTCGACCGTTCTGTCCGCAATGCCACGCTCCTCAAATCCACGTGCAGGTAGCGATTCCGGAAGCGGGGGTTGTGGCCGGCTTGAATCCCACGCCGGGCGAGCTTTCTCCGGAGATTCCTGTAGAGACGGGGCTGGCCTCGTCTCAGCCGCGACAGATCGCGTGCGGAAGCACGATGCACAGAGGCACTGCGGTTCGGGCCGCGCTCATGGCCGGCGTGCTCGGCGTTTTCATTCAGATGATCCCACTGCTCGGCATCGTGCTGACCGGGGCGCTGGCTGTTTTCTTCTACCGCCGCGAAGGTAAAATCGTGCTTCCTACCGCGCTCGGGTCGCGTCTTGGGGGAGCAGCGGGAGTGGTTGCCTTCGCCATCAACGCTCTGTTGATCACCATTCGGATTTTTGTTTTTCATGCCCAGCAGGAATACATCGATTTCCTTACGCGATTTGCGCACACGGTCGGAGCCAACGCGGCGGATCCCGACTTTCAAGCCGGCGTCCACAGCCTGCTTACTCCGTCGGGGCTAGCGATTACCTTTTTGTTTGGGATGATTATTGCCGCCGTGCTCGCTTCCCTGGGCGGGGCGCTGGCCTCGCTGTTTCTGCGGCCTCGCAACCCGCGGGCGTAGTTCAACCGCAATCGACGCAGGTTTCGGGCTCGGCCTTGCTCTCATCTTTCCGCGCGCGTATGATGCAGCGTTTATGAATTCACGCGCTTCAGGTCGTCCCTTCGAGATCCACCAGAAAGCGCAGCTCATGTCGGCCTCCGAGGTGGAGCGCACGTTGATCCGGCTGGCGCATGAGATTCTCGAGAAAAACAATGGCGTCGAAGATCTGGCGCTGGTCGGCATCCGGCGTCGCGGAGTTCCGCTGGCGGAACGGCTGGCGAAAATTATTCAGCGTATCGAAAAAAAACCGGTGCTGCTGGGCACGCTCGACATTACCCTCTATCGCGACGATCTTTCCACCCTCGACCACAAGCCGGTCGTACAGAAAACGGAGATGGAGATTCCCATCACGGATAAGTCGGTGGTGCTGGTTGACGACGTGCTCTATACCGGCCGCACCACCCGCGCCGCCATGGACGCGCTGTTCCGATCGGGCCGTCCCCGGCGCTTGCAGTTGTGCGTATTGATCGATCGCGGCCATCGCGAGTTGCCGATTGAGGCCGCCTTCATTGGGCGAACCGTCCAGACGACGGAAAATCAGATTATTGAAGTCAAACTTCGCGAGGTGGACGACGCGGAGAAGGTCCTGTTAATGGAAAAGCAGACAATTATCGCGTAGGAGCCCGTGGTGAAATCCAACATCCGGCCCCAGCGTCTGAAGGCGCTCATAATGCAGCGTTTACGACATGCCTGAAGGCATGCTCCGGTACGAGTCGCACTTGCACGACGGACTGTTCGATGATCATGAATCCAGCGCGCGGTTCCCTGCTAGGTATCGAGCACCTGGAAGCAGCCGAGATCCTGAGACTCTTGAAATTCGCCCGGCGCATGAATCCGGACAAGCCGCGCCCCCTGCTCAAGGGCAAGCGGGTGTTTCTTGTTTTCTACGAGGCATCTACCCGCACCCGGACCTCGTTTGAAGTCGCGGCCAAGTCACTGGGCGCTCACACCGTCCTCCTCCAGTCCACCGGCTCGAGTATTGAGAAAGGCGAATCGCTGCTCGACACGGGGTACACGGTGGGCGCCGTGGGCGCCGACATCATCGTCATCCGCCATCCCAACGCCGGCGCGCCCTACGTGATGGCGCAGCACATCGATGTGCCCGTCATTAACGCCGGAGATGGACTGCACGAGCATCCTTCGCAGGCGCTGCTCGATGCTTACACCATTTTGCGCAACAAGAAAACTTTCAAAGGCCTGCAGGTCGCGATTGTGGGGGACATCTTTCACAGCCGGGTGGCGCGGTCGGCGTGCCACCTGTTGAGCAAATTCGGCGTGAAGATTATTCTTTGCGGTCCGCCGGAACTGGTGCCTGAGGTTGCGACAACCCTCGCGCCCGGCGTGCGTGTGACCCGCCACATTGAAGATGCCTTGCGCGGCACCGATGTGGTCATGCTTTTGCGCGTTCAGACCGAACGCCTTTCCGGGCTGAAGATCGACCTCGCGGAATACATCGCGCGCTACCAGATGAACCCGGTCCGGTTAAGGATGGCAAAGAAAGATGCCATCGTGATGCATCCTGGTCCGATCATTCGCGGCCTGGAATTGACCAGCGAAATCGCCGATGGCGCCCAGGCGCGCATCCTGGAGGAAGTGCGTAACGGCGTGCCCCTGCGCATGGCGATTCTGGCGCGGGCGATGGGGAAGATGCGATGAGCAGACCGGGGAAAAAACCAGCAATTCTGCGGACTAGCAGTCTGCGGAGCTCCAGTCTGCTGATCAAGGGCGGCCACCTCATCGATCCGGCGGCGCGCATCGACGCGCCCATGGACGTGCTGCTGAAGGATGGCCGGATCGCCGAAGTTGCTCCTCCCAACAAAATCAAGGGTAGTGCGGACGAGAAGTTCGATGCCCGTGGACTCACGGTAACGCCGGGCTTCATCGATCTGCATGTGCACCTGCGCGAGCCCGGCCAGGCGCACAAAGAGACGATTGCGACGGGCACGGCCGCCGCGGCCGCTGGTGGCTTCACTTCTGTCTGCACCATGCCCAACACAGTTCCAGTTGTCGATTCGGTGGAGTGGATCGAGTGGCTTCGTCAGCCCGAACGCGGCGCGGTCGTCAATGTGTTTGCCATTGCCGCCGCGACCCGGTCGAGTAAGGGCGTAACGCTCACCGACTTTCGAGCGCTGCACTCCGCCGGAGCCGTCGCGGTCACTGACGATGGCAAGCCCATCCTCGATGACAGCATTATGCGCGAGGCGCTGGCTCTGGGCGGGGAACTGAATTTGCCGGTCGTGCAACATTCCGAAGACACTCGGATGACCGAGAATTGCTCCATGCACGCGGGCGCGCGTTCGTTCCGTCTCGGGCTGCGCGGCATGACGGCGGCTGCCGAGGCCTCAATCGTCGAGCGCGACGTGCAACTCGCGATGCATATTCCCAATGCCCGCCTGCACGTCGCACATCTTTCGACGGCGGACGCGCTGAAGAGTGTGCGCCGTGGCAAGCGTGCCAAGGCGCGCGTCACTTTTGAAGTTACGCCGCACCATTTCACACTGACTGACGAAGACATGCGTGACTATGACAGCAATTACAAGATGAATCCACCGCTGCGCTCGGCCTCCGATCGCGAAGCCATTCTGGTCGCGCTCGCCGAGGGCACGGTGGACGCCATCGCCACCGATCATGCTCCGCACGCCGCCCACGAAAAGGAGATGGAATTCGAGCGCGCCGCGTTCGGCATTACCGGCCTCGAAACTGCCTTGGCGCTGGCGATCACGCGGCTGCATCGCGAAAAGCGTATCCCGCTTGCCCGCATTGTGGAACTGTTCACTGCCGGCCCGGCTCGCTGTTTCGATCTTCGCGGCCGGGGTTCTCTGGTCCGCGGGTCCATCGCCGACGTTACTGTTTTCGATCCGAAGAAGAAGTGGACCTACGACGTCGCCAAGTCGCGCTCGAAGTCGAGGAACACACCTTTCGATGGATGGCAACTGACGGGGAAAGTGGTCGCGACCATCGTCGGCGGGAAGATCGCGTACTCCGCTTAAGTCCGATTCCGGTGCTACAATCTTCCGCCATGAAGCGCGTACTGTTCTTTCTCCTGCTGATTCCCTTCCTGGCAGCGCAGACCACGACCGAGGTCGAGATCACCTCTGAGCCCTCGCACCACCTTGCCGTGGAAAACGAATACATTCGCGCCTTCCAGGTCGAGGTCGCGCCCCATGCTGCAACGCTGATGCACCGCCATCGCCACGATTATGTCTACGTCACCATCGGCGATGCTCACGTCTCTAACGAAGTCGAGGGCAAGGCACCCGTAGACGTCAAACTGAGCGACGGCGATACCCGGTTTTCGACGGGAAACTTTGCCCACGTCGCCAGGAACCTCGCAGACCAGCCTTTTCGCAACGTGACGATTGAGTTTATGCAGGATGAAAAATTGCGGCAGACGCCGTCCCATTGGCCGGAAGAAAGCGGCGAAAAGACTTTCCCGGGCGGGCGCAGCAAAATTCTTTTTGTGAAGGATGGAGTGCGCGTCTCCGAAGTCAATCTCGAACCGGGCGCCGTCGTGCCGAGCCACCATCACGATGGTCCGCACCTGCTGGTCGCGGTCAGCGATCTTGATGTGCGCAGCGACGTCGAAGGAATGGGCCCGATGCCCGGAAAATTCAAGGCCGGCGATGCCAAATGGTTGCCGGGAGGCTACACCCACACCTTGACGAATGTAGGGAAGAGTCCGGCGAGATTTGTGACGGTGGAATTTTAAGTGGAGACGCGGCTTGCCGCGTCTTCTCAGCGTGCACTCTAAACAACCGCGACGGCGGTCTATGCGGCCCTATGCGCTTTTCATCAACGGGTTGCCCGGAGAAACCAATTCGACACGATGCAGTTTAGCGGTGAGGCGGTCTTTGTCACTGGAAGCAGAAGCAGCGGCCAGGCGCTTGCGCAGCTTGGCGATTTTTTCGGCGCGGGTGCGGCGGCGGCGAATTTCCGGGCGACGGCTGGGTGCGGACATGAAGTTCTCCTTGGGGATGGATGAATCACCGGCCGGTGCTCATTGGATCAGCGCGGGATCATGACCAATCTCTGATTATAGACTGTAGGCGCAGAGATTCGCCCCACCGGATCGTCGTCGTCGGCTATTTCACGCTTGCCCAGTAGACTACATACACGACAATCCAGAAGGATGCGTGAAGAACGGGAGCCAGAGAAACGCGGCCCAGTTTGCGCAACAACAACCCTGCTCCGGCAAAACCGAGCCAAACGACAAGCAGCCTCCAAGCGCGGGCTGGGATGGTAACCAGCAGAAAAGACCACACACTTGAATGCTCCGGCGCCTCGACGGCGTAGACCTTGTATGGGATTCCGCGGACTGGTCCCCCACTGGCGGCCCAGACGCCAAAATGACGGTAATCGCTTTCGGCGCGGTCGAACATGGCTGGAGTAACAAGCGGGACCTGCGCCACGGCATGACGAGCAGCGGGTCCGCGGGCGGACCAGGAAAACATCACGGCTCCGGCGAACAGTGCGCCGCCGACAATCGCCGCCAGATGAATCAGGGCGCGGCGGGGGCGAAGCATGGCGGCGAGCGACAGCGGCACATCGGGGAGAATGAAGAACAACGTGCCTTCGGCGAAACCCCAGAGGAAGGTAAGCGCGATGCCGGGCCAGCCGGTTAGCCAGTTGCCCCAGGGCGGCACGGCGTCGAGTTGCGCGGTGGAGGTCGAGATCGACATCGTAGCTGCTCAAAGCAAGGAGACTTAGGGACGGCGACTCCTGGCCGAGAAGTAGATCAGGCTTCCGAGAAAGGTGAGCGGCGCAACCCATGCCGCTATCACGCGCGCTCTGGCGGGTTCCATCCCCAGTTCCGGATGCGTCGTGAAAAGGCCCCAGGCGAGAACGAAGGCGGACAGTCCTCCGCCTAGTCCCAGCAATAGGCTGAGCACAAGATTGCGTTTGAAGGTCATATGCTGGGCCTCCATTTCGAGCGGTGATGCCCGCCGCCGATTTCCATTGCCGCCGCGATCACTTAGTAGCACAATTCTTCCGTTTGTACCAATAGGGAATGAACTCGCCTCAGATAACTCGGGAGGGCGCACATCCGCGGCGGCCGCTGAAGACACGGCAACGCGCGTGGGCGCAGGGCTTGGCGCGAGTGCTGACGCGGGCCGGTGTGGCGCCCAATGTGATTTCGATGGCCAGTCTGGTGTTTGCAATCGCAGCCGGGATATGCCTCGTGCTCACATCGCGTGCTGAGGGGATCACGCGGCCGATTCTTTTTCTGGCAGCGGCGGCGTGCATTCAGCTCCGCCTTCTGTGCAACATGCTGGATGGGTTGGTCGCGATTGAAGGCGGCCGCAAAACGGTGTACGGAGAAATTTTCAACGACATGCCGGACCGCTTTGCCGACGTCGTGATCCTGGTGGGAGCCGGCTACTCGATTGCCAACCTCAGCTGGGGACGCGAACTTGGCTGGCTGGCGGCCGTGCTCGCAGTGATGACGGCTTACATCCGTTTGCTCGGCGGATCGATGGGAGTTCCGCAATATTTTCTCGGGCCCATGGCCAAGCCGCACCGGATGGCGCTGCTGACGGCAGCGTGCGTGTTCTCCGTGTTCGAAAACTATTTTGGGCTGGGTGGACAAACCATGGCCCTCACTCTGGTCCTCATGGTTGCCGGGATGCTCGTGACTTGTGCCCGCCGCACGGTGCGGATCGTCGACGACCTAAAGAAACGTGGATCTTAAGCAACGATGAGGGCGCATCCACTGGCGGGGATTATTGCGGCGGCGGCGCGCCTGATCAGCGGCGTACAAGTCCGATGGGTGGATTCGGAACCCGATCCGCAGCAAGCCGTGTACTTTGCGAACCACTCCAGCCATCTGGATTTTGTGGTGCTGTGGTCGTCGCTGCCGGCGGAAGTCCGGGCCGTGACCCGGCCGGTTGCGGCTCAGGACTATTGGAATGCGGGGTTGCGCCGCGCGCTCGCGGTGAAAGTATTTCGAGCGGTATTGGTGGCGAGGCATGTCGAGAAAAACGAAGGGCATGAGGGTTCCGCGAATCCACGGCTGGCGATCGAGCACATGCTGGAAGCTATGGGCGACACCGACTCGCTGATTCTGTTTCCCGAGGGCACGCGCGGGACGGGCGAGGAGGTGGCGGCGTTCAAGAGCGGGCTCTACTACCTGTGCAAGCATCGGCCCGGGCTCCGCCTGGTTCCGGCCTATCTGAACAATTTGAATCGCATTCTTCCTAAGGGTGAGGTTCTGCCGGTGCCGTTCATCAGCAAGCTGACATTCGGTTCGGCGATCGGGCTCGAACCAGGTGAGAACAAGCTTGCGTTTCTGGCGCGGGCGCGGGAAGCGGTTTGCAGGTTAAGAGATCTGAGTTAAGGGTTCCGTTTTTAAGAGTCTTATGACAAATCTCGATCCACAACTAGTGTGGGCATTCAGCGGAGTTTTGTGTCTGCTTGCGGTTTCGAGCTTGATCGGCCTGGCGCTCAAGGCTGCCATCAAGAAGCCTGAGGCGCAGGCAACGATCCGCAACTTGAACGCCCGCATCGGGGCATGGTGGGTGATGAGCGCCATCTTCGGGCTGACGCTGGTGATCGGCCAGATCGGGTCGCTGGTTCTATTCGGGATTATGTCGCTGCTGGCGCTGCGCGAGTATGTCACTCTGCTGCCGACGCGCCGCGCCGATCACCGCACTTTGTTTTGGTCGTTCTTCATCTTTACTCCGCTGCAGTATTTTCTGATCGCGATTCACTGGTACGGCATGTTCGCGATTCTGATCCCGGTATATGCCTTTTTGTTTATTCCAACGAGACTGGCGATTGCCGGCGACACCGAATCGTTCCTGCAGCGTGCGTCGACTATCCAATGGGGGCTGATGATCTGCATCTACTGCCTGAGTTATGCCCCGGCCTTGCTGATGCTAAAGATTCCATGCTATGCGCCCGATGCAAAGCTGCTGCTCTATCTGGTGCTAGTCGATCAGTTGAGCGACGTGCTGCAGTACGTTTGGGGAAAACTGCTGGGCAAACACAAGATCGCGCCGGTCGTCAGCCCGAATAAGACTTGGGAAGGTTTCATCGGCGGGGTGCTTACGGCCACGCTCATCGGAACCGCGTTGTGGTGGATGACGCCGTTTCGTCCCTGGGTGGCAGGGCTGGTTTCGCTCACCATTACGCTTATGGGTTTTGCCGGAGGCCTGACCATGTCGGCCATCAAGCGCGACCGAGGCGTGAAAGACTACGGCACAATGATCAAGGGCCATGGAGGGATTCTCGACCGCATGGACTCGATGTGTTTTGCCGCACCGATCTTCTTTCACATCGTGCGGTATTTCTACGTGCCGTGAGACGGGCGATAACCGCTGCACGCCAAAACCGGCAGGCGAGGATACTTGGCAAACCTCGAATCCTCAAACGAAAGTTCACACATCAGGAAAATCGAACCGCGATCGGATTCGATGCGACGCGCATGCTGACAGTTCCGGCAGAGGCCGGGGTCTGGATGGATGCGCCGGTCGTCGGTTTCAGAGAGCATGCTGGGCGCCCTCGATCGGGAGGCGGGGCTCTACTTTTGCAACTCGGCGATAGCTGACTCCATCTCCGCTTCACTTATGGATTGGTTTTCGCCTGCCACCTTGCCGAGCACGAGTTGCACGTCTCCGATGTAGCCTTCGCGGAATGCGCCTTCGCAGTAGGCTAGGTAATAGTCCCACATGCGTATGAAGCGCTCGTCGAAGCCCAGTTGCCGTACTTCGGTGAGGCGTTCCAAGAAACGACGGCGCCACTCTTTGAGAGTCAGCGCGTAATGCATGCCGATGTTTTCCGCGCGAAAGAGCTTAATACGGGTCGCTCGGGCCAGCGATCGTTGGATCTCTACTAACGATGCCAGCTCGGCTCCGGGGAAGATGTACTTCTTGATCCAGTCGCTCTGCTTGCGGTATTGCTGAAACTTAGATTCGAGGATAGTGATGGTCTGCAGCAGCATGCTGCCTTCGGGCTTGAGCAGGCGATCACAGGTTCCGAAGTAGACGTCGTAATGTTCGTAGCCGACGGCTTCGAACATTTCGATGCTAACAATCTTGTCGTACTGCCCGCTCAGATTGCGGTAATCCTCGAACAGCAATTGAATGCGCTCGCTCGCGCTGCTGCGCGAGAACACATCGCGCGCGAAGTCGTGCTGTTGCCGGCTGATGGTGGTGGTGGTCACGCGGCATCCGTAAATCTCGGCTGCGTAGGCGGCGAAGCCACCCCAGCCGGTTCCGATTTCGAGCACGTGATCCCGCGGTCCTAATTGGAGTTTGCGGCAGATCCGGTCGAATTTTTGTATCTGTGCTTGCTCCAGCGAATCCTCCGGGCGCTCGTAATAGGCGCAAGAGTAGGCGAGATTGCCATCGAGGAAGAGGCGGTAGAAGTCGTTGCCCAGATCGTAGTGATACGCAATATTGCGCCGGCTTCCTGACTGCGAATTGCGATTGCGGCGGTGGGCCAGGAAATCGGCCATTCTGCGGAATGCGGCGAAGAGGCGGTTGCTGTTCTCCAGTTGATCGAGGTTGCGCACCGCCAAACGAACCACGGCTACCAGATCGGGGGTGGACCAGTCGCCGTCCATGTAAGCTTCGCCGATACCGATATCGCCGGCCAATAGTGCCTGCAGAAAAAACCGGTCATCGTGTACGGCCACGACCGCTTGCAACGGGTCTTTTTCCTCGTCAAAGCGCTGCTGGCCAAAGTGGTAGGTTGCCTCTGGACAAACGAGCTCGAGGTTGCCGGCACCAAGGCCGGCGAGAGTTTTCAGGAAAATGTTCTTGGCAATTTTCGCGCTTACTCGACTCGCCATGACGCCCCCAAATGCCTCGCCGTTGCTGCCTGGAAATGGCCCGCGCCCGGATGTGAGACGACCGGCACGCGCTTGAAGAGCAGTCGCAACGCCTGCCAGTGAATGGCGGCAATCACTTTCCCAGTCACCCAGGGAAAACGGATGAGGGCGCGGTGCAATTCAGCCCGCGACCACTCGCGGCGTTCCAGCTTCAGCGTGGAATCGAAAATCGCTTTCCCATGTTCGCGACTGATGCATTCTGTGATCAGTTGTTCGCTTGGCGGTGTGAATGTCCATTCGTAGTCATGCCCCAGTTTCATGAAGGGAGATACATGGAAGGTCTTGGAAAAGTGGTACTTCTTGTTCTCACCTGCGGGGCGCTCCACGCTGGGAGTGAGCCAGTAGTTTTCGGTCTCTCCGAAGGTGTTATTCACCTCGGCCATGATTACTTGCAGCCGGTGTTCGCGGTCGTAACAGTAGAAGAAGGAGACGGGGTTGAAGTTATAACCGAGATAGCGGAGATGAGTAAGAAGAAAAATCCGCCCTTCGGGAAGTGCGATGTCTTTTCGCTGCGCTTCTCGCAACATTCGGTCGCGCAGAGTGCTTGTGGGATCGCCGAAGTGATCGCGCTCCTGGTAGGAGACCCAGTTGCGGCGGTTGTATCCTGCCAGCGGAGATATCTTCATTAACTCGGGTAACTGGTCGATGTCGAGAAGCACCATGAATAAGGGATAGGTGAACTCGTGCACAGCCGGGAAGAATCTGCGATGACGCAAGGTGCCGGAATAGATTCCCGATTCCATCAAGCCACCGCCTCCCGAGCTGCCGGCTCCCAACGAACGTCCAGTTTCTCAGCCACTCGAATGGCCGAATTCAGACCGTCTTCGTGAAAACCGTAGAACCAGTATGCGCCACAAAAATGCGTATGGTTGCGGCCGCTGATCTCCGGCCAGCGCGCCTGGGCGCGAACCGCGTCCAAAGTATAAAGGGGATGGAAGTAAGTCATCTCGCGAAGAACGCGACGCTCGTCGACGGATCCAGTATCGTTCAGAGTGACACAGTAATCCTCCCGTGTGGGCAAGCTCTGCAGGCGGTTCATGTGATACGTCAGCGTAGCGGCCTGCCGGTTGGTTCCGAGATGATAGTTCCAGGACGCTCGCGCGTCCGGCTGCCGCGGCAACAGACGCGAATCGGTGTGCAGCACGGTCTGGTTGCGGCTGGTGCGGAAACTGCCGAGCACCTGCCGCTCGACGGGCGTAGCGTCTTTCAGCAACTGCATGGTTTGGGGCGCGTGACAGGCGAAGACCACCTCGTCGAAGCTTTCAGCAGGGCGGTCCGCGAAGGCGATCTGAACTCCGGTGGGAGTGCGCGTTACCGCGTTGATGTTTGACCCTAAACGGATGCGGTCCTGATACGGTGCAGTCAGTGGCGGGATATACGTGCTGCTGCCACCTTGCAGCACGTACCACTGCGCTTGCGTGGTCAAGCCGAGGAAACCGTGATTGTCGAAAAAGCGAATCAAGGTTAGAGCCGGGAAATCTTCTATTTCTTCCAAGGAAGTGGACCAGACTGCCGCTGCCATCGGATGCAGATAGTAGCGGGTGAAGTCTCCCTGAAATTGATGCGAGCGCAGGTATTCGCCCAGGGTGACGTCGACGTGGGCCGGATCTTGCAACAGTTTGCGAGCTTCGCGATTGAAGCGCACGATCTCCGCTAGAAACCGGTAATGTGCAGCGCGATGCCAATTGCTACCCGCGAAAAGGCCGCGCAAGCCGCGACTGCTGTATTCAAATCCGGTCTGGCGACAGGAAACGCCGAACGACATGTCACTTTTCTGCCGGGCGAGCCCCATGTGGCGAAATAGCCGGACGAGATTCGGATAGGTGCGGTCGTTATGAACGATGAATCCGGTGTCGATCGGGAGCGGTCCGCAACTGGTTTCGATGGTGTGCGTGTGAGTGTGGCCGCCGAGGCGGTCTTCCTTCTCGAACAGCCATACTTCGTGTTTCTGGCTGAGGAGGTAGGCGGCCGACATGCCTGAAATCCCCGCGCCGATGACTGCGACCCGGCTCATCCCGCCTTACCCTCCGAGAGCGGCAGCCGGATTCCTCGCAAGTCCCTGGCGACTCCCAGCCAGCTCAACAGCTTCAGCACATAGTAGGTAAAGTCCACTTCCCACCAGCGGATCCCGTGCTGGCAGGCATACATGAACTTGTGGTGATTGTTGTGCCAGCCCTCGCCTAGCGTGATGATGGCGAGCACAAAGTTGTTGCGGCTGTCGTCAGGAGTGTCGAAGCGCCGCGAGCCCCACAGATGCGCCAGCGAATTGATGGTGAAGGTTCCGTGAAACAGCAGAACGGTAGAGGCGACGAATCCCCAGAGAAAAGCTCCCCAGCCCCCAGCGAGCAGAAGCAAGCCCCCTAACACCGCCGGTGGCACCAGATAGTGTTTGTCCAGCCAGCGCAGCTCCGGGAACTTGCTGAAGTCCTTGATCAGCGCGGAATCGTAGCCATCATAGTCATTCGAGAGAACCCAACCGACGTGGGCCCACCAGAAACCACGCAGTCCGGGCGAGTGGATGTCCCGCTCGCGGTCGGCGTGCCGGTGGTGAACGCGATGGTGCGCGGCCCACCACAGGACGCCCTTCTGCCCCGAGGTCTCCGCCAGAAATGCCATCAGGAACTGCCAACCGCGAGCCAGTTTATAGGTGCGATGGCTGAAGTAGCGGTGATATCCGGCGGTGATGCCAAACATGCGCACTACGTACATCGCCAGCATGAGCCCGACCCACGACCACCGGAAAGGAACAAAAAACAAGGCTACGCATCCTACATGCAGAAGGATGAAGGGGATCACCGTTCCGAAACTGTAGTTATTCAGTCGTTTGATCACAGCCGTTTCAAGGGTCTTGCCTTGCTCTCTCTCAATGAGGTACGTTCTCAGGCGGACGCTGGATTGCCTGCCTTCCGATTCTTATAACGCCGCGCATCTGACGGTCTTGCGCCGGGAGGCAAGATTTTAGCCGCACCGTTGGCAATCTACAAGTCTGTTCGTATTCGTACTTGAGAAAGCGAGCGCAGGGAAGATTATGAGACTGCTCTTGAAAATCATCTTTGCGGCCATCTTTGTCTGGATGGTTTCGATGACTACCTACCTCAGCCTGCACAAGCCGCTGTGGGAGGCAGGATCGGAGTTTAGCTGGGCCGGCAGCCCATGGGCCGTAGCCACGCTCTTCGACGCTTATTTCGGCTTCCTAACATTTTTCGTCTGGGTCTGCTTCAAGGAACGCGGCTTGGCCGCGAAGGTGCTTTGGTTCGTTCTCATCATGGCGCTGGGGAACATCGCGATGTCCGGCTACGTGCTTATTCAGCTGTTCCGGCTGAAACGGGAGGAGCCGCTTTCTGATTTGGTACTTAAGACTGCGTCGTGATGCGCGGCTTGTTCATCGTGGAGGTCGCCTAAATTTCCATGCTGTCCGCAATTCTCCATCTCGTTCTGCCGGGCGCGGTACTGGTGATCCTGATGATGTTCGTTTTGTGGCTGATTCATTTGCGGATCGGCAACGCGAGCATTGTGGATCCAGGTTGGGCGTTCGGCCTGCCGCTGCTGGCGGTCACATACGCTGTTTTGGGCCCCGGCTACGTTTGGCGCAGGTGGCTCCTGGCGGGGATGGCGGCGGTTTGGGGAGTGAGGTTGGGGAGTCACCTGCTGCGGCGCATCGTGGGCAGGCCCGAAGAAGGCCGTTATCAGGAGTTGCGCCGGCAATGGAAAGATCATCTGGCTTTAAAGTTTCTGGCGTTCTTTGAATTCCAGGCATTGCTGGATCTGTTCCTGTCGTTGCCGTTTCTGCTGGCTGCACTGAATCCAGAGCGCACGTTGTCGCCGCTGGAGTTTGCGGGCACGGCGCTATGGCTGGTGGCGTTGGCCGGTGAAGCCGTTGCCGATGCGCAACTGGCCGCTTTCAAGCGCGATCCGGCCTCACGCGGACAAGTTTGCCAGCGCGGGTTGTGGAACTACTCCCGGCATCCGAATTACTTCTTCGAGTGGTTGATCTGGGTGGCATGGGCGTTGTTCGCGCTGGCATCGCCCTACGGATGGATCGCGATCCTGTGCCCGGCGGTGATGTTTTACTTCCTCTTCCGGGTGACGGGGATTCCCGCCACTGAAGCCCAGGCTTTGCGGAGCAAGGGCGAGCTCTACCGCCGTTACCAGCAGACGACCAGCGCCTTCGTGCCTTGGTTCCGGAGGCAGGCGCGGACCTCCGGTGTCTGAGTCAACAGATGACAACTGCCGCACAACTCGATCGCCGTCAGACCACCCACAGGGTTTCCTGGTCATTGAATCTGCTGGAACGTGATCTGCTGCCGGACTGGCTGGTCCGCATTGGCATTCGCCGGCTCTTATCCCAGCGTTTGCGGGAAGAGGACAAGGGCTCGCCGGAACTGCAGCAAGCCCACTTGATGCGGCTGATCAACCAGCTAAAGATGGGGCCAGTGGCCATCGAAACCGCGGCCGCCAATGCCCAACACTACGAGGTGCCTGCGCGCTTCTTCCAGTTGGTATTGGGCCGGCAATTGAAGTACAGTTCGGCGCTCTGGCTGGACGACACTTGCACTTTGGACCAAGCTGAAGACGCCATGTTGGCCCTGACCACCGAGCGCGCCGGCTTGGCCGACGGACAGCGGGTGCTGGAACTGGGTTGCGGCTGGGGTTCGCTTTCCCTCTACATGGCCGAGCGTTTCCCGCACAGCCGGATGGTCAGTGTCTCCAACTCGTCTTCGCAGAAACAATTCATCGACGCGCAAGCCGCTGCCCGCGGCTTGGGAAATTTGCAGGTCATCACCGCGGATATGAACGTGTTTGAAGCTCCGGGAAAGTTCGACCGCGTGGTCTCGGTGGAGATGTTCGAGCACATGCGCAACTACGAACTGTTGCTCGCACGCATTGCTTCATGGATGCAGCCCGACGCCAAGCTCTTCGTTCACATCTTCAGCCACCTGCGCTACGCGTATCCCTTCGAGGTTCGCGATGGCAGCGATTGGATGGCGCAGCATTTTTTTACCGGCGGCATCATGCCGAGCGACGATCTGCTCCTTTATTTTCAGCGCGATTTGCGGTTGCACGATCACTGGCAGGTCAGCGGCATCCACTATCGGAAGACAGCGGAAGCCTGGCTCTGGAACATGGACGCTCATCGCGGGGAGATCCTGGATCTTTTCGCACGTACCTATGCGAACGGGCTTTCCAGCAGCGCGGCAAGATCGGAAGCTCGGCGCTGGTTCGTCCGCTGGCGAGTATTTTTCATGGCCTGTGCCGAGCTTTGGGGATACCGCCGCGGCCGGGAGTGGATTGTATCCCACTACCTGTTTACCAAGTGATTAGAAAAGGCAGTTTGTGGTAGCTCTTGCAACCTGATTCGCTACGAGGTAGCATCTGTTCTCCCTGCTGTTCTGTAATACAATGGGTCGGCCAAAAGCGGGAGGATGCTTTCATCGTCACCCGCTCAGAAATTCGGTTCGTGAGTCAAATACCAAACTAGAGGAGAGGACAATGCAAAAGACTGTTTACCGTGTCATGGCAGCTGTACTGGTGCTCATGACTTTCTCGACGCTGAGCGCCGCCAAGGACAAAACACTGTACGACAATCTGGGCGGCAAGAAGGCTATCGTCGCGGTCGTGGACGATTTTGTAGGGCGATGTGCCGCTGACAGCCGTATCAACGGTTTCTTCAAGGCAACCGCCGCAGACCCGAAGCGCTTGGCGAATTTCAAAAAGAACCTCGTGGACCAGATCTGCCAGGCCAGCGGAGGCCCCTGCAAATACACCGGTAAGAGTATGAAGGAAGCTCACGCCGGCATGGGCATCAGCACTGCAGATTTCAACGCGCTGGTGGAGGATCTCGTAGCCGCACTTGACAAGTTCAAGGTCGCTGAAGCCGACAAGAACACGCTGCTCGGGGTTCTTGGTCCCATGAAGTCGGACATTGTGGAGAAGCCATGAAGGCTGCCATTGTGGAGAAGTAAGCTGGACCTGCATGACTTGGGGCGTTGGGCTGTGCGGCCTCCCGGCGAACGCCCTCTCTTAGTTCACCGAAGCCATTATCCAGGAGAATGACGACGAAGGTCATATACCTTCGTTGCTTTTCTGCGTTCCTTGGCGCCGGAGGTAGCGCCCTGCCGGTGCGACGATGAGGCTCTCATGCCAGTGTATTCACCTTTTCTGAATCTGTTTGTGCAATGCGGCCTAGCGGCCGTGCTCTTGTGTGGCGCGGTTTTGGCCCGTCAGCAACGCTTTCACACGCACGGTTGGGTCCAGTCGACGGTCGTGTTGGCCAACTTGGCCGCCATCCTCGGATTCATGCTTCCTTCCTTCTCGCGCCTCGTGGCGCCGCATTGGCGGATAACCCTGCACGGTGGAGGCGACTGGATTGTGGTGGCCCACGCCGCAGTTGGCGGAATAGCGGAACTGCTGGCGATCTACATAGTTTTGGTCGCGGGCTCATCGCTGCTTCCGGAGCGCTATCGCTTCAGCCGCTACAAACCCTGGATGAGGACTACCCTGGCGCTGTGGATGCTGGCGCTGCTTTTGGGCTTCGCCACTTACCGCGTTTGCTACGCGCAAGCGGCAACGTCGCCAGCGGCCGGCCAAGCTTCGCAGGGGGTCGTTGTCACGATCGATAACTTCAAATTTGATCCTAAGGAAGTGAAGGTCAAAGCCGGTACCGTCGTGACCTGGACGGACGGGGGCGGACGGCACACGGTTACGTCCGACGATGGTTCCTTTGATTCCGGCACGCTGACCGCCGGCGGAAGCTACCAGCACAAGTTCGAGAAGCCTGGCGTGTATCCGTACCACTGCATGTTTCATGGCGAGCGCGGGGGGAAGGACATGGCGGGGGTGGTGACGGTGGAGGCGGCGACTCGCTGAATCTACGGAGTCGCGAAGCGGTCTTCACTGGCCCGGTTGCGGGCGACCTGGAAGAAGCTGTCGCACCCGTCACAATTGACGAAGCCCAACTAGCAACCCATAGAAAACACAATACTTTGTGGCAGCCGGACCTGTAAGCCGAATTCCCCGGGTCACATTGAAAATACGCAAGTTATTGAATCGGACACTTCGGGAACTGTCAATAAAGTCAACGTCGGCATTGAAGGCAGATTTCCTGTCACACCGGTGTCACACTCCGCCCGTGCTTCGGTCGCGGGCCCAAGCCTCAGGCCTTGATTTCAGGCACCTTTTCTGGCGCAATCAAGATGGGGTAACGGTTATGAAAAAGGCTGCAATCTACGTACGGGTTTCGACGGCGGAGCAAGAAACTCGTTTGCAAGAAAACGAACTCCGCGAATTCGCAGAACGGCGGGGATGGGAATACCAAATCTTCACAGACCGAGGTCAGAGCGGAGCAAAGGACAGCCGGCCTGCTTTGAATCAGCTGCTGCAGCAGTTGCGGAGGAAGAAATTCGATGTGCTGGTGGTGTGGGCTCTGGATCGCTTGGCGCGATCACTGCGACAGTTGCTGACGGTTTCAGAGGAGTGCAAAGCACTGGGAGTGGACCTCGTTTCGCTGAAACAGAACCTCGACACGACATTGCCAGCAGGTAGATTGACTTTTCAGGTTTTGGGCGCAGTCGCGGAATTTGAACGCGAGATGCTGCGGACACGGGTGGTCGCAGGAATGGCGCAGGCACGTCGATCCGGAAAGCATGTTGGAAGGCCAGCGCGGCGTAGGTTGGGTCGAGCTGAAATTGAGAAAATCCGGCTGCTGCGATCGCAGGGGAAAAGCGTGCGCCAGCTGGCTAAGGAATTCGGGGCTTCCCAGTGGATGATCGCCAGATTGGAACCCACCTCATGACGGGCATCCAGCGGTTGCTGGATCACGACCCGGGTCAATGAGTGTAATTGATTCCATAACAATGTCGGCTCCGACGCCCGGATAGACTTTGGTGGTAGCAACCAACCAAGGCCCGGGAGAAAGGAGCCGAACGATGATCATTATAGGGGCGGATTACCATCCGGGCTTTCAGCAAATTGCGTTTGTCGATACCGACACGGGTGAGTTGCAAGAACGGCGGCTGGAGCATCGCGAGGACGCGGAAAAGTTCTATCGCGATCTAGCCGCGCAAGAAGTCAAAGTGCGGGTAGGGATGGAAGCGAGTGGGCACGCTCGCTGGTTTGAACGACTGCTGGCGGAATTGCAGGTTGAGTTGTGGATTGGGGATGCGGCCGAGATCCGCACGAA
>DATEQN010000013.1:0-9156 GCA_035272625.1 Terriglobales bacterium | reverse complement strand
CAGGTTGCTCTGCAGCAGAGCCCGCTTCCGCTTCACCAGCCGGAGCTATACTGCCAACTATCAATCTCGCCCGACAATGCTTCGGCAGCGAACGGCGAAATGTCGCTTAACTGATTGTCTCAGCCCAGGGGTCCAGTCCACTTTCCGTACAGGCGATCTTGGCACAGGCGCTTGGCAGAACCCGCTCGTCGGGATAAAAGAGTTCTTCGAAGAGTTTTTCCCCTGGACGCAGGCCGATGAACTCGAATTCCTGACGGGATTTGCCGGAGAGGCGGGCCAGAGTTTTCGCCAGGTCCGTGACTCGAACCGGCTCCCCCATATCGAGCACCAGGATGTCGCCCTTCCGTCCTACTGCGAAGGCCTGCAACACCAGGCTGACTGCCTCCGAAATCGTCATGAAAAAGCGGGTCATTTCAGGGTGGGTGATGGTGATGGGCTGGTTCTGACGAATCTGTTCCTGGAAGAGCGGAATCACGCTGCCGTTCGATCCGAGAACGTTGCCGAAGCGCACCGAAACCGAGCGCATCCGCTCCCCGGGCCAGGCGGCGAGAATTAGTTCTCCCACCCGCTTGGTGCAGCCCATGACGTTGGTCGGGTTCACCGCCTTATCAGACGAAATCATCACAAAGGCCGCGCAATGCGAACTCTGGGCCACGTTCAGCAACGCCAGCAAGCCGAAGACGTTGTTGCTGACTGCTTCTTCGACATTGTCTTCCATGACGGGCACGTGCTTGTACGCCGCGGCATGGAAAACAATCTCGACCCCGTAGGTCAGGAATATTTTGCGCATGCGCTCCGGGTTGCTGAAGTCGGCGACACAAAACACCTTGTGCTCGTCTCCGTCGCCCTGGGCAAGCTGGCGCTGCAAGTGAAAGATCCCGGTTTCATTCTGGTCGAGGCACAAAAGAAGTTTCGGTTTGTAGGTCCTGATTTGCCGGCATAGTTCGGAACCGATCGACCCGGCGGCCCCAGTCACCATGACCACGCGGTCCCGAATATGCTCGCCGACCGATTCCAGATCGAGGTTGACTGGGATGCGGCCCAGCAGGTCCGCAAGTGAAACTTCTCGAACCTGCTGCAGGGTGACTCGACCTGCGATCAATTCCGCCATTTCGGGGACGGTGCGGAAGGCGACGCCCGCCTCTTTACAGATTGCCACCAGCCGGCGCATCTGGCTCTGGGTAGCCGATGGAATGGCAATCAGAATTTCGTCGATTCTTTGCTGGCGGACGACTTTCGCCAGCGCCGCGACGGGGCCGAGCACAGGCACGCCCAGAACCCGCAGTCCCTTCTTGAGCGGATTGTCATCGACACAACCGATCACCCGATAGCCGGTCTCCACTTCCTGAATCTCGCGAATGATCATCTGTGCGGCATGTCCGGCACCCACCAGGAGCATGCGTTTGGTGGCGGAGTCTGTCCGCACCGTTTCCGCCAGCATGCGCGAGAGCACACGTACGCCAGTCAAGAGCGTAAAAGTGAGCAACGCCTCCAAGGCATAAATCGACAGCGGAAAGAGTTTCAGCCCCAACCCATAGCGCACGATGAGGAAGAACGCGAACGAGCCGGTAAGGATGGCTTTCCAGACGTCCACGGCATCTCTGATCCCCGCGGCGCCACCGTAGGCCAGCAGTTTGGTCAACGGTCCGGGACATTCGTGGGCAATGACGCTGGCGATCGACCACGCGGCGAGCGCATGCTCCGAGGGAAACGAGGCGCCTCCCGCCCCGAAGGTGCCGGCATTGGCGGCGTTCGGACGCGGTCTCTGGAAGGCGAGTTTCATAGTCTCCGCCACGACTATGCTGTTCAGCGCCGCTTCCCCCGCCAGAAACCCGGTCTCGCGGCTGTGATCGTCGCTGGTGGTTGCCCCGCGCAGGTACAAGCTCGCAGCGCTCCCGACCATGGCCGCGAGTCCGTAATTGCTAAAGCTGCTGCTGTGGGCGATTGGGGTAGTTCCGAAATGCCGCATGATGTCGTTGTCGGCTGCCACCAGGCCGAGGGTGCCAACTCCGAAGAGCACGAGCCAGTTCCTGTCTTCGGTAGGCAAGGCATGTAGATGCAGCGGACTGGTCCAAATCTTTTCCTGATCGGAAACAAGATTTTGCGCGAAGTACGTCAGGCATAAACCGCCCGCCGCCACGCTCTTTCCCCCGGCTCGGCCTTCCGCGGCGGGATCGGATCGGGGCGGCTTGATCAGCGGCGGCTTGATCAAAGGACCGGCTTCGCGTTGACTCATACCTGCACCGGGACTTTGACTGGTGCAAGGTTTCGGAGACTCGGCATTGGATGCCCAGCTCAGATTTCCCGCTGCCACGAACAGCGCAGCCACGGCCACAGCCCGGCAAAAGTGCCGTCCGAATCTGTCCAGAAAGAGCATGCGCTAGAGTGGCCGGTATTTCAGGGCCTGCTGCTGGGGTTGGCCGGGACAGTCGGGCAGCAGAAGCACGCGGCCGGCGTGCTTTACCGCCGGTTCCAGATCGTCGGCATCGACCTCCACCGCCACGCATTGCATGATCACATCCAGCGCGAGCAACAACTCGAAAGTTGTTCTTCTTGCGGACCAGCACACCTTCCATCCCCGTCAGAGGTCCAGCTTTGATGCGGACCCGCTCCCCGATGACAAGGTAGGGATGGGGCTCGATCTTTCGCTGTCCGAGACCGGCGCGGAGCGCTTCGATTTCAAAATCGGGGAGCGGCGCGAGGTTTCGTCCAAAACCGACCAGCGACAGCACGCCCGGCACCTCGAGCACGCGCACGCGGTCCCGGGGATCGATGCACACAAACACGTAGTTTGGAAAGAGCGGCAGCTCGAGGTTCACCTCGCAGCGGTTTCGCCAACGGTGGCGCGCCGAATACAGCGGCAGAAAGGACTTAATTTGACGCTCGCCAAATTGCCCAGCTACGCGTTTTTCATGATGGGAATTGGTGTAGGCTGCAAACCAGTTCGCAGAACATTCTTGGGCTACCGCCAATCCATACATCTGCTGTTCTCTTTCGTGTTGTCTTCCTGCTAAGCCGGTTTGCATGATCTGCGGCTCCCTTCGCGTGCAGCTTCGCTCGCCCCGCTTAGCGAGGTTCTTTAGAACTCTCATATTTTGGGACGACTGCCCACCTACTCCATTGCACTTACCCTGCCACCGCGGTGGTGCTTCTTTGATCTGTGTTTGTCTTTCCGCGCGCTGGACTTACGAGTTCGTTGGCCGGCATTCCTTCTGCAATTCCCGGTGCGGGAACCTGAATCGGGTTTTCTGTTCTAAATCAGCACCGTCACGGGATGTACACACGTGCGAGACACGAATTCACCGATGGGCTGCTTTCGGGATCAGGCCCGCGCGAGCGCAGGGAGCTCATTTCGCTTGCCATGAACGATCTAGGAGTGATCCTGCTGGGACGGCAGCTGCAGCAAGCAGGAACTGATCATGCAGGAATTTCGATTCATTGGATAGAAAATATGAATCCAAGCGTACACCGAAGTTGATTGACCGCCGGAGCCGCTCAACCTAGAATCCCAATCATGGCAAGGCAGAATTATCCCGCGTTGTGCATGTGCGCCTGTTGTAGTTCATGCGTGTGCTCTGGTGAGGGGAGGCTGCCGACCTGAAGGATTGTTGCTAATACCGGCATTCATAACCCATCGCCAGACGCATCTGGCGGTGGGTTTTTCATTTTCGGGAAGAAAACAGTCTGGGGCGAAACAGGCTATGACAAACACTGCGAAAGAAACCAAGGCACAGCGAGTCGAGCGCCTCAAACGCTCCAAAAACCCCTGGGAAGATCTGGAAGAAATTCGGCGGTTCGCGCGTGAGGGGTTCCAGTCCATTCCGCCGGAATGGCTGGGCACCTATTTTCGCTGGTGGGGCGTCTACACCCAGGGTGACGGGGCAGGTGTAATCGGGGGTCAAAACGGCGAAGGCCGGGCGCTGTCATGCTTCATGGTGAGAATCCGGATCCCCAACGGCCTGCTGCGTTCTGAACAATTGCGAACCATTGCCGAGCTCACCCGCCGCTACGCTCACGGAATTGCCGACATCACGGTGCGTCAAAACATTCAGTTGCACTGGGTCACGATCGAGCAACTGCCGGACCTGCTCGAAGCGCTCGCGAAAGTAGGCCTGAACACGACCAGCGCCTGCGGCGATGTCACCCGAAATGTTACCGGATGTCCGGTCGCGGGAGTGGACGCCGATGAAATCTGCGATGCTTCGCCCTTGGCGCTCGAAGCGTCGCGAATGCTGGCGGGCAACGCCGACTTCTACAACCTGCCCCGCAAATTCAAGATCTCGATCACCGGATGCCGCGTCTGGTGCCCGTATCCGGAGATCAATGACGTGGGCTTGACTGCGACGACCCGCATGCTGCGCGGCACGCCCGAGATCGGTTTTTCCCTGCGAGTTGCGGGAGGCCTCTCCACCGAACCCTACCTGGGAGCACGCTTGAACGCTTTTGTCCGTTGGCATCAGGTGCTTCCCGCCATTAAAGGGATTGCCGAACTGTTTCGCGACTCGGATGTGTTGCGGGAACATCGCGAGCGCGCGCGGCTGAAGTTTCTCTTCCTGCGGCAGGGATGGACGGCGAAGAGTTTTCTGGACGAACTGCAGCGGCGGATCGGATTTGAATTCGACGCCGCGGTCGAGGAATCACCGCCCGCGGATGTTTATCGCGACCACGTGGGAATTCATCCGCAGAAACAGCCGGGTTACTGCTACGTGGGAGCGGCGGTGCTCCGCGGGCGAATTACCGCCGAGCAAATGCACGCTGCCGCCGATCTGGCCGATCGCTTCGCGTCCGGCGAACTGCGCACCACCAACATGCAAAACCTGCTCATCGTGAATGTTCCCCAGCATAACGCTGAGAGCTTGGCCAGGGAATTGGACGCGATTGGTTTGCCGGTGGGCGGTTCGGCCTTCTGGCGTGGCACCGTCGCTTGCAGCGGCACGGAATTCTGCAAGCTCGCGATCACCGAGACAAAAAGCTTTTCCCGCTGGCTGGTGGAAGAACTGGAAGAGCGCTTGCCCGGCTTCGATCAGCACCTGAAATTGCACGTTACGGGATGCCCCAACAGTTGCGGACAGCACTGGATTGCTGATATCGGCATTGACGGCAAAAAGATGAAAGTGGACGGCCGTGTAGTCGATGCCTACTACTTCTGCGTGGGCGGCGCGCTCGGTCTACATCAGGCGACCGCGCGGCCCGTGGGATACCGCTGCCCTGCGACCGAGGTTCCGGAGGCGATCGAGAGATTGCTCCGGCAATATCTCACCACGCGCCAGGCCAGCGAGAACCTGCGCCAGTTTTTTGCGCGGCACACCGACACGGAGTTACGGGAACTTCTGGCGGGCGAAGCGGTGGATGCCGTCGCTCGCGATGTGCCGGCGGCCAGCATTGGACACCTGGCGCACGCCGCCGGAGGAGACGGTGACTAGCCTGTTCCCAATGTTTATCAAGCTGGCAGGGAAGCAGTGCCTGGTCGTGGGCGCGGGCAAAGTCGGAGAGCCGAAGATTGGTGGCCTCATCGATACCGGTGCGCGCATCCACGTGGTTGCGATCGAAGTCAGCAGCCAGGTCCGCGACTGGGCCGACGCAGGGAAGATCGAGTTGGAATTGCGCGCCTTCTCGGAGAATGACCTCGACGGCAAGTTTCTCGCGGTCGTAGCCACAGCCTCAAACCGCCTGAACGAACTCATCTATCGCCAGGCGCAGCGGCGCGGAGTGCTGTGCAACGTGGTCGATGTTCCCGAGTATTGCGATTTCTTTTACCCGGCGGTGGTGCGGCGCGGCGACTTGCAGATCGCAATTTCGACCGCCGGGAAGAGTCCGTCGCTGGCACAGAAACTTCGGCAGCAACTGGAAAGACAGTTCGGTCCCGGATACGCGGAGTGGGTCAAGCAGCTCGGTGAGACCAGACGGCTCATTCTGGCCAGCGATCTCGACCAAGAGCGCAAGTCGGAGTTACTGCACTCACTGGCGAGCAGGGAAGCGTTCGAAGCGGAGCTGGCCAAGATTCCAGTATTGAGCGCTAAGGGAGAGGGAGCATGATGGGTAAGGTCTATCTAGTGGGTGCGGGGCCAGGCGACCCGGAACTGCTGACATTGAAGGCGCTTCGCCTGCTGCAAACCGCCGAAGCCGTTTTGCACGACGACCTCGTCGCGCCCGAGATCCTGCAGCTGATCCCGTCCACCGCCCAGATTTACAACGTAGGCAAGCGCTGCGGAAAAAAGAAAATCCAGCAAAGAGAGATCAATAGTCTCATGGTGGCGCTGGCCGCCTCCGGATTGCGCGTCGTCCGGCTGAAGGGTGGCGATCCGCTGATCTTCGGACGCGCCGGGGAAGAGATCGAATCCCTGCGCGGAAACAACATTCCTTTCGAGATCATTCCGGGCGTCACATCGGCTCTGGGTGCGGCCGCTGCCGCCCAGATTCCACTGACGCATCGGCGAGCGTCGTCAGCGCTGGTGCTCATTACCGCGCACCGAGCTTCGGAACGGCAGGTTCCCGAAAAAGACGTTTGCGAACAAGATGCCTCCGACTGGCGCAGGTTTGTCGCCAGTGGAGCGACGCTTGTCATTTATATGCCGGGGCAAAACTACTCGGACGTCGCAAAGAGGTTGAGGTCGGCCGGGCTCGCCGCTAACACACCTTGCGCGGTCATCTCGCGCGCCACGACAAAATATCAGCGAACGCATCGCACGACCGTCCTCGACCTCCACCGCGCCCCGCAACTCGCCTCGCCAACTCTGCTGGTTGTCGGTGAGGTCGTACGTTGGGCCGATCCCGCTGGCGTGGTGGGGGAATTTGTGATGCCCGAACTGTCACCGCGGAACGACAGTCTGCCTCCGGTGGCGCTTTTCAAAACCATTCCCCTCGCGGGCGCTGCGCCTGTGAGCAGATGAGGAGCCGATGGCGTGCAAGACAAAGACAAGATCAGAGTGAAGGTTGAAGCAGTGCAGTTGACCGCAGAGAGTTGGAGCCCGCAGCGGGTGCTGGCATGGGCGTTGGGGACCTTCGGGAATGAAGTGGCCATCTCGTCGGCGCTTGGGGCCGAGGGGATGGTACTCATTGATATGGCTTCGCGTTTGCGCAAGGATTTCCGCGTCTTCACCGTCGACACCGAATTCCTTTTTCCCGAGACATACGGTCTGATCGACAAAATCGAGCAAAAGTATGAAATTAAGATTGAAAGAGTTTTTTCGCTGCTCTCGCCCGAGGAGCAGGAACGGGTTCACGGTGCGGCGCTTTGGGCCAGGTATCCCGACCAATGCTGCAACCTGCGGAAGGTTGAGCCGCTTCGGCGCAAGCTTAGTCAATTGGCGGCCTGGATCACCAGCATTCGCCGCGACCAGACCTCATTCCGCAAGGACGCCCGCAAAATCGAGTGGGACGCGAAATTCGGCCTAATGAAGGTGAATCCGATCGCCGACTGGAGTTCGAAACAAGTTTGGCGCTATCTCCACGAACACAGCGTGCCTTACAACTCACTGCACGATCAGAGCTATCCGAGCATCGGTTGCACGCATTGCACGCGGGCCGTCCGGCCGGGCGAAGATCCCAGGGCGGGACGCTGGCCGGGCACCGCCAAAACTGAGTGCGGCCTGCACGTCATCGAGATTGAGCCGCTGCGGCCATTGCCGGAAGCGGATGCGTAAGAGGGTTGGCTTCCGCTTGGGCTGCGTCGCGATCTCACTATTCATTCCTTGGTGTTGTGGACCTTAGTTACCAGTTGGTACTGGGAATACCCTCCTCGGATGACATTCGACGGGAAGTGGTTCCACAGGCCGAATTGAGCGGAAAGATTCAGTGATTCAGAGCCAAGTATTTCCGGTCAGTGACTCAGTTGTTGCAAAATCGCCATAGCACTCACTGACGGGGTTGTGAGCGCTATCGAGGCTCGCGCCTACCCCCAGAAGAACTCACCCGTTTGGCGAATGTCGCGAGCCGACGGGATGAGTTACAATCGTCGCCGTTTTCGAGCTCAAAAAGGAGATCCGGATAATAAGGTCGCAGCTATGTATCAGAGCACTCGCAAATCGCCGGTGCCCGCCATCGAGCTTCCTGAAGTCGTTCCAATGCCCAATCGAAGCGGAATACTCTCGCTGGAAGCAGTTCGCCGCGAGGTCCGCGAGATTGGTGACGAGTACGCCGATGCAGTTTTGCACCTGATCACCGAGTGCGCCTTGAGCCTCACCGGAGCCAGTGGCGCGGCTCTGGCGCTTCTCACGGATGACAAAATGATCTGCCGCGCGAGAGCCGGTGAGCCAACCCCGCCGCTCGGAGCCCCGGTGGACGTAAAACAGGGTCTCTCTGGGGAATGCGTTCGCAGTGGCCTCCTCGTCTCGTGCGAGGACACGGAAAACGACCCGCGTATCGATCCGCAAGTCGGTCGCACACTAGGCATAGGGTCGCTCATGGCCGCTCCCATCGTGTCCAATTTCAGGGTTGTCGGCCTGCTGGAGATTTTCTCTCCGCATCCACGCGGCTTCACGAACGACCACGAGACGGTTTTGGACCGCCTGGTCGAAATGATTCCCAAAAGCTTTTGTGAGAAGCCGGAGCCGGAAAACACCCAGCCTGAAAAGATTCAACCGGAAACTCCGGTAACGCCGGAAGCCGTGCAACCTCCCGGCTTGGAGTCAGGTTCGATCGAGTCGGCCTCGTCGGAGTCAGTCTCGATCCCTGCGACGGGCGAGGATCTGGGGGAACAGAAGGCCGAAGTCGCCGATCAAGTTTCGCAGCAGGTCCGCAGTGAAAATGCCTCAGAACAGGTTCTCGATCAGCTCCCCGAGCCCGCGCTTGCAGCTCCGTCTGGCTTGCTCCATTGGGTACTGCTTAATTGGGTACTGCTCGCGCCGGTTGTTGCGGGGTTGTCGATGGCGCTCGGCTATCTGGTCGGTTCCGTGATCGAAAGGCATTAGCCTCGAATTGACGAATGAGATCGGTCGGAATAGTTTCACGACGGATGTCGTTAGCTGTCGAAACATCGCCATAACGCTCATTGTGAGCGCTATCGCCTGTGGCTGTTGAAAAACTCCGTTTCCGCTCCAAACAAGCAAAATTTGGGGGATAGAAAATGTCTAGGCGACCTGAGAAAGTCGCTTGTAGGGCTTCCTGACGCGATTTCATTTTTGCGAATTTCGCGGGAAGGAGTTTTTCAACAGCCAC
>DATEQN010000012.1:0-4045 GCA_035272625.1 Terriglobales bacterium | reverse complement strand
GATGCGCGTGATTCTCCATCGTGCTGGGATCGTTTTCCGAATCGGCCAGCACCTTCCCAGTGGGATCAATGACGGTGGCGCGGGCTCCCGCCGCCTGGCCCTCCTGGGCGGTAATGTCCGCTAGGGAGTGCTGCCGGTCCGCCTCCACGCGATGGGCGAACATCAAGGTTTTCTGTTTGAGATTGCGTTCGATCTGCTCGCGCAGGGTGCGTTCCCAGACCTTGTGCACGGCCAACTGCAGCGTGATCGCGGTGACGCCAATCACCAGCAGAAACACAAACATCAATTTAAAGAAGATGCGACTTCTCAACGCGCGACCTCAAAGCGGTAACCGGCTCCCCGTACCGTCTTCAAGTAACGCGGGTTCTCCGGATCGGGCTCAATCTTTTCACGGATGCGTCGCACATAAACGTCCACCGACCGCGGCGTCACGTACGCCGTATCGCGCCAGACCGAGTCGAGCAACTGGTCGCGGGTAAAAACGCGTCCGGCATGCCGCATGAAATGGTCAAGCAGCCGGAATTCGGTAGCCGTAGTCGGCACCTGTTTCCCGCGAACCGTCAACGTCATCGCGCCCGGGTCAATGTGGACATCGTCAATCTTGGTTGGTAGGGGTGGCAGCGGCCGCTCAAAACGACGCAGCACCGCCTTGACACGAGCCACCAGTTCGCGCGGGCTGAACGGCTTGGGGATGTAATCGTCGGCACCCAACTCCAACCCCAGAACACGATCCGCCTCCCCGCTCTTGGCGGTCAGGAAAATCACCGGGACCGGCGCCAGCGACACCGACTGCCGTATCTGCCGGCAAAGCTCCAGACCGTCCTTTCCGGGCACCATAATATCCAGCAGAAACAGCGCCGGACGCTGGCGTTCAGCATCGACCACGACCAGATTGCCGGTCGAGTAGAGTCGCACGTTGAAACTGGCCCCTTCCAGATGATGGCGAACCAAACGGGAAATATCCGGGTCGTCTTCCACTACATAGATTGTCGGCTTCACACGAACTATTGTAGCTGGGAAATGTTTCAATTCGCGCGGGTTTCGGGAGGGCACGGTTTCGGGAAGGGCACGACTTCAGTCGTGCCGTAAATCCCCAAAAAGTGTCCGCGCTTTAGCGCCCGAGGTGAGCTTTTTGCGCAATCGACAAATTCTTCCACATCCTCTTTGGACCCCGCGGTCGGGGACTGGAGTTCCGCCACGGGCTATCAGCGCAGGGACATTCCGGCCTCGGCCGAAAAATCCATAGACACAAATTCCCGGCGCAGAAACTTCGGAAACGCCGCAGCCGCAATCATGGCGGCATTGTCGGTGGAAAGCGCGCGCGATGGAAAGAAAACAGGTAGCCCCTGCATCCCCGCTTCCCGCTCAAACGTAGTCCGCAATTCCCGGTTGGCGGCCACGCCGCCGCTTACGAAGAGCGTCTGAACCTCATATTCGCGCGCCGCCGCCAGCGTCTTCGTGACCAGATCGTTGACCATCGAGCGCTGGAAAGAAGCCACCAGGCTAAGGGTTTGCCGGTCGCAGAGTCCGAGAACGTCTTCCAGCGTCGGCTTGCCGATGCCCGCGAGCCCCTGCCGGCGTGCCTCGATCGCAGGCTTCATGTTCTCGATCTCGACGTAGCGCAAAACCGCCGTCTTGATTCCACTGTAGGAAAAATCAAAGTGCGGCCCTTCTTCTGCCCCTGGCTGCTCATGATCGCTTTGTTTGTGATCGCGCCGGTCGCGATGCTTGATCTGCGAAGTCTGGAACTTGACCGCGTGCGGATCGCCATGCGGCGCAAGCCGGTCGATGATCGGCCCCCCGGGATAGCCCAGTCCCAAAAGCTTCGCCACTTTATCAAACGCCTCCCCGGCGGCGTCGTCGCGAGTATGGCCGATGTTCCGATAAGTCCAGAGATTCTCCTGCAATTGCGCAAGATAAAGATGCGTATGGCCACCGGAGACTACCAAAGCCAGCACCGGAATATGAAGCGCGCCATTTTCGCTCTCCCGCTGCTCCAGCAACACGGCATGGATGTGTCCCTCAAGATGGTTCACGGCGATCAGCGGCTTCTCCAGTGCGAAAGCCAGCGCCTTGGCAAAGCTGATGCCGACCAGCAGGGCCCCCGCCAGTCCCGGGCCCTGCGTGACCGCGATAGCGTCGACCGACGCATAAGTCTGTCCCGCCTCGGCCAGTGCTTGCCGCACCACCGGAACGATAGCGCGCAAGTGCTCGCGCGACGCGAGTTCCGGAACCACTCCGCCATAAGGCTGGTGAGTAGCGATCTGCGAGGCCACTACGTTCGACAAAATCTCCTGCCCTGAGCGCACCACCGCCGCCCCTGTCTCATCGCAGGAGGTCTCAATGCCGAGTATGTACGCGTCAGGCATAATGATGGCGGTATTCGCAGTGCCGTGTCCCGTGAGTTCGCGACAAAAATGATCTGTCATCCTGAGCGAAGCGAAGGACCTCTGCATTGGCATCCGCCCGAATGCATGGGATCCCTCGCTTCGCTCAGGATGACAAGATGGGTTTATGCCACCAACGTGCGGGACACCACACCAGTCTAAATGAGGGACGCCAAACAACACGCCGCCGAAATCGTCCGCACCCTGCGCGGGCGCGGACAGCAGGCCTACCTGGCCGGTGGATGCGTCCGCGATCTTCTTCTCAGCCGCGAGCCCGCCGACTACGACGTGGCCACCGACGCGACACCGCAGCAGGTCATGCAAATCTTCCCCGAGACCTACGCCGTAGGCGAGCAATTCGGCGTAGTGCTCGTCCCAGGAACCAGTGGAGCGACGGGCGCCCTCGCCCGTCAAGGCGAACGTGGCAAGGGAGCAGTCGAGGTGGCAACGTTTCGCTCCGACGTGGGCTACTCCGATGGCCGTCATCCCGACGAAGTCCGCTTCACCAAAGACCCGCGTGAAGACGTGCAGCGCCGAGATTTCACCATCAACGGCATGATGCTAGATCCGGGCACCAACGAGATCCTCGATTTTGTCGGTGGCCGCGACGATCTGAAAGCTGGAATCGTGCGCGCCATTGGCGATCCCGAACGCCGTTTTGCGGAAGACAAACTGCGTATGCTCCGAGCCGTGCGCTTTGCCGCGCGCTTCGATTACCAGATCGATCCGGCAACCATGGCCGCAATCCAAAAATTAGCCCCTAAGATTCGCCAGGTTTCCAGCGAACGAGTGCGCGAAGAACTGACCAAGATGCTAACCGAAGGCCAAGCGCGCCGGGCGTTTGAACTGCTGGATACAAGCGGCTTATTGCCAGAAGTCCTGCCCGAAATCGCCGCCATGAAAGGAGTGGAGCAACCGCCCGAGTATCATCCCGAAGGCGACGTATTCGTGCACGCGCTGCTGCTGCTGGAGAAATTGCAAGTAGGAGGTTCAAAAACGCTAGCCTGGGGAGCGCTGCTGCACGATGTAGGCAAGCCCCCGACCTTCCGCGCAGCGCCCGACCGAATCCGCTTCGATGGCCACGTAGAAGTAGGAGTGAAGATGGCCGCCGAAATCTGCCGCCGCCTGCGCTTCTCGAACGACGAGACCGATCAGATTCTTGCACTGGTCGACAATCACATGCGCTTTGGCCAGGTGCAGCGCATGAATCAATCCACGCTGAAGAAGTTTCTGCGCCTGCCCGCCTTCGACGAGCATCTGGAGTTGCATCGCATCGACTGTCTATCCAGCCACGGCCAGTTAGACGCGTATGACTATGCGCGCGAGCAGTTGCGTTCGTTGCCGCCCGAGGCGATTCGCCCCACTCCGCTGATTACCGGCCAGGATCTGATCGAAGCCGGCTATGAGCCCGGTCCACGCTTCAAAGAGGTGCTGGCAGCGGTCGAGGACGCGCAACTGGAGGGTCGACTTACGTCGCGGGAGGCCGCGATGGAGTATGTGCGGAGAGAGTTTCCGGTTTAGGGAGACTCTGATTAAGCTCTCTGCTTTCCACAAGCGGTCAAGTTAGAGTGTCTGAGAAATGAACCAGAGGACCCTGGCGATGATGACCGGCTTTGAGCTGTACACGAGGAAGACGCGGCGAGCGATATTTCTGGAAG
>DATEQN010000011.1:0-11996 GCA_035272625.1 Terriglobales bacterium | reverse complement strand
TAATCGTCGAGCGACGATGCCGCCGGACCTGGCTTTTTCTTCTTGTCTTTGATGTGGTTACTTCCGGCCGCCGTTATTGAGACGGCCAGCGCAAATAACAACGAACCGGCCAGTGTGCGAGAGATGTGACGAAGAATCAGCATCGAGTCAAGCTCCTTCAAAATATTGCTTCCAGCCGGCGGGCGCCCGTCACTTGAGCGCGAAGAATCTTGCCCGTCCCAGGAAGCTTCACGCGAACGGTTTGGTTGAGCGTACCGCGCTCCAGCGGCATCACGTCCAAAAGCATTTGCATCGCGCCGGACGAAGACAAATGCAAAGTGGCTGATTTTCCTGGCTCGACCAGCGTCGCCGAGCCGACTTGAGCGTCCCGCAGGGACGTTCCCTGGGCTGCCTGCCGCAACGCGTGGCGTCCAAGCAGATCTTCGAGACGGGCGTTAGGAGACTCCGGAGAATCGACGCTGGCGGTCGATGCGCCGGACCCGCTCTTCAACGAACCAGTCTCTGCTGGAACACGGTCTCGCAAGTGCGCCGTGACCAAAAACGGCAGGGAGCCACGCTGTGCCATGAGAAACCGAGCTTCGTTCAACACATCATCGAAATCCACGCGCCGCACTTCGAGTGGAGCGTTAGCCGATGAGACCATCACGGAAGGGAAAATGCGAAGGTCGTCGGGTTGTAGATCAGCTCCCGGGAAGCCGTTCCGTCCCAGCGCCGTTCGAATCACCGCAACCACTTCTTCGCGAGTCAGCCGGCGTCCGACGCGATGAACCACAATTTCGTTGGGAACGCCGATCTCCCGCGAGATGTCCGCACCCAACATGTCCGCAACTTTCGCTCCTTCGAGTACGCGTGTACTTCCCGGTTGCGGCGAGGTTCCAATCAGGATGCTCTGCGCGGGGCGGCGCAGCTCAGGGGGAACTTGAGCAGGCAGCAAATCCGAGAGAAAGATCGAGTCGGCCTCGACCTCGACTTCGCCGAGCAGAGTAAATCTCGCCGCATGAGCCGTTCCCGAAAAAAAGGCGAGACCTGCCAGCGCCAAAAGTATGTGAACGCTTCGCAATTTCGGCCCCTCTAACGCGACATCGCGTTGACGTCCTGAAACATCTGGTCAGCGGCTTGAACGACCTTCGAGTTGGATTCGTAGGAGCGCTGCGCCAGAATCATCTGCACGAACTCCTCCACCACGTTGACGTTCGATTCTTCCAGCGCTCCCTGCTGGATCGTGCCCAGCCCTTCGCTGCCGCCCGCGGTTCCTGTGAGCGCGTCCCCCGAAGCCGTCGTTGGCAGAAACAGGTTCTGGCCGATGCTGTTCAGGCCGCCCGCGTTCGCAAATGTGGAAAGTTGGATTTGGCCCACCTGCTGCGCCTGCTGCTGGCCGGGAAGAGAGATGCTGACGGTGCCGTCGGTGCCAATCGTGATGCTCGTGGCGTTCGGAGGGATCGTGATGGAAGGCTGCAGGGGATATCCATCGGCTGTGACCACATTTCCCTGGGCGTCAAGATGAAAGGTTCCAGAGCGCGTATAGGCCAAATCCCCGTTCGGCATCTGGACCTGGAAAAATCCCTGTCCCTGAATGGCCAGATCGAGTGGATTCCCCGTCGAATCGAAGTCTCCCTGCGATTGAATCATCTCGGATGCCGATGAGCGCGCGCCAAGGCCGATCTGCAAGCCCGCGGAAATCACTGTCTGCTGGGTCGAGGCCGCGCCGGGCATGATTAGGTTCTGATAGAGGAGATCCTGAAATTGCAACCGGCGTTTCCGGAAGCCGGCGGTGCTGGCGTTCGCGAGGTTGTTCGCGATGTTGTCTAGATTGAGCTGTTGGGCAATCATTCCGCTGGCGGCCGTATTCAGTGCGCGAAACATTCTTGTTTTCTCCTTGGTGGCTCAGACTCGCGCCAGTTCTTGCACGGCGGTCTGGTTGAAATCGGTGTTAAAGATCGAAAGGGCCCGCTGCATCATTTCGGCGTTGCGTTGCAGATTGATGAGCGCCACCGCGCTTTGAACCGGGTTGCTGTTCGATGCTTCGAGCATTCCTTCTCGAAGTTGCGGGGCGGCAAGAGGCTTCGCAGAGCCGGCGGGCGCCGAAAAATCCGTGTTCCCTTCAAGTGTCAGCTCGGTTCCCGGCGCAAAGTCCACCACCTTCAATTTCGACACGATCGCGCCGTCCACTGAGACGGTTCCGTCGGTGCTGATCGTCAGCTTGCCGGAAGGAACTTGAATTGGCCCATCCTCGCCCTGCAGCAAATTGCCCTCGGAGTCGACGAGCTGACGCTGCGTGTTGAGGCTAAAATTTCCATTTCGTGTGAAGTGTTCAGCGCCGGTCTTGGACTTCACCGCAAAAAAACCGGCTCCGTCTATGGCCAAATCCGTGTCATTTCCGGTCGGATCGAGTGAGCCGGGGGTGAAGTCCGTGCGAGATCCCCCCAGCATGCCGAAGTCGTTGATGGCCTGATTCACCGGCGTAAGCGACCGGTTGTGCAACGAGGCTGTGAGCGCGCGATAGAACTCCTTTTGTGACTTGTAACCGGCGGTGTTTACGTTCGCCAGATTATTGGCCACCAGATCGAGTGACTGCATGCGCGCCGCGAGCCCCGTAAAGGCAGAGTAAAAGCCGCTATCCATTCGGATCCCCTCCGGTCAGCATAGAAGCACACGGAGGGCCACACTGGCGTCGAGACGCGTGTCGCAACCTTCGTGATGTCTAGTGATTGCAGGGATGGCCGGAAGCCCGTACGGTGCAAGCGCGAGGGGCTCTGCGGGGATCTTGCCTAGCTAGCGTGCCGAATAGGCAGAATTTTCCGGGGACTCGACTCAGCTTGCGGCTTACACTGCTTTCGTTACTAGTTCGGGAATTGCGGCAACTCGATCGGTACCAATCTTTCGGCTTTCAAGAACACCGCAAGAGAGGAACGGTCTTCTTCCCACAGGCCGGGAAGGCATAGGTGGAGAAATGAGTCGGTACTGGCGGTCTCTTCGGGTGAGTCTTCAGCTGAATCTTCACCTGCCTTAACGGGCGGCAGGCCGGCGTAGTGATCGCCCACGGCGACAATTCCCGCCAGGTTCGGGTCTTGTTTCGCCTTGTTTGGTTCGTGGTGGTACTCCAGCACGTCAATCAGAGACGGGTAGAAGTTCCAATAGGTGCCCATCGACCGGCTGACTTCAGGGTGGTCGATTCCAAAATACTCGCGTTCAACCGCAGGAACGTCCTGCCAGCCTGCGAGCGGTGCGTCGCTTTTGCCTTCTTCTTCATGTGCGACGATCAGCAACGGCAGCTCGCCGATGTCGTGTAGCAGCCCGGCCGTATAGGCTTGCTCCGCTTCCGGGTATTCAACGCGGCGCGCGATTCGCTCGCTCAACATCGCCGTCAGCAGACTATGGCGCCAGAACTCCCGCAACTCATCCGAATCAAGTTGCCGCCCCGCAAATTTCATGAATGCGCAGCTCAGAACCAGCGTTCGCAGTCGTTCGGAACCGAGCAGTACCACGGCTTCCGGAACGGCCAGCACGCGCCGCCGAAGATTGAAAAGCGCCGAGTTTGCAAGGCCCAGAATCTGCGCGCAGAGGCTCGGATCGGTGCGGACAATCTGCGTGACCTTCTTTAGGTCTACTTCAGGGCTACTCAGAAGCGAGTTTAGCTGGATCGCGTACGTCGGGAGAGCAGGCAGGCCTTCCGCCAAGACCGTGCCTACGCGGTTCTTACGGCGCTGCCGTATCTCGGGAGATATCAGGGGAGATATAAGGGTCTGTTTTTCGTGTAGTGGCACGATCGGGGTCCCAGGGCAAACCACAATTTTTTGTAGAGTTCGCCTCAGACTCTCTATCGGCAGCGGATGAAAAGGCTTTAGTCAGCCTGCTCGCAGTTGTAAGCATCCGCGCGCTTGTCTGCTGGGTCCAAGCAGTTTTGGGGCCCATTTCCCCGTACGGAACACCGTTTGGTTGCCTTACGCTGACAGCAGTTCAGCCCGTTGGCTGGCGCTCGTCAAGTCCGTAATGCGCAATCCAAAATTCCCGTTCACCACCACCACTTCGCCGCGTGCGACGACACGCCCGGCGACCAGCAGCTCGGCCGGCTCGTTGACCTGGCGGTCGAGTTCGATCACAGAACCGGCGCCAAGTGACAGGATTTCGCGCAGCATCATTTGCCGCCCGCCGAACCGGATCGCGGCGTCCAGGTGCACGTCGAAAAGAAGATCGAAATTCGAGCTTGGTTCCGGACTGGAGTTTGCCACCATCGTAGATTCTCCTGACTCCTTCTTGTCTGACTTCGGTGAAGATTCCTCCAGGATTCGCAGCGATTCCGCGAATTCGCCCGAAGGCGCGAGTGCGATTATTATCGACGTGGAATTTCCCGCTTTGATGCGCAAGCCTCCGCAGACCGCTTGGGGTTCTGCGCTGTCGACCACTTCGGGCGTGCTCTCAAACCTCGCGGTTCCGTGGCCCCATAGCGTCAACACCTGCGCCGCTACCCGTCGGATCAGTTGCGCGGCAGCGCCCCGCTGCGCCTCGTCGAGTTGTCCGGGGCGGTTTGCGGGTTCGGCGGTTTCCACCAAGCTCAACTGCAGCGCTTCCGGTTCGGAGGTGATGAATCTCACGGTTCCTTGCAACGAACCTGCGCCGTTCAGCGTCGTCCAGTAGTATTTTTCTTTGATCTGCGCGATTCTGGCAGCGCAGGTTTTTGCGTCGACGGCTTCCACCTTGAGCGTCGGCAGACCCGCTGCCGAGAGAACCTGGGAGAAGCTCCGGCGCCACGCTTCTACGAATTTCTCGATACTCGGAGTAGCCTCAAGAATCTTCATGTTATTTCCCTTCCTGCCCTGGAGCGATCGACAGGACCTTTTGAATCTGCGCTCCGCGTTTCGAGCCGCATCCCACGGGTGTGGCGAGAAACATTTTCTTTCCGGCCACCTTCAGATGAATCGGATCGCTCGTTCGCGCCTGCAGGACCACGACGCTTCCCGGCTTCAGGGCGTACACTTCGCGCACCGCAATCGTGTTTGCAGGAAGCACCAATTCCGTTTCAAAGCGGCTGTTCAGCATCAATTCTTGCAGATGCGTCCGGTTCCTTTGTGAGGCCTCGGGTTCGGAATCAGCAGCCTGGGCTGAAAGCGCGCGGCTCAGCGCCGTAGAAATCACCGATGGAAACGCCAGGGTGAGCTTGCCCTTGCTTTCGCCCACCACAACTTCAAAGCTAACCGACAGAACCTTCTCCGACCGCGGGATCAAACGCGCAGATGATGCTTGCCGCTGACGCCGGCCGAATTTGAAATCCAGGTCGAGAACGGAAAGCCAGGTTGATCGCAACTCCTGGCACAGAATTTGAGTGATGGATTCAAAAATCTCTTCTTCGAGTTCCGTAAGATCGCGGGCATCCGCCGAGTCTGTCCCAAAGCCTCCCAGAGTGAGGTCCAGGATCTGGAGAACCAATGGAAGATCCATCTGCATCAGCGCGCAAGCATCCAGGGAAGAAATGCGGAAGGAAGCCAGATAGGTAAGATCCGGAAAGCGGCCCAGGAACTCGGCGCACGGCATCTGTTCCACTGCCGCAAGTTTCACGGTGCAACTCACGCGAAGATACGCGCTCAGTGCCGCCTCGATCCGGCGGGCCCACGCTTCCTGCAACGCGGATATACCCCGCGTTTGGTTGGGCGAAAGTTGCCGCGACTGCCGAAGATCGAACGAGGAAGTTTTCTGATCCGGAACTTCGGACCGAACCGCGGAAGCGCTCTTTCGCGCTTTCTGAAGAAGAGCGCCGATCTGTTCTTGGCTCAGCACCTGTTCCATTTTCTTTCTCCTATAGCAACGACGAAATGACGGAAGCGTCGCCCTCACCGCCGGCGGTCCCTCGAGATTGCAGCAATTCCTGAAGGCGCGTGCGCAGCCGGACGAGAGCGAGCGAGTGAATCTGCGAGACCCGCGACTCGGTGATCCCCAGCACGCTGCCGGCCTCCTTCATCGTGAGTTCATCCAAGTAGTAAAGTCCCACCACCTGCCGTTCCTTTTCCTCGAGGACATTCATCGCTTCGGCGAGCAGCGATTTCAATTCCGAATTCAGACACTGAAAGAAGGGATCCTCCCCGGGGCCGTTTGGTTGATACGCGCAGACCTCTTGTTCCGGCTCGTCATCGCTCGTGTATGCCTGCAGGCTGCCGATGTTCAGGCCGTGCAGCTCGCCCAGGAGCTGCTGAAACTCCAGCAGGCCCATGCCGACTTTCTCGGCCAGTTCTGTTTCCGAGGGAGCGCGGCCCATTTCGGCGAGCAGCTTGCGATAGGTATCCTCGATCATCCTCGCCTGTTTGCGCAGATTGCGTGGGCTCCAATCAATGGCCCGCAGGCTGTCCAGAATCGCGCCGCGGATTCGGAATTTTGCAAAGGTCTTGAGATGTACTTGCTTGCTGGGATCGAACCTCTCCACCGCTTCCATCAAGCCGATGATGCCCGCGTGCACGAGATCCTCGAACGGAACTTGCACCGGCAATTTCTCGTGGATGCGCCGCGCGATGTAGCGGACCTCCGGAAGATGCTCCAGCAGCAACTTCTCCCGTTCAGCCGCATTCACGCTGGCATCGGGGCTTTCGATCCCTGTCTCCATGTTCATCGTGAGTGCTTCCCCTGTTCCAGCAGCCCGCCTTTTCGCCGATCACTCATCGCACAACTCCCAACGATTGCACCGAAACTGTTGCGGGAATCTCCGCGGGCGACAGCACGACCACCCGCGGCAAAAACGGCTCCAGCAGCCGCCGCAAATGGAACCGCGCCGGGCTGTTGCACAGCAGCGTCACCGAGTTCAAGGCCGCCCGGTCTCCAACTGACTTCTGCAAGCTTTCGAGCACGCGTCGCAATGGAGATGCCTGCGTGAGCGCCGCCCGTTCTCCCGCGAACTGAGGATCCAGGCTTCGCTGAAGCTGCTGCTCGATGCTTGGGTCGAGCGTCATGACCTTCAGTTTTCGTTCCTCGCTGAGGAGAGGCTGAACGAGCGACCGCCCGAGCGTCTGCCGCGTGGCTTCCACCAGCGCAATGGGAGACTTGTTCACCGGCGCGGCATCGATCAGCACTTCGAGAATCGTCGTAAGATCGCGAATGGAAACTTGCTCTCGCAAGAGCTGCTGCAGGACTTTCTGGACCTCGCCGAGCGTCAGGAGGCGCGGCACGAGTTCGTCCACTAGCTTCGGCTGCGTCTCGGCCATGGCGTCGAGCAGACGCTTCACCTCCTGGCGGGTCAGCAATTCGTGCGCGAATTGGCGTACCACCTCCGCAAGATGAGTGGCCAGCACGGAAGTTTGGTCCACGACGACGTACCCTTTGGCGATCGCCTGTTCCTGCAGGGCGGGGACGATCCATTTCGCCGGAGTTGCGAAGGCGGGCTCGCGCGTTTCGAAGCCGTCCAGCGGTGCGGCATTCGGCTCGGAACTGATGGCCAGCACGCGGTCTTGGTACATCTGCCACCGCGCAATCTCGACGCCGCGCAGGTGAATCACGTACTCGCGGGGTTTAAGCTTCATGTTGTCCGTGATGTGAATCGAGGGAACAAGAAAGCCGAGCTGCAGCGCGAGGTGGCGCCGCAGGGCGCGGATCCGCTGGAGCAATTGGCCCCCCTGCGCTTGGTCGACGAGAGGCACCAGCGCGTAACCCACCTCGAGACTCAATTCGTCGAGCTTGAGTAGCTTCTCGATCTGTTCCTGGGTGCTGGCTTTTTTGTCTGTTTTGGCCGCCGCAGCGTCGCGCGCAGGCTTGGCCTCCGCTTTCGAAGCGCGCGCCGAGAGATAGAACGTAATCGCCGCTAGTAGAAAAAACGAGAATTTCGGAAGACCAGGTATCAACCCCAGCAGCAACATCACTCCACCCGCGATCCGCAGAGGATATTTCTTGGCAAAGAGCTGTCTGCCCAACTCGACTCCCACGGTTTGATCTGTAGATGTCCGTGTGACAACCATGCCTCCCGCCACGGAAACGAGCAGGGAAGGAATCATGGTTACGAGACCATCGCCGACGGTCAGGACTGTGTAAGTCTTCAATGCCTGATCGAAAGGAATGTGCAATTGAAAAACGCCGATCAGGAAACCGGCGATGATGTTGATAGCTGTGATCAAGATGGTCGCCAAAGCATCGCGCTGGCTGAAGCGCGCCGCGCCGTCCATGGCCCCGTAAAACTCGGCCTCGCGAGCGATATTTTCGCGCCGAGCGCGAGCTTGCGCCTCGTCGATCAGACCGGCGTTCATGTCAGCATCGATCGCCATTTGCTTGCCGGGGAGGGCGTCCAACGTGAATCGCGCGGCCACCTCAGCGGTCCGTACCGCGCCGTGGTTGATCACGAGGTACTGGATCGCGATCAACGCGAGGAAGATCACGAAACCCACCACATAGTTGCCGCCAACCACGAATTGTCCAAACGCTTCGATTACGTGGCCCGCCGCCCCGGCTCCTTCATTGCCGTGAAGCAGAATCCGCCGGCTGCTGGCGATGTTTAACGAGATGCGAAACAGGGTTAAGAACAGGAGCAACGTTGGAAACACGGAGAATTGCACGGGCTTGAGAATGTACAGGGCGGACAGCAACACGACGATTCCGAGCGTGATACTCGTCGCCAGGAACAGGTCAAGGATGATGCTCGGCACCGGAACCAGCATCATGAAAACCAATGCAACCGTGGCGACAGGGATCAACCAATCGCCAGAACTCTTCTTCGCGTGGCTCGGTTGTATTGGGACGCCGGTGGCCATGGTTCTCTGCTACGCTCCCATCCTTGTTTGCCCTTGCATGCGCATTTTCGTTCGATACAGGAATGCCAGGATTTCAGCCACCGCCGCGTAGAGGTTTGCCGGGATGGCCTGGCCTACTTCGGTTGCTTTGTAGAGCGCCTGAGCGAGCGGCGGATTTTCAATGATGGGAATCTCGTGCCAGCGCGCGATCTGCTTGATCTTCTCGGCGATCAGATTGCGGCCTTTGGCCACCACCACCGGTGCAGCCATGGTTTCGGGCCGGTATTCGAGCGCCACAGCGTAGTGCGTGGGGTTCGTAACCACTGCCGTTGCTCGCGCTACTTCCTTCGCCATCACCTTGCGCAGGAAGGCGCGACGCAGCCGGCGCATGCGTCCTCGAATCAGCGGATTGCCGTCGGTGTCCTTCATCTCCTGCTTCACTTCTTGCTTGGTCATCATCAGCGAACGCTCGTGGCTCCAGCGCTGGAACAAAAAGTCCGCGCCTGACCAGGCGAGCAGCACCAGTCCGCATTTCCATGCCAGTTCGAAAAGCAGCGAGCCAAGCTTCGCAAGCAATGCGCGCGACCCGAAGCGCGACATGTGCACGAGCGACGGGAATTCGCGTTCGATCATCGTGACCGATAAGAATGAAATGGCCGCCACCGGAACCAGCGAACGCAACACTCGACTCAGCGCTGCGAAAGAGAACATCTGGCTGATATGACTCGCGGGATTGAGCCGTTCCCAGTTTGGCTTGAACGCTTCGGGCGCGAAGACGAATCCACCTTGCGCGGCGTTTGAAAACACGGCGACGCCGAGCGCCAGGAAAACAATCGGCGCCACCCACTGCACCACAGTGAGCGCGGTCCAAGAAAAAATCGGTGTGCCCAGTCCGATCTCTGCACGCGTGCTCGTGACCAGCAACCGGCCAAACAGGTCGCGCCAACGGCCGATCCAGATGTGCGGCTGCCACGCCAGCATCATCGTCACGGTGAGCAAAGTCAGAGCCGTCACGAGATCGCGGGACCGGCTGACCTGGCCTTTTTCGCGGGCCTTTTGCTTTCGCCGCCCTGTCGGTTTTTCGGATTTGTTTTCCTGAGGCACGATCGTTTCCGCCTAATGCGCCAGATGGAGCAAGCGTTCACTCCATCCGAGTGCGTTTGCAAATTTCCCCTCGAGCAGTCCCGGCCAAAGAACGGCAGAAGCAGCCAATACCGTGTAGCCGATGAGGCTTTTAACGGAGATGCCGACAAACATTGCTGGAAGCTGCGGCGATGCTTTACTCAGAAAACCCACTGTTACGTCGACCAACATCGTTGCCAGGAAGACGGGAGCGGCAATCTGCACGCCAATCAACCACATCCCGCCTGCCGCCCGGAACAGTTCTCCCACCGCCGCGATCTTGACCAGGGCTGTCCCTACCGGCAGATAATCGAAACTCTTCACTACGGCCCGCAGCATCCAGTGGTGGACGTTCAGCTCAAGAAAGATCAGCAGCGCAAACATCTGGTGAAAAACCGAAAGCACCGGAGTCTCGATGTTCGTCTGCGGATCAATGATGGCGGCCAGTGAAAACCCAAGCTGCATCCCGGCGAGTTGTCCCGCGATCTGCATGCCCTCGAAGACGAGTTGAACCGAGAGACCCATCATCAATCCCACCGCTGCTTCGCTCAGCGCCACTCGAATCCAACTCAGCGCGCCCGGTTGAATCTCCGGCACAGGGCAGATGTTGTACAGCATCGCTGTCAGCACCAGAGTGAAGCCCGCTTTGACGCGCGCCGGCACGGCGTCGCTCCCAAAAAACGGGGCAAACGTCATCATGCCCCCGGCCCGCAGGCCAATCGGCAGCGCGTGCGCCAGAAAGTGCTCTAACCATGGAGACAAGTTTCGTTTGCTCCCTCAGTGAGTAAACGGGCGAAAATCGCCGAATAGATTGATCGTGAATCCCACAAGATGGTGAAGCATCCACGGCATCAGGAAAAACAGAATCGCTCCCACCGCCGCCAACCGCGGCACGGTGGTCACGGTCATGTCCTGAATCGACGTCATCACTTGGCCGATATTGATCACCAGGCTCACCACAGTGGCCGAGATCAGGATTGGCGCGGCAACCCAGAGCGCTGCTTCCAGCGTCTGGCGGGCCAAGGCGACAAGTTGTTCAGGCGTCATCAGCCGAGCCTCAATGGAAGCTTTTCAACATCGAGCCGACTACAAGATTCCAGCCGTCCGCGACGACAAACAGCAATATCTTGAGTGGCGTTGAAATCACCACCGGAGGCAACTGCATCATTCCGATTGACGTTGTTACCGATGCCGTGACCATGTCGATCACCAAAAACGGCAGAAATAAGATTGCGCCGATCTGAAATCCCGTCTTGAGCTCCGAAAGAATGTAGGCGGGAATCACGATCCGCATCGGGAGGTCCTCCGGCTGCTTTGGCCGCGGCTCGTGCCCCATATCCACGAACAGCGCCAAATCCTTTTCACGCGTGTATTGCAGCATGAATTGGCGGACGGGGCCGGAGCCGCGGTCGAGCGCCTCCCAGCTCGTGATGGCTCCCTTTTCCAGCGGCTGAAGGGCCTGCTGATTCACTGCAAAAGCTACCGGCTGCATCAGGAAATACGTCATGAAGAGAGACAATCCGATGAGTGTCTGATTCGATGGCGCGGTTTGCGTTCCCAGCGCCTGCCGGAGGAAGTGAAAAATTACGAGAATGCGAACGAACGGCGTCATCGAGAGCAGCAGCGCCGGCAGCAGAGTCAGCATGGTCAGCAGGACCACGATCATCCACGACGCCGAGTCTCCGTGCATCGTGAATCCCGGAACCTGAATCGAGACACCTTGCGGCTCGGCGGCGCGCGCCGCTGCGACTGCCCCAGTGGTCAGAAGCAATGCACCGTGCCCCGCCGCATAACTCGCAATGTGGAAGACGCGATTCATGATTTAGTTTCCTGAAGTTCTTCCCGCCGGGTGGGACCGAGAGACTGCAGCAGCGAGATGCTCTCCGCAGTGACCCCGACGAGGAACCGCTGATCGTCGCACTCCACGACGGCGACGAGGCGCTTGTTGCCAAGCGACAGGCTTTCGCAAAGACGTAGCCCGCGGCGCCGGTTGAAGCCGATTCTTGAAACCGCGGCACCGATGCGTTCTCCCAGACGGGCTACGATTCTTTCCCACATCCTCCAGGGACCAACCGCGGGAGCGCTTGCCATCACTTGCCTCCTCGATTCAACGGCGCTTCTTATGCAAGTTCTGTCAGGCGAACGGCGACCCGATCGCCGGCCGCGTCGAGTTCGGCG
>DATEQN010000010.1:0-42585 GCA_035272625.1 Terriglobales bacterium | reverse complement strand
GTGCCTAAAAGGCGCGCAGCGGCCAGAACTACACGCTTCCGGGCGAAATCAAAACAAATACCAGACCCCACGGACCAGAGAATCAGCTACGAAGAGAGCTGGACCGTGTTCAATCGAGATTTTTCAGCACCCTGCTAGAGGGGCCACTGATGGGGGGAACTTTCCGCATCGCTAAAAAGCGATGCCCTGATACGAAACACGAGATTTTCCGTGGCCTGCCAGTTTCTGCCAGCAAGTACTTTGAAATCATGGATTTTTAGGGTAGTCGCCGCAAACCAACGCCCCACCACAACCCAATCCGAACGACTAGCACTTCCCGCTCATTGCCCCGCCCCCAACTTTGTGTTAAGTTTCGCCCGTCATGGCAGGCCTGCTTTCCAAACTCGGATTTGGCTCAACCTCGGAGGAAACTCCCGAGATCGTCCAGGGAGAATCACCCGCGCTCCAGGGCGCTGACCTGGCGGTCGCTTATTTTTCTTCGCGCACCGGAGGCGATCTTCACGATTTTGTGCGCGTCAGCCGGCACCGTTTTCTTTTCGGATTGCTCGACGTGGCCGGCAAGCGCGCAACCAGCGGCCCCGTGCTGCAAGCCGCGCAAGCTTGTTTCCGCGAGTCCGGCGAGCAGCTCTTTTCCGCCGACGAACTGAACGAATCGGACGCCATGATCGAACTTTCGCGCCGTCTGAATCTGGAGATCATGCGCGCCGCCGGAGGCGTGCGCAGTTGCCCCGCCCTCCTGGGCTGCTACAACGAAGAGTTGGGCACGGTTTGCTACGTGAATGCAGGCCACACCCCCGGCCTGCTGCGCGACGACTCCAGCGTCGTCGAATTGCCTGCGACCGGCCTGCCGCTCGGGCTGTTCTCGCTCGCTCCCACCGACGCCCGCATCGTCGGCCTCGGACCAACCGGTTCGCTGGCGGTGGTTTCACGCGGAGTAGTAGAGGCCGAGTCGAAGAACGCGGAATTTGGTCTGGAGGGAGTCAAGGACGTCATGCAGGCGGGGCCCTCTTCGGCCAAGGATCTTTCCCAGAACATCCTGCAACGCGTGCAGGACTTCATGCACATGGCTCCAAAGCATAACGACGTGACCGCCCTGACGCTTACCCGCGGAAATTAGCCGGAATACCCTCAAGTGGAAACCTGCGGCAATGGGTCAGTCTGATTGATCCACCACGAACCCGTCCGCCCAATTGGCCTCCCTGCTGCTCGCGGCGTAAAATAGAAAAACAATTTCCCCCTTGGGTTTACCCCAGGTTGCAAGAGAGCCCTAATGAAGAAGACCAGATTTCCTCTGTTGTTGGCGGTTGGGTACGCGCTGTTGCTGCCATCTCTTTCGTTCGCCGACACCGTGGTCGAAGAGATCATCGCCCGGATCAACAACGAAATCGTCACGCGCACGGAGTACATCCGCAGCCGCGATCAGCTCAAGCAGGAAGTTCAGCAGCAGGACCCGGCCAACGCGGACCACGCTTTTGCCGAGAGGCAGCGCGACGTTCTGCGCGATCTGATTGACCAGCAACTCCTGCTGCAAAAAGGCAAAGACCTCGGTATCACCGGCGACACCGAACTCATCAAGCGCCTCGATGAAATGCGCAAGCAGATGAACCTCGAAAGCATGGAAGACCTGGAGAAGGCGGCGGAGGCGCAAGGCGCTTCTTATGAAGAGTTCAAGCAGAATCTGCGCAACCAGATCATCACCCAGCGCGTGATTGGACAGGAAGTGGGTCAGAAACTGGCCATGAACAAGGATGAGGAGAAGAAGTTCTACGATCTGCACCGCGCGGAATTGGAACAGCCGGAGCAGGTTCGCCTGAGCGAAATTCTGATTGCGCCCAAAACACCTGCCAAACCGGCTCCCAGCCCGGGCGCAAAGCCGGAGCCGCCCACGGAGGCGGAAACGGAAGCAGCGCTGGAGGCCGCTAAGGCCAAAGCCCGGGATCTGCTCGATCAAATTCGCAAGGGCGCAAAGTTTGATGACCTGGCGAAAAAGTATTCCGATGGATCGTCGGCCAAAGACGGGGGCGACCTCAGCTACTTCAAGCGCGGCACAATGTCGAAGGAACTGGACGATAAGGTCTTCGCGATGAAGGCCGGTGAAGTCACCGATGTGATTCGCACCAAGCAGGGGTATGTGATCCTGCAGGTGGCCGAGCATCAGATGGCGGGTATTCCCACGCTGAAGGAAGTTGAGCCGCGCATCCAGGATGCGTTGTACATGCAGAAACTGCAGCCGGCGCTGCGCACCTATCTCACCATGCTGCGCGAAGAAGCCTTCATTGACATCAAGAATGGCTACATCGACTCGGGTGCGAGCGCGAAACAAACCAAACCCGTCGAAACCACCGACAAGGAAGCCAAAGCGAAGAAACTGAAAAAAAAGAAGAAGCTCGGCGTGTTTTAGCTAAATCTTCGGTGGTGCTCTAGCAAGCCGTGGCGCAGGCGAGGTTCGTATCAGGGCATGCCTTCAGGCGTGCCGCACGTGCACAGCACTAATGCGCCTTTGGGCGCTGCATGCGGAAACCCGATTTCGCGGAGGCTCATGAAAGAGTTTTTTATCTCCGATTGTCCCCAGCAGGAAAACAAGATCGTCACCTCCAGCTTCGTGGTGGCGTCGAAGCAGGTGAAGGCCAAGAAGAACGGCGAGCCTTACCTGGCGTTGATCCTCGCCGATCGCACCGGCCAGATCGAAGCCAAGATGTGGGATAACGTCGAAGAATTTATCGACGTCTTCGAGCAGGACGACTTTCTCAAGATCAAGGGGCTGGTCAACAAGTACAAGAATCGTTTTCAACTCACGATTCACAAGTTGCGGCGCATGGAAGAAGGCGATATCGATTTCACCGACTACCTGCCCAAGACCAAAAAGGACATCGGCGAACTCTGGAGAACGCTGACGGAGTTTGTTGCCACCTTCCAGAATCCGCACCTCAAGTCGCTGGTCGAACTATTCATGGCGGACCGGGAGGTTGCCGAGCGTTACCGCAATGCCCCGGCGGCCAAGGCCCTTCATCATGCCTACATCGGCGGGCTGCTCGACCACGTCGTGTCGCTGTTTCGCTCCTGCGATCTGATCTGCCAGAACTATCCTCAGGTTAATCGCGACCTGCTGTTGACGGGAGCGTTTCTGCATGACATCGGCAAGATTCAGGAATTGACCTACAATCGGGCGTTTTCCTACACCACGCGCGGCCAACTGCTCGGGCACATGATCATTGAACTGGAGATGCTGCAGGGGAAGCTGGCGAAGCTGCCTGACTTTCCCCCAGAACTGAAAACTCTGCTCGAGCATTTGATCATCAGCCATCACGGGCAGTACGACTTCGGATCGCCCAAGCTGCCGATGTTCCCGGAAGCGCTCATGCTGCACTATCTCGACGATCTGGATTCCAAGATGGAAGCCATGCGCGCCCACTTCGATCGCGAGGCTGAACTCGAAGGACCGTGGACCAGCTATAACGCGTCACTGGGGCGTCCGCTGCTCGATTCCAGAAAATTCATGCAGGGGGAAAAAGCGCCCGCGAAGGCTGTTGCGGAAGATCCCAGCGCGCCATCGGCCTCGCCCGCAACGGCGGAGAGCCCAACATCCGCCTCGCCAACGCTTGATCTGTTCAGCGAGCAGAAAGCATAAATAGTTCTCAGTTCCCGGTTCTCAGAAAAACCATGGTCACTAAGAACCGAGAGCTGGGAACCCAGAACTGAGAGCGCTGAAGGCGTCGAGCTAGCGTCTGAGCTTCGAATCCTTCCGGCACCTTGCCTATGGATTTCTCATGCTTCACCACCATCAGCTTTGACTGCTATGGCACTCTGATTGATTGGGAGTCGGGGATTCTGCCTGTCCTGCGCACTGTGCTCGGGAACCACGGCCAGACTCTGCCCGACGCTGCCCTTCTTGAACTCTACGGAGAATTTGAGGCGGAGGCAGAAAGCGGCCCTTACCAAAGGTACCGAGATGTGCTGCAAGCGGTGGTGCGGGCGTTTGCAAATCGCCTTCATTTCGAGGCGAGTTCCGCCGAAATCCGCTCGCTCGGCGAATCCGTTCGCGCGTGGCTGCCCTTCCCGGATACGGTGCGTGCGATGCGCGAGCTTCAGAAGCGCTATAAGCTGGCCGTGATTTCAAACATTGACGATGATCTATTTGCGGAGACGCGAAAACATCTGGGTGTGGAATTCGACGGCGTGATTACGGCGGAACAGGCGAGAAGCTATAAGCCTTCCATCAATAATTTTCAGATCGCCTTGCGCACGCTTGCGCTTTCTCCGGACCGACTGCTGCACGCCGCGCAGAGCATCTATCACGACGTCGTGCCGGCGCAGTCGCTGGGTATCTCGACGGTGTGGGTGAACCGGAAGTCGGCTCGTCCCGGAATTGGCGCGGTCCGAGCCTCGGCGGGACGGCCCGATTTGGAGGTTCCCGATCTTGCCAGCCTCGCTACTGCAACTATGAAAAGCGCGCAAGGCTGATGCTTGGCAGGCCGCTACGTTGTCGGGACCGGAATTGGAAGAATCTTCTTCTGTATGGCGACCGTGACCAGTTGGGCCTTGTTGTGAATATCGAGTTTGCGCATCAAGTTAAACTTGTGGGCTTCCACCGTCTTGACGCTGACTCCCAGAGTCGCCGCTACTTTCTTCACGGTATTGCCTTCGGCGAGCAGCTTCATCACTTCGCGTTCGCGCACAGTCAGTGTACTTCTTCGTAACGGCACCCGCATCGCCTGTTTCCGCAGGATCGCGTCGTCTTCCAGTTTGGTTTGGATCTGCGGACTCAATGAACGTTCGCCGCCATGCACTTCGCGCAGCGCCTGTAACAACAGCGGCGCGGGAGTGTCTTTCAGCAGGTAACCGCTGGCGCCCGAGCGCAGGGCTTGCTGTACATATTCCCGATCCTCGTGCATGGTCAGATACACGATGCGCGTGCCGGTGCAGTGTTCTTCGATGAGGTGTCCGGCCTCAAACGACGACATACCGGGCATGCTGATATCGAGCAGCACCAGGTCGGGGCGGTGCTCCAGCGCCAACTTGAGCGCCTGGGCGGCATCGCCCGCTTCGCCCACCACGGCAAAGTCGGGATCGTCTTCCAGCAAACGGCGCACGCCGTAGCGCAGCATCTCGTGATCGTCGGCAATCACGCAACGGATGGGCTCGGCAACTTTCGGATGAAACGGACCAGCCTTGGTGGTCAACATGAAAACAATCCTCGCGTCCGGTGACGAAGTGGCGCGATGGGTCTGGAACCCCAGATCGGGCGACTACCCGCACAAATTGCTATTTTTATTGTACCTGCATGAGGCAGGACTTCGGCGCCAAAATCGAGTCGAGCTGAACTTTTCTTCTTCATTTACAATGCCTGTTCCACATGCTGCGCTACTTCACCTCCGGAGAATCCCACGGCGAGGCCCTGGTTGCGTTTCTTTCCGGGATGCCTGCCGGGCTGGCGGTCGATCAGGCATTTGTGGACCACGAACTCTGGCGCCGCCAGCAGGGCTTTGGCCGCGGCGGGCGCATGAAGATCGAAACCGACAGGGCGCACTTCCTCTCGGGCGTGCATCACGGCAAGACAATCGGCTCGCCGATCGCGGTGATGCTCGAAAATCGCGACTGGCAGAATTGGAAAGAATCGCTGCCGGTGGAGACGGGTGATCCGGAGAAGCACAAGCGCGTGGCGTCGCCCCGCCCGGGCCATGCCGATCTCGCTGGAGCTTTGAAATACGATTTCACCGAAGCGCGCTATGTGCTGGAGCGCGCCTCGGCCCGGGAATCGGCGGCGCGGGTTGCGATTGGTGCGCTCGCCAAGCTGCTGCTGCGCGAGTTGGGCGTGGAAGTTCTGAGTCATGTGATTGCGGTGGGCTCGGCTTCGATTGCGGATCGGGAAATCGCGTGGGATCAGATCGAGCCACTGGCGCGCAAGAACGAGGTGTTGCTTTCGTGCGCCGATCCCGACGCCGAGGAGCGCATGAAGGAAGAAGTCGATAAGGTCCTGCGCACGGGCGATTCGGTGGGTGGAGTATTCGAGGTAGTGGCGCACAATGTACCGCCCGGTCTGGGCAGCTACGCACAATGGGACGAGCGGCTGGATGCGCTGCTGGCCGCGGCGGTCATGTCGTTGCAGGCGGTGAAAGCGGTCGAAATTGGGAGCGGAATTCAGGCCGCACATTCACCGGGGTCGGCCGTGCACGATGAGATCGGTTACCAGAGCGCAACGGGATTTGCAGGTTTCACGCGCACCCGCAACAATGCCGGAGGTCTGGAGGGTGGCGTCTCCAACGGGCAGGAGATCCGGGTACGCGGTTATCTGAAACCGATTTCCACACTGCGGCGCCCATTGCAGTCGGTGGATTTCGCAACGCGAGAGCCGGTGAAGGCGGCGTACGAGCGCTCGGATGTATGCGTGGTACCGGCCGCCGGAGTTGCCGGCGAGGCGATGGTTGCGCTGACACTGGCGCGTTGTGCGCTTGAGAAATTCGGCGGCGATTCGATGAAGGAAACGAAACGAAATTTTCAAGGCTATCTGGAACAACTGAGGAACTATTAGTTTCGGAGAACTGGCAACCCTCAAGATGATTTACCCAATTGTGAAATTTGGCGATCCGGTCCTGGAAAAACCTGCAGCCGAAGTAACCAGCTTCGACGATGAGATCAAGAAGCTCGTGGACGACATGTTCGAGTCGATGTACGCGGCTCGCGGCGTTGGCCTGGCGGCTCCACAGATCGGCATTTCGAAGCGAATTGCCGTCGTGGATGTGACCTTCAAGGAGGACCCCGGCGCCAGGCTGGTGCTGATCAATCCGGTTGTCATTAATAAAGAAGGCCGTCAGCGCAGCAGCGAGGGCTGCCTGAGCATCCCCGAATTTCGCGAGGACGTCACGCGCGCCAAAACCGTGACCGTGCGCGCGCAGGATCTGAGCGGCAAATTTTTCGAGCACACCGGCGAAGAGCTGCTGGCGCGCGCCTTTTTGCATGAGACCGATCACTTGAACGGCAAGCTCTACATCTCACACATCAGCGCGCTGAAGCGCGACCTCATCAAGCGCAAGATCAAGAAAATGGTGAAGGCGGGAGAGTGGTAGCGACTCTTCCCAAGATCTGGTGAAGTAGGATCCAGCACTAGCGGCCGCATATCTATGATTCTGGTTTTCTGTGGCACTCCTAGTTTCGCTGTGCCGACTTTGGAGAAGTTGGTCGAGGCAGGTCATTCCGTGCCGCTGGTGGTGACGCAACCCGATCGGCCCCGCGGGCGCGGGATGGAAGTGGCCGTTTCTCCCGTGAAGGACGCGGCAACCCGCTTGGGCATTGCCGTGGTGCAACCCGTCACTATCAAGAACAACGCTGAATTTCGCGACCAACTTCGGGCGATTCGCCCCGACGCGGGCATTGACGCGATCATTGTCGTCGGCTATGGCCGCATCATTCCGCAGTGGATGATCGACCTTCCCCGGATCGGAAATTTGAACCTGCATGCGTCTCTACTGCCGAAGTATCGCGGCGCGGCGCCGATCCAGTGGGCGATTGCCAACGGTGAATCCGTCACCGGAGTTACAACTATGCGCATCGATGCCGGGCTCGACACGGGTGACATTCTCATGCAGCGCGAAAGTCCGATTGGCCCGGAAGATACCGCCGAGACGTTGGGCCCGAAGCTAGCGTCCATCGGCGCGGACCTAATGATCGAGACTCTGCGTGGACTCGAGAATGGACAAGTTCGCCCGACTCCGCAGGATCATTCGCAGGCCACGCTCGCGCCGATTCTGAAAAAAGAAGATGGCCGCATGGACTTTGCTCGTAGCGCAAGAGACCTGTTCAATCGCTTGCGCGGTTTTCAGCCGTGGCCCGGGGCGTTCACGATCTTTAAGGGCAAAGCTTTGCAAGTGCACCGCGCCCAACCCGTGCAACATGCGGTGAGGTTGACGCCCGGACAAATCGCGGTCGAGGGAACGCGTTTGTTGATCGGCTGCGGTACCGGCACGACGCTTGAGTTGATCGAAGTTCAGCTCGAAGGCAAGCGCCGCATGACCGCGCAAGAATTCATCAACGGCTACCGGCCCAAGTCCGGCGACCACCTGGGACAATAGCCTGCGATGGCCGCTTCTCCTGCTCGCGCCGCAGCTTTCGAAATTCTTCTCCGGGTCGAGCGCGAAGAATCTTACGCCGCCGAATTGCTCCATTCCGCCCCGCTCTCGAAACTTTCGTCGCGCGATCACGGGCTCGCCACCGAACTGGTGATGGGAGTTCTCCGCTGGCAGTCTCTGCTCGATGAGAGGCTGGCCGCTGCGTCAGGGCAGAAACTTGAGCGGCTGGATAACGAGGTTCTGGCCGCATTGCGCCTCGGCGTGTATCAATTGCAGTTTCTTTCCAGAGTTCCGGCGCGCGCGGCGATCTTCGAAAGTGTGGAGCTCGTCAAAGCGTCGCGCAAGCGCTCAGCGGCTTCCTTTGTGAATGCGGTTCTCCGGAAGATTACCGGCTCGGGCGTGGAGGACGTCCTCGCGCAAATCGGCAAGTCTCCCGACGCGATCGCGCTCGCTCGTAGAGCGGCTCATCCGCCGTGGCTGGTGGCTCGCTGGGCCGAGCGCTACGGACTGGAGACAGCGCGTCAAATCTGTGCCCACGATCAGAAGGTGCCCGACAAGGCCATTCACCTTCACGACTATCGATCTGATGACGTTACCATTGATGCCGAACTTGCCGAGGCCGGCGTGCAGATCGCTCCGGGCCGACTGCTGTCGGCTGCACGGCGCGTTCTTGCGGGCGACATAGCAGCAACGCGCGCCTACCGGGAAGGCCGAATCTCCATTCATGATGAAGCTTCGCAACTAGTCGCATTGCTGATGGGCCGTGGAGGAATGACGGTTGATTGCAAGATTCTGGATTGTTGTGCCGCTCCCGGCAGCAAGACGGCCTTGCTCGCCCGGCGCAACCCGCGCGCCAAGGTGTTCGCGACCGAGTTGCATCCGCACCGCGCGCGCCTGCTGCAAAGCCTCAATCGCTTGCCGAACGTCCACATAGTCGCGGCGGACGCGCGTCATTTGCCCTTCTCATGTGCGTTTGACCGCATCCTCGCCGACGTTCCTTGTTCCGGCACCGGCACTCTGGCCCGCAACCCGGAGATCAAGTGGCGGCTCAAGGTCGAAGACCTGGACGATCTTCAGTCGCGGCAGGTAGCCATCCTGAAGTCCGCGCTTCGTGAGCTTGCGAAGGGCGGGCGGCTCGTCTATTCCACGTGTTCGCTGGAGCCCGAGGAAAATGAAGCGGTGGTAGAGGCTGCGCTCGATGGCGCAGCGGAATTCAAGGAAGCGGATTTCAAAGGAGAGCTGGAGCAGCTGCGGCAGTCTGGCGAAATGTGCTGGCAAGATATCGCGTCACTTCTCGCTGGACCTTATCTGAGAACAATTCCGGGCGTGCATCCTTGCGATGGCTTCTTCGCAGCACTGATTGAACGGAGATAATCGGGAGGGAATGTCGGCTCTCCACCAGCAAAGTTGGATCGACACCGGTGACAACCTCGCGGTCAGACGCTAGCGGACTTCGAAATTCACCACGCTGCCCGCCGCGATTTTCTGTCCCGGCGCGGGAGTCTGGGTCACAATCATGCTCGCCGCGCCGGGCTCGGAGACCGCAGACGGCGCAACTGGGGCGGCTTGTGGCTCACCCGGCAAAGGCGCCGACGACGCAGGCGGAAGCACACTGACTTTGCCGACCTTGATGCCCGCATCCTGCAATGCCAGAGTTGCGCTGCCCAGCGGCTGTCCGGTGAGGTTGGGCATCACATAAGTCGTTGGCTCGGGACCTTCGCTGACCAGCAGACTGATCTTCGGCGCCGACACGCCGCTGGCGTTCGCCGGCGGGCTTTGCGAGATCACCTGGTCCAGCGGCACGTCCGGCAAACTGACGCGCGCAACCGAACCCAGGCTGAGCCCGCGACGACGTATGTTCAACTCCGCGACCCGTTCGCTCCCTCCCGTCACGTCGGGAATCGCCACCCGCTGCGACCCCAGACTTTGAGCCACGCGGATCGACCAGCCTCGCCGCACCTTGGTTCCCGGCGGCGGCATCTGGGTCATGATTTTTCCTTCGGGAACGTCAGGACTGTAGAACTGCCGCTCGATTACCACTTGCAGCCCGGCAGCCGCGCCCGCGTGTTCGGCTTCGACCGGACTCATGCCCACCAGTTTCGGGATGGTCACCTCCCGCCCGTGGATCGCAAGCCGCATGGCCGTGAGCGCGGAGATCAGCGCCACCGTCATCAAAACCAAAGCCAAAAGCAGCATACGAAAAAACTGTCGCATTGCTGCCGATTATAGTCTCCAGGTGTTCCTGTAGAGACGTGCCTGCTATCAGTTTTGATTCGAACTCGAAGCTGGACTCGATTGCGGGCTCGACGGTGACAGTGAAGCCTGCGTCTTCTGTTGTTCCACCCATTCGTGAATGCGCGTGCTCAGCACATCCATCGGCAGCGCACCGCCGGAAAGCACTTCATCGTGGAAGGCACGCAGGTCGAACTTGTCGCCCAGTTGGTCTTTCGAGTACTGGCGGAGCTTCAGAATTTCGAGCTGTCCGACTTTGTAGCCGAGCGCCTGCGCCGGCCACGCCATGTAGCGGTCCGTCTCGCTCTGCACCGACACTTCGTCAATGGTGGAGTGCGCGTGGAAATAATCGACCACCTGTTGCCGCGTCCAGCGCTTATAGTGGAAGCCGGTGTCGACGACCAGGCGAATCGCCCGCAGCATGTCATCCTGCAGATGGCCATAGTAGCTGTAGGGATCCTGGTAAAACCCGACTTCTTTCCCCAGTCTTTCCGAGTAGAGCGCCCATCCTTCCGTATAGGCCGTATATTCTTCGTGCTGGCGGAACGGAGGTAGTTCGGGCAATTCTTGCGCGATGGAAATCTGCATGTGATGCCCGGGTACGCCTTCGTGATACGCGGTCGTCTCGATGTCCAGCACGGTGCGCTTAGCGAAGTCGCCCGTGTTGACCATGATGTGGCCCGGCCGCGAACCATCGGGAGTGCCGTCCATGTAGGCAGCGTCTGCCGCTTCCTTCTCGCGGAATTCCTCGACCGGCATTACCTCCAGCTTGGACTTGGGCAGCCTCCCAAACATTTCCGGCAGCCGCGCGTACATCTGATTTTCATATTTGCGGTACAAGTCGAGAATTTCCTCTCGCGAATGCGCGTGCAGTTTCGGATCCGCATCGACGGCCGCTTTGAAGCTCTTCATGTCCTTGTAGCCGAGTTGGTTCACTACCGCGAGCATGCGGCCTTCGACCTCTTTCACCTGTGCCAGCCCGAGTTGGTGGATCTCTTCGGGAGACAAATCAGTCGTCGTGCTGTCTTTTACGCGGAACGCGTACCACGCGTCGCCGTCCGGCAGAGCCCAGGCTCCAGGCTCCATTCTCCCTTTCGGAGCGTACTCGTCGCGCACGAACGCCGTGAACTTTACATAGGCCGGAATCACGGAATCCTTGACAGCAGCCAAGCCCGCCTCACGCAGCCGCTTGCGATCAGCCTCGGGAACGGCATCGGGAAACTTATCGAAAGGATGCGTGAACGGATTTTGTTCCGGGGGAGTCGTGGCGAGTCCGTTCGCTTGCGTCACCACCTTTTCCAGCAGAATCTTTGGCGGCATGCGTCCCTCGGCCAGGCCTTTGCGCATCTGCGCGATCGTCTGGTCGAACAAAACCGGAAGCAGCTTCAGCCTGGTAATGTAGTCTTCGTAGTCCTTCACGTTCTGGAACGAAAGAATGCTGACCAATTGCGGCGCGTCGATTTGAATCCCGCTCTCCTGGCTCACCGGCATTTCCCACGGCTTGAAGCGCGCACCTTCCAGACCCATTTTCAGGTCTCGAACCATGAGCTGTCTGTTCAGTGCTTCCTGCTCGGGAAAGCCGGTGGTGTCGATCGCTTCGAAGCGGACGAGGAAGCGGCGGGTCTGTTCCAGATTGTCGTCGATGGCCGCCTGAGAGAAGTCGTCGAGTTTGTCGTTGTAGCGCTTGTCTCCCAGGATGGAGGCGTAGATGGGACTGGTGCGCATCGTGTATTCCCACTGCTCGTGCAACAGGTCGTTCAGCGCTTTGCGACGCGCTTCGAGATCGGCAGGTGGATTGGCTACGGCAACAGCGAACGGAATCAGCATGGCAACGGCTAACAAGCAGATTAAAAATCGCATTGGAACTCCAGAAGAGAATTTAGTCGGCGTTGAAACAACTACCCCACAGACAGCTATGTTCTGTTAGACGAATACGCAAGGGAATAGTAATCAGTTCCCTGAAAATCATTTGCCTGCATTCATACGCGCCCGGCGCAATCCGGCAGCAACCCCTTGCCGCACTACGCGCCCGTATCCGGCGGCGTCCATTGCGGTCGTGGTCGCCGCTGCAATGCCGCCAGGAGTGGCCGCCTCCTGCAGCAGCGATTCCAGCGAATGTTTTCCCTCGCGCCAGGTGACGATCCCATCCCCCAACGCATGCGCGCTCGCCAGCAGCGCCGTCCTTCGATCGAGACCCGCCTCTTGCGCGGCTCGCGCCAGCGTCGCCAGCGCGTGATAGCCGTGGCTGCATGAGAAGGTCACGGTGAACGCATCGAACTTGCTTTCCGGTATTTCGACGACCTGGCCGAAGGTGGCAAAAAGATCGTGGACGCGTTTGCGATCTGCGCTCGCCAGAGTCCGAGGGAAGGTCACCGCCGTGAGGCCGCGCCCGCTGCGGCACACCGGACTCGGCATGGCGCGGGCCCATTTCACGGGAGGGCCGGCCAACTTGCTTAGTGCACGCAGGGGAACGCCTGCAGCCAGACTGATTGCAAGCCGTGCCCCCTTCATTTTCCCAACCGAATAAAGAAGCTCGCGAATCGAACTCGGACGAACGGCGACGATCAGCACGTCCGCCTGCTTGACTGCACTCTTCAGATCGGGCTCGACAGCAACCGCGTTTTGCTTTTTCAAGTTACGCAGCTTGCTCGGATTGCGATCATGTACGACCAGGTGGTGCTTACTCTTTCCCAGGCGCAGACCCGCCAGCATGGCCGCTGTGATCCGTCCTCCGCCAAGGAAGACGACCGTGCTCATGCCATCTCCGCGCAGACTTCGTCAGCGGCTGCTAAGAGCGTCTCCACATCCTGCATGGTGTGTGCGGTTGAAATAATCCAGTGCAATCCGTTCGAAGGCGTCATGTAGATGCTGCGATCGAGCAGTTCGCGGACGAAGCGCGAGTACTTTGCCGTGTCGACGTACTGGCAGTAGTCGCGATAATCGTTGATCCCGTCGATCGCGTCGCGGCCGGTGAAGTAAATCTGAAACATGGGGCCAAATCCCTGCACAATCGCGTCAATCTTTCTTCGCCGGAAAATGTCACGCAAACCGGCGATGGCGGCATCACCGACGTCGTATATCTGCCTGGAAACCGCGCCCTCATTTTCAGCGAGCAGATCGAGATTTGCCGCGATCACACGCATGGTGAGCCGGTGGCCGTTGAAGGTGCCATAGTGCAGCACCATGCCGTTGCCCCAGCGCATGCGGTCGAGGATCGCGCGCGGCCCCGCGACGGCGCCAACAGGAAACCCGGCTCCCAAAGCCTTGCCGAACGTGCTCAGGTCCGGCTTCAGGCCGTAAAGCTGCTGGCATCCGCCGGGTGCATAGCGGAATCCGGTGACAACTTCATCCAGGATAAAAAGCGCGCCAAACTGATGAGTGAGATCGCAGACCCTTTGTAAATATCCATCGCGTGGCAGGATACAACCCATGTTCGCCATGATCGGCTCGGTGATCACGGCGGCTAACTCTCGCCCGTGCCGGCTCAGAATGCTTTCAAGCGTTGCCAGATCGTTCCACGGCGCAAGCACTACTTCGTCGAACACCGACGCCGGAATGCCCGCCGAGTCCGGAAATCGAGTGGGATTCTCTCGCGGGCCCAGTTGCTCCGCCGGGTGGCTATGCCCGTTCAAGCAGTAAGCGTCATACCATCCGTGGTAGTGGCCTTCGAATTTGAGAAATTTTGTTCGTCCAGTGTGCGCGCGCGCCAGGCGCAAGGCCAGCATCGTGGCTTCCGTGCCGCTGTTGGTGAAGCGCACCGCCTCCGCGGACGGCACCATGCGCAGGAAACGCTCGGCGGCTTCCGCCTCCGCCGAAGTGGCAGCTGCGAAATGCGAGCCTTCTGCCATCGTCCGCGAAACCACCTCAACAATTTTCGGATGCGCATGCCCCTGAATGAGCGCGCCGAACGACATCATGAAATCGACGTACTCGTTCCCGTCGATGTCCCAGACATGCGATCCGCTGCCACGCTCCAGCACCACCGGTCCCGGCGAGTACACAGCGGCGCCGCGCGACGGAGAGTTTACGCCTTCGATCAGCGATTGTTGCGCGCGCGCGTACCAATCGCGCGAGCGCTCGCGCTTGTTCGTCTTCGTCGTCATTTCGTGGTCATTGTAGTTCGAAGTCGATGGCTAGTCTGCCGTACCGCCGCCATCCACCACCAGCGCCGCTCCGGTCATAAACGACGAATCGTCCGATGCCAGGAACAGCACGGCTTTCGCAATCTCGTCGACGGTCCCAATCCGTCCCAATGGCCGGTTCTCGCAACCCGCCAGATAGGTCTTCCAGTCCAGGCCGCGCAGTCGCGCATCTTCCGGCAGCATCGGAGTGTCCACGTCGCCCGGACAAACGCAGTTTACGCGGACGCCCTGCCGCCCGTGATCAACGGCCATCGCTTTGGTGAGCAGAACAACTCCGCCTTTCGAAGCGCAATACGCCACCGCTTTGTCGCCACCGACGAGCCCCCAGCCCGAACTGTTGTTGATGATCACTCCGCCACCCTGAGCAATCATCGGCCCCAGCGCGGATTTCGACATCAGGAACGTTCCCTTCAGGTTGATGTCAATCTGCAGGTCCCATTTTTCCTCGGAGCACTCGAGCGCCGTCTGCGGGAAGAAGACTCCCGCGTTGTTGAACAGAATGTCGAGCCGCCCGAACGAGCGCAGCGTCTCGTCCACCGCCCGTTGGCATTCGGCGGCCTTGCGAACGTCTGTGCGCAGAAAAACTGCCTTCCCGCCGGACTGAAGAATACGCGCCGTGACCGCGTGGCCACGAGACTCGTTGCGGCCGGTGATCGCGACCTTCGCGCCCTCGCGCGCAAACACTTCGGCCACGGCTTCGCCGATGCCGGACGTGCCGCCCGTGATCAAAGCGACTTTGTTTTCGAGACGCATCGATCAAGCCTATCCCGCCAGCCCTCCACCATCGACGACCAGCGCAGTGCCCGTGACAAACGAAGACGCGCCGCTCGCCAGATAGAGCACAGCCTGCGCAATTTCTTCCGGTGTCCCCACCCGGCCCAGCGGACGTTTTGCCGATTCGGCAAGAAAGCGGCTGTGATCTTCTCCGAGTTGCTGCGCTTCTTCGCGCAGCATTCCAGTGTCGGTGTCGCCGGGGCAGATGCAATTCACGCGAATATTCTGCGGTCCGTGGTCGATGGCCATCGCTTTCGTCAGCAGCACGACCGCGCCCTTCGAAGCACAGTAAACTGCAGCCTTTGCGCCGCCCGCCAGTCCCCATCCTGAAGCCGTGTTGACGATCGTTCCGCCGCCCGCTTTCTGCATGTGCGGAATTACTTCTCGTGACAGCAGATAAATCGACTTCACGTTCACCGTCATCACCCGGTCCCAGTCGTCTTCGCTGAGTTCAAGAACCGTCGCCCGCCGAATGACGCCGGCGTTGTTGAACAGGATGTCGATTCGGCCGAACTCGCGAATCGCACGCTCGACAAGCCGTTTGCAATCCGCGGCTTGCGTCACGTCCATTTGCTCAAAGAAGGCACGCCCGCCAGACTGAGTAATCTGGGCAGCGACACGGTGGCCGGCATCCGCATTCAGATCCGCCAGGACGATCGCCGCTCCTTCGCGCGCGAACAGCAGGGCTGTCGCGCGTCCTATGCCCGATGCCCCGCCCGTGATCAGCGCAACTTTGCCCGCAAGCTGCATACTTAACGGCTGGCCAGCCCTCCCGCAATCTCGGCGCCGTCTATCGTATACACGTGACCCGTAATGTACTGTGCGTCGTCGGATGCGAGAAATGCGAACAGCGCTGCGATCTCTTCCGGCTGGGCGTGGCGGCGCAAGGGCAGCTTCGCATTCAGCGCCGCAAACATTTCGTCGGTGTATTCGGCACGCTGCATCGGAGTCATAACGTATCCCGGGGCGACTGCGCACACACGAATCCTCGGCGCCAGTTCCAGTGCCATACTCTTGGTGAGTTCGATCACGCCCGCTTTGGTCGCATTGTAGTCGGCGTAGTATGGCTGTCCTACGAGTCCGTTGGTCGACGCAGTTTGCAGAATCACGCCGCCGCCGTGCTCCATCATGTGCCGTGCCGCCGTCTGCGCGACGTAGAACACTCCGGTAAGATTCACAGCCATCACTTTGTCCCATTCCTCCGGCGTGATGTCGAGAAAGTTATGACGGATGCTGATGCCGGCGTTATTCACCAGCACATCGACGTCGCCCATCAGGCGAATCGCTTCAGCGAAAGCGGCCTGCACCTGTGTCAGATTCGAAACGTCGGTATCGAGCGCTCCCGCCAGACCGGGCAGTTCGCGCAGGATCCTCCGCCGCGCCTCCGCGTCTCGGTCGAGCACGCACACCACGGATCCTTCTTCAAGAAATCGCGCCGCCGTGGCCGCTCCTATGCCACTGGCCCCGCCCGTGATCAGGACTCGCTTCGCTTTCAGCCCGCGCACCTGCCCCTCCGCAAAATAAAATCGGGCAGATCAGGATACCTGTCTGCCCGCGATCCCGCCATCGTCGCGAAACTTTACGTCAGCTAACCTGCCACACCGTATCCAGCACCGTTCCATCGACCCACTTCACCACCGCGCACGGACGATCGCCCAGCTTCGGCCGCGCCGGCTTGCCACAAATTTTCTCGACGTCCGCCTTGATGTCCTGAATCGGACGAATCGGCAGCTTCGAACCGATCACCGAATGGAACAGATCCGTGCGCCGGGGATTGATAGCAATCCCGCGCTCGGTCACGACCACGTCAATCATGTCGCCGGGACCGGTCATCGTCGTAACCTCATCCACGATCACGGGAATGCGATCGCGGAACGAAGGCAGCGCCAGAATGGTGCATCCGGCAAACAGGCAGTTCTGCCATCCGCCAATGCCGTGTAGCAGCCGCCCATCGGAGTGTGTCACCACGTTGGCGTTGAAGTTCACGTCAACCTCGGTTGCACCCAGGACCACGGCATCGACCAGCGAAGCGAAGTTCCCTTTACCGTGATAGTTGTAAGAAGTAAACGGCGATGTGGCCACGTGTCGCGGATCGTTTGCCATCGACTTCACGCCATCGAGATCAAATGTCTGCCCATCGAGGATGTAATCCGTCAGCCCTTCGTGCAGCAACTCGACCAGAAATTTAGTCGACCCACCGCGAACGAAGCGGGCCTTCACTTTATCCTCTTTCATCATCTGTTTCAGATACTCGACGAATGCCAGCGCGATTCCACCCGCTCCCGCCTGGAACGAAAATCCGTTCTTCATGATTCCCGTTGCCCGCAGAAATTGCGCTACCAACTCCGCGATCCGCAGCCGGTCCGGCGAACGCGTAATCTGTGTCGTGCCGGAAACAATCTTCGCCGGATCGCCAATCGATTCCGCTTCCACCACAAAGTCCACGTTGTTGCCCTGAATCTGCCAGGGCACACAAGGAAATGGCACGAGGTTATCGGTAACCACGATCACGCGGTCGGCATAGGTCGAATCCGCCAGCGCAAAACCCAGCGAGCCACAAGCCGACTTGCCATGTGAGCCGTCCGCATTGCCGAAAGAATCGGCGGTCGGCGCCGCAATCACCGCAACGTCAATGTGAACCTCTCCATCCTGGATCGCCTGGTAGCGGCCGCCATGCGAACGCAGAACACCCATGCCACGCATCTTCCCCTGGGTGCAGTAGTCGCCCAACGGCCCGTTCATCGAGCCTTCGATGTGGTGGATCACACCTTTCGCCATCAGTTCGATCGCACCCTGCTGGGAAGGAAACGACGCGCTCGGGAACCACATCAGATCCTTGACGCCGATCCGGGCCGCCGCCTCCAGCGCCATGAGCGCTACTTTATCGCCATCACGCAGATGATGATGGTTTGAGATTACCATCCCGTCGCGCAGCCCGCACCGGCGCAGCGCGGTCTCCAGATCGGCCACGCGTTTATCGCCAGTATCTGGATAATCTCTGTTCGAACAGATAGCTGGCGCTGCCTTCCGCCCGCGCGGCTGATATTTTCCCGCACCCAGAAACGGAATCTGCGGCTTGCCGTTCACCATCGTCGGCACCGCGCGCCCGGCCGCGTTATGCGCCAGTTCTACGCGTTCGCTCAAAGTATCACTCACGAAATCACTCCCATCGCCTTCGCCCGCTCCACCAGCTTCAGCGCCCGCTGCACCACCGGCGGATCGATCATCTTCGAACCCAGACTCACCACGGCCAATCCCTTGCTCTGCGCTTCGTCAAAAGCAGCCACCACTTTCCGCGCCTTTTCGATCTCGACCGCGCTCGGTTGAAACGCCTCATGGATCACACGAATCTGTCCGGGATGGATGCATCCCATACCTTCGAATCCCGCAGCCCGTGAGGCTTCTCCCCATCGTCGCAGACCGTCCAAGTCGGCAACATCGCTGAACACCGAGTCAATCGCATGCACTCCCGCCGCGTGCGCCGCATTCACCACGCGCGAACGCGCATACTGCGACTCATGCCCTTCCGCGGTCTTCACCACGCCGAGATCGGCGGTGTAATCCTCAAGCCCAATCGTCAGCGCCGCGACGTTTTCGCTCGCCGTGGCGACCGCAAATGCGTTCTCGATCCCCAACGCCGACTCCAGGATCGGCATGATCCAGATCGGCCGGGTAATTCCGTGGCGCGCCTTAATCTCGCCGATCATGCGATCCACTTCCCTTATTTGCTCGGGCTCCTCGACCTTCGGAACCAGAATCAGATCCGGACTCTCACCCACCACCACCGCCAGATCTTCGAGCCCCAGCGGCAACTGGTTAATGCGCACCATGCGCTCGCACGATCCGAAATCGACTGCCCGCAACGTATTTCGCACCAGGATGCGAGCCGCGTCTTTTTCCCCGCGATGCACTGAATCCTCCAAATCGAGAATCACGGCATCGGGCGCATGCAACGAGGCATTGATGTAGTACTTCGGTTCAGAACCGGGCAGGTACAGACGCGATCGACGCAGCCGGTCCTTTTGCGACGGTCCCGGCAACGGATGCGGCTCCGGCAGCGAGCGTTTGCCAACCGCATGCCCTGCACGCCTGACCGCAGCCTCGATGCGAGCCGCGATCACAAAAGGCAGAGCGCCTTCATCATGAATCGCAACCCGCGCGTGCTGCACTCCGAGTTCGCCCAGAACCTCTCGCGTCTGCTGCAGGATCGCCGAGCCGTAATAAGGCGCAACCCGCGACTCGAGTGAGATCTCGACCTCGCCGCCGTCCCGCGCTTCAAAGGCGACGTGCGCATCCGACCGAACTCCTTCGCCCCAATGGCCTGCCTCGGCAGAATGTGGGGGCGTAGTCTCGACAACGCTGCTCATAATTTCCTCAACTCGAAATCCTCAACTCGCGGTAGCGGCCTATTTCAGTTTTTCCAAAATCGTGTCCGTCATCTGCACCGTCGAAGCCGCACCCTGGCTGATCGCTTTGGAACCGCCCGTAAAGCGCATCATATCGTATGTCCGGACCTTGCCCTCACGCACCACATCCGCAATCGCTTTGCGAATGCGATTGGCCTTCTGCTCTTCGCCAACATGATCGAGCATCATCGCTGCCGAAAGAATCATCGCAATCGGATTCACGATGGGCGGACTCAGCTCGGCATACTTCGGCGCGGACCCGTGTGTCGGCTCGAATACCGCCACGTCATCCCCAATATTGCCGGAGGCCGCGAATCCCAGCCCCCCTACCAGTCCCGCGAAAGCATCGGAAAGAATGTCGCCAAACAGATTCGAGGCCACAATTACGTTGTACTCCTCCGGATTTTTGTTCAGCCACATCAGTTGCGCATCAATGTTCGTCGACCACAGCGCAATCTCCGGATAATTCTTCGCAACCTCTTTTGCCACTTCTTCCATCATGCCCGAAGTCTCACGCACCACATTAGGCTTCTCACAAATCGTCACGCCCTTGAACCCGCGCTTCTTCGCGTATTCGAAAGCCGCCGTCACGATCCGCTGCGCCGCCTTACGAGTGATAATGCGGCAGCTTACCGCGATCTCCGGTCCGGGCACGTTGGCAAAAGCCCTGAACCTGGGATGGCTGTTCAACGCGGCGCGCACGTTCTCGGGAGGATCCGTCCACTCGACGCCGGAGTACATCCCTTCTGTTCCCTGCCGGAACACAGTGGTGTCAATCTGTGGCTCGTCGTAGCCACCAACCGTTTTCTTGCGAATGTAATTTAGCGGATTACCCGTAAACCCAACGCACGGCCGCATGCAGATATCAAGATTGAATTTCTGCCGCATGGTCACGATCGGCGAGTAATAAACATAACCCTTCCCCTGCAGTTCGGGTTTGAGTTCTGACTGTGCCGCCTTGTTCGGCTTCGAAGTGATGGCGCCAAATAAGCCCAGCTTATGCCTGGTTAGTAACTCGATTGTCCGGTCGGGTAACGCATTGCCCTGCGCGCACCAGCAATCCCATCCGATATCGGCATGGATGTACTCAGCATCAAAGCCGACCGCCTGCAAAACCCGCAACGACTCCGGCAGAACCTGGTTTCCGATGCCGTCTCCCGGCATGGTGATGACTGTGTATTTCGCCATTCTTGCTCCTTAAGACATCTACCGCCGAGACGCCGAGGAATTCAAAATCTTCGGAATGAAAGAGCTACGCCACACCTAAGCGCTTCGCCACCAAATTTTCCACGCCACCGGCAATTACCAACGACTGCGGCACACTTCCCAGGGCCGGGAAGGAAAAGTTCTCTCCGCGCCACGAAATTGTGCTGGAGGTGAAGTCAATACCAATCTCACCTCCTGGAATAATCGTTTTCTCTTTCGCCGCGATCTCCTTCGCAAACTGCTCGCGCACACGCGCCACGAATTCCGGAACCTCGATACACAAAAAGCCGTTGTTGAACGCATTCCGCAAATAGGTCTGCGAGAAGCTAGCCGCTATCACCAGCGGAATGCCTTTGGCCTTCAGGCACGTGACCGCCTGTTCGCGGCTCGATCCTGTGCCAAAGTTGAACTGGCTGACGATCACGTCGCCGGCATTCGTGCGCGCGGCGAATTGTGGATCGTAATTCTCCATCACCACCTTCGCCATCATTTCCGGAGTCATGTCGTCGCGATAGGTGTAGTCCTTGCCATAGATCGCATCGGTGTTGACGTTATCTTGCGGCATGAACACCAGCCGCCCCTTCACGCGCTGTGGAAAGCCCGCCAGGATTTCGACTTTCTCGGCCCCGCCCGACGCGGGCGCCAATTCGGTGTAGGCCCGCTGCGGCGCCCGATTCGCCGACTCATGCGGCCCGCGAATATAGCCGGCAACGGCCGACGACGCCACTACCTCCGGACTCGCCAGGTAACACTTCGCATCCCGCGATCCCATGCGGCCCTTGAAGTTTCGATTCGTCGCCGAGATTCCGACCTCGCCCGCCTCGAGCAATCCTACGCCGAGGCCAATGCAGGGCCCGCAGCCAGACGGCAGCGGGTGCGCGCCCGCATCCATCAGCACCTGCCAGATGCCGCGTCGCTCAGCCTCTTCCTGCACCCACTTGCTGGCTGCGCTCAAATAGAACTTCACTCCCGACGCAACTTTCTGGCCTTTGAGCACCTTCGCCGCCGCCGCCAGATCTTCCACTCGCGAATTCACGCATGAAATCAGATACGCCTTCTGAATCGCAACTTTGTTCCTCTGAATTTCAGCGAGCGACTGCATCGCCTGCACCGTATCGGGTCCCGAAACGTGCGGCGTCACTTGCCCGAGGTCGAGCGTGATCCGCGCCGCATAGACCGCGGCTGAATCCGGCGTTACAGGATTCTTCTGCCAACTCTCGATGTCTTTTTCTGAAAATCGCTCCACACCGATCGCTTTGAGCCGCTGGTGAACGCCGCGCAAATACTGGATCGTGACCGCGTCCACCGGAAACCAGCCGACCAGCGGACCCCACTCGGTCGTCATATTCGAAATCGAAAGCCGGGCGTCCATCGAAAGCGACGCCACCCCCGGACCCGTGAACTCGACCGCCGCGTTCAGGCATTCGTCGTGGTTGTAGAGCCCGCATAAGGTGATGATTACGTCCTTGCCCGTAACGCCGTCCGACAACTTGCCTTCGAGCACGACCTGAATCGACCGCGGAATCTGCCACCAGAATTCGCCCGTGGCCCAAACCGCGGCTGCATCGGTGCGAACAATCGGCGTTCCGATCGCGCCCAACGCACCATACATATTGGAATGTGAATCCGACGCGACGACAAACGAACCGGGGACAACGTACCCGCGCTCGACCATGATCTGGTGCCCAATGCCCGATCCCGCAGGATAGAAATCCACGCCCTGCTCTTTCGCGAACGCCTCAATGGCGCGGTACTTCTTCAGGTTCGCCTCATCCTGATTCTGGATGTCATGATCGAGCGCGAAGATAAGCTGCTGCGAATCTTTCACCTTTTTCGCGCCGATGCCCTTGAACTTGCTCATCACCGCCGACGTATTGTCATGCGTCATGCAACGGTGCGGACGAATCGACAGGAAATCCCCCGTCCGTAGCGGACGCGCCGGCCCTTCGGTCATGTGTTTCTGCGCGATTTTTTCAACGATGGTCTGACCCATTTGAAACCTCTGTTGGCTCTGACTGTGTGGTGACGGGGCTTTGCCCCGTCCGGGCGGGGCGGAGCCCCGCCACCACACGGCACAAATCTAGCCCTTCCGCTTCAACTCAAATCCCAGATACATCATCTGCCCAATATGATGGTGCAGATGCGTCGCGCATATCAGGAGCGCGTCGAAACGATCGTGCGCCTCCACACCCACTGCGGCGTACTCCTTTGACCAGTCCTCCGCCGTCTGACGGTTGATCGTGCCGAGCACCATCTCGATCGACTCATCAAATTCCTTCAACACCTCTGCCTTGGATAGCCGCATCGCCTCTGAAAATTCCAGCGGACGATCCCGCACATAGCCGGTGCCTGCAATCTGTGTCCCGACGTAGTAGTTCAAGTTCCCCGTTAGGTGCAGTACGAGGTGGCCAAAGCTGTTGCCGAAGGCGAAGGGCCTGGCCCAAAACTGCTCGTTGCTGAGCGGCGCCGACAGCTCGCGAACCGCACCCGCCAGCTTGTTGTAACGTGCCGCCAGGCGTGATGCAATCGTCGATTTCAGATCCGTCATAAGCTATTCCAAACACGTAGGCACAGCCGCCCCCGGCTGTGCAGGCCTGCGCAGCTCGCCAGGTTTTCATCGACCGCCAGAAGGCCGGACTTCGTCCGGCCGGACAGCCGAGGGCGGCTGTCCCTACGTGGTTCCTGGCTACCGTCGCTTCTTGCTGCCGTTCTTGACTGCTTTCGCTTTCGGCTTGGTCGCGTTTCCGTGCGCTTTCTTTTTCACATCGGCCTTCATCAGCGCCATCAGTTTCGCGACCGACGTGCACTTCTCCAAATTCCAAATCGCGTCAATCAGCTTGTCCTGCGCCTTCGCTGAAAGCACGCCCTCCGCCAGCGCCCGGAATTTCTCCTCGACCTCCGCATCGCTCAGCGGATTTCGCGGATCACCCTTTGGATAATCGAGTTGCTTCGAGAATTTCTGTCCGTCGGTCGTTGTGATGTTCACAATCACTCGCTGCAGTGCCGGGAAAACCTTCTCGATCTCAGGATCCGCCACAACTTCCACTTTCTTCAGCTGCGCCCGAATCGTCGGGTCCATGATCTTCTTCATCTCGAATTGCGCCGGCGTCACTTGCCGGTCGACCAGCGCCGCTGCAACTACGTAGGGCAGCGAGTGGTCCGCCGTCTCCTTGGTATGAGGATCGTATTTGCTTGGGTCCGAAAGAATGTCGGCCGCTCGCGCCAGCGACCGGATCTGAATCTTCTCGACTTGCTCCGGGCGCAAGTCGTTGCTCTTGACCAGGTCAAGCACCGCCGAAATCGGAGCGTGCGTCAGTGCCTCAGTCGGAAAGAACTTCATCCCGCACTGCGTGATGCGCCACGACTGGCCGAGTCCGTCGGTCAGCACATTCTGCTTCCACTCCGGACCGTAGCAGTGCACCAATCCTTCTTTACCGTCGATCACGTGCTCGGGGCCGCTGTAGCCTTTCTCGGCCAGCAGCGCCGCCAGCACGCCGCTCTGCGTGGCCAGCGGATCGACAGTGTTCTTCATCATCGTCAGCTTCCCCGCAGTCACCGCGCCCATGGTGCAATGCCGCGACGCGGAAATTCCGATGGCATGCTGAATCTGTTCCCAACTCAAATGCAGCATGCGTCCCGCCACGATCGGCGAGACAAACGCCGTCAGCGTCGCATGATGCCAGCCGCGCTCGCGGATCCCCGGAAACGCCGCCTCGCACAAGCGCATTTCGAACTCATGGCCCAACACAAATCCAACAATCAGTTCTTTGCCATCGCTTTTGGCGCGCTCACAACACGCCATCGCCGCCGGGAAAATATCAGAGGGATGCGACGGATCCTGCTTCCAGTAAATGTCGTTGTAATCCATGCAGCGGATCATCAGCGCATTCGCCAGCGACGCCGAGACCGCGTCCATCTTCTGGCCGGTGCCGATCACGGTCGACGGCCCGCGCCCGGCAATCTCGTTCAGCACTTCGAGCGCAATGATCACGTCGTGCTGCCGATATCCGCCGAGGGCGCAGCCCACCGAATCGAGCAGAAAGCGCTTGGCTTGGTACACCGCGTCCTGCGAGAGGTGTTTGTATTCAAGCCCCGCCGCCCAGCGGGACATGGTCGCGGTGATGGTTTCTTTGCTGGTAGTTTGTTGTGTCGCCAAGGACATCTCCTCTATGAATTGCGGCTGTCAGCTATCAGCTCTCAGCCGTTAGTAAACCCGAGACCTAACACCTGAGACCTCACTTCACTTTCACATTCCTCGGATTCTTAAACGGCAGAAACGCCATGAAATCGGCGTGGTGCACAATGAACGCTTCGGTCGTGCGCTTCACCAGATCGCCTTCGCCGGCGTGCGCGGCGATGATGTGGCACACGGCATCGGGCACGCCGCACTCCATCGCCAGCGCGACTCCGGTAAAAGGATGCCGCAATGCTTCTCCGCGCTCACTTTGCCGGCTTTTCCCGTCCGGACCGATCTCATACTCCAGCAGTTTGCCGACGTCCGCCAGGATCGCGCCTGCAATCACCACGTCCGCGTCGATCGGCAGGGCTCGACCCATGAAGCCCGTCATCGCTTTTGCACTGTCGCGCGCGATATGCACCACGCAACGCTTGTGTTCCATAAATGTGATCGGACAATTTGGAACCAGCAGAGTAAATGGAATCCGATTCAGGTCATCCGGCTTCAGCGGACTGCGCTCTAGCGCCTTGATCCAAGTTTGCGTTACCTGCTCCCGAAGCTTGGCATCGCTGATCCACTGAATTTCCGGCCACAGTCGTTCGACCGCCTCCCGCATGGGCAGGACCTCCTCACAAGACTCACTAGATTATCGGAGTCCATGCGGATGCGTCGAGGGGACGCCGCACGCAGCCAACGGCACATGCGAATTGAAATTGATGGATGAAGGAGGAACGCGGCGAGCCGTCTTTAGGGACGATTACTTGCCGGGGCGCTTCCCGCAGAAGATTCCTTATCGATGGCCAGCAGTTCGATGCTGCACCCTGAACCGCCGCAGCTCATCAGCCCGCGGCGAACAATTTTCACCGACGACACATCCGGAAATCGCACGGGAAAATCCTTCTGCCGCAGTTGCTCGGCCGCTGAACGAAGGCTTTCGTCGCCGTCGACAAATTCGGTGCGTTCCGGACGAGGCGAACTGTCGAACACGAGGTTGAACCGCGCCGAGACTGACTTGCTTGTGATCGGCCCGAGCTTCACTGTGCGTGCCTGCACCAACTCCCCCGGCGCCTGCGCGAGATCTTTCTCCGCGGCGCTCGGATCTCCGGCCAGTTTCGCCAACCGCGCCCGCGAATCTTGCATGTCGCTTCCACTCGCCGCCGCGGCCAGCGCGTACATATGCCGCGCTTTCTCCGGCTGACCTTGCTTTTCGAGCACCTGCCCCAGCCGGTTAGCAACTGTACCCGACTGGCTCAAGAGCCACGCCGACGTTAGAAACTGCATAGCTGTCAGATTCTCGCCGCGCTGAAATTTTGCCCATCCCATCCGCGCCCACGCCAACGCCACCAGGCGCATCGACGAAAACGCCGACGGTCCCAGTCGGTCCAGTTCGCCCGAGTCGAACTGTCCTCCGATGTCGTATAAAACCTGCTGCGCGTCGTTCTCGGTCTGCGTCGGATCAACGTCGTTGGTTAGCGCAGCCGCGAAAATATCCTGACCCGAATCCCCTCCCGCACTGCCGGTCAACCCCTTCATCAATTCTTGCGCCTGCGATTTCTCTCCCAATCGCTCATACACCTGGGCCAACGCCATCTTCGTTTCCGGATCATCCGGCGGCAGCGCGGCGGCCGCTTCCAGTTCCTTGCGCGCATCGGCATCCCGCCCCACCTGTGCCAGCAACAAGCCAAGATTCTTGAGCGTTATTTTTTCGTAAGGAGCCATCTCCAGTTGCTTGCGATAGGCCGCAATCGCCTCGTCGGTCTTACCGGTTTGCTGGAGTTCCATCGCCAGGTCGCCGTTCGCGTGCTTGTGATTCGGATCGAGCTCGACCTGCTTGCGGAACGCCGCGATTGCCTCCGCATGATGGTTGGCTCCGGCATAGGCCAGTCCCAGGTCGTACCACCCGTCTTTCAAACTAGGATTCGGCATACCCGGATTCGCCGATCCCGCATCCGCGTCCACTGCGCTCTTCAGCAGGTCAATCGCTGTGCGGTAATCCTTGCTCTGCAGTGCTTTTACTCCCGCTTTATGCAACTCCGCCGGAGTACCTTCCATTTTCGAAGCCGCCGCCAGCGCCCCTTGTCCCGACGGCGTCAAAATCGTGCACGACAAAAGCTGGTCTGCATCGCTGTGCGCTGCATTGCGGAACGATTCGTAATCCGCGCGCCGCGCCGCCGCCAGCTCGTTCACCTTCACGGCAAGTTTGCGCTCGCCTTCCAAAATTCCCTTGTTCTCGGAAACGACCAGCGAGTACGCCGATGAATAGTCGCCATAGTCTCGCGACATTTTCACCGCGGTCGGCGTGCGCACCGTGTAGTTAGAGGGAATCTGCAAGTGGACCCGGTAGTCCATTTCACCCGCGGGACCGATGTCCAGGGGCTCCTTATTTTTTTCCGACGTTCGAATCGCAGGCAGCCCCAGCGGCGGGATCGGGCGAAAATCCACACTCGTCGACGGCACTACAAAATACTGGTCCTGATGCAGGTGATACTTCAGATGGAAAGGTTTGCTCGTATCCTCCACGGAATCGAGCCGAACGTCATCGACGTCACCCGCCAAGCCCCAATTCGCAGAGAGCGCTCGAACAAAGTCCTTCCACTGCGCCTCCGGAACTCTTCGAAAGCCCGCGCGCATCGGCCAGTCGCGGTCTCCCTGAGCCGTGATCTCAAGCGTCGCATCGAGCGCGCCGAACTCGGTGAACTTGCCGTCAAGCGTAAAGTGCATGAAGGTCTTGATCGGCGAATCCGCCGGCGTCCGCTGCAAGCCTCCCTCGCTGTCCTCTGACGCCAGAACTGCCTGTTTGTTTCGCAACTGATAAAGAATCAGCCCGAAAGGGGTCACTTCCGGAGTCGTATCGAGCCAAGTCAGCTCCGTTCCCGTCCCCAATCGAGCCGCCGTGATCACGTGATCGAACTGTGCCGGTGAGGGAACGTCCGCATCCAGTTTGCGCGAGCTGTCGATCAGCACCGGATAACTCTGAATTCCTTCCGCCCGCAGCAGTGCGGAAAACAACGTGTGTTTGTCCTTACAGTCGCCGTAACCATTCTGCAGAACGTCCGAGGCCGAGTGCGGCTGATAGCGCCCGATTCCAAGCGAAATGCTCACGTAACGCACATTGCGCGCCACGAAATCATAGAGGCGCCGAGCCTTTTCCGTGGGGGTGCCGGCTCCCTTGGTGAGCTCCTCGGCTTTTTTTCGCACGCTGTCGTCCGCCGTCATGCGCTCGCCCTGCAGCTTGGCGTACCATTGCGCGACCTGCTTCCAGTCGGTGAAAGTCGTCAACTGGACATCCGGACCTGTCTCCTCGTCCCCATCCTTATTTCTATCTTTGTCGCGTTCCGGCTGGATGTCCTTCACCACCCAGGTATAGACGCGCCGGTCGCCGGTGTCTTTAATCTCTGGCTGCTGCGTGGGCGTCTTGAGTTTCACTTCGCGCCCCTTCGGGATGTCGAGCTCCAGCCGGTTCTCGTTGACCGCCACGCCCTTTGGAAATGTGTATTCGTACCAGAAGTTTCCTGCCGCCAGCGGAGTGAGAACCCGCGTTACTGTGCGATATTCCAACGTATCACCCGGCTGCAGCGCGGCCACAGAGATATGCCGCTGCCGGTAGTCGCTGTACATCGGAGCTTCCTTCAGCACGTCGGGAGCGAAATCCTGCGCGGTCGACTCCGGCGTCACCACCACCTGCCCATCCGGCTTACGTACCCGGACGTACTCGACCTCCAGCTTCTCGGTCGCCGATGAGTATCCAAAAACCAGTTGCCCGAATTCTTCCACGCCCGCCTGGCTCTGTATCCGGACCACAGCCTCGGTCTCGCTCACTTCGGTTCCGTCGTTTTCAAAGTGGACACGATTTAAGATTCGATCGAAGACCGCAGCCTCCTCGGCGTTATTCGTTTTCTGCTTGGATGAAGCTGGAGCCTGCGCCCGACCGTCCCCGCTCATCCAGCAGACGAGCGAGCAGACGAGTAAAAGGCCGAACACCACGTGCGACACATGATAAGACATATTGCAGTTCTTTTACGCCGTGCCCAGCGTAAAATCAAACGAAGCGAAATGAATTTCAACCAAATCGTTAAGCTCGTTGCGATCCTGATTTGTTTCTCCAGTCTGCTCGCCGCGCAGGCCCCGCTGGCCGTGGTGGAGGAACCTTTGCCCACAATCGAAGCGGGCGTGGAATTCCACGTTCTTCTTCATGCCAGCGGCGGCGCTCCGCCCTACGTCTGGAGCGTAGCCAGTGGCGATCTTCCCGATGGAATCACCCTCACCACAGAAGGCCTCCTTGGTGGACGCCCCACCACACCGGGAGACTTCGCGGTGACCTTGAAAGTCGAAGACTCCGGCCATCCCGCCCACACCATTAACAAAGACTTCCGGATAGTGGTCACGGCGTCTCTGTTGCTCGAATGGCTTCGATCCCCCAAGGTCCGCGACAACCGTATTGACGGCTCCGTCCTGGTCTCCAATGGCACCCATGACACCTTCGATCTGACGGTAATCATCGTGGCCGTCGCCGACAACGGGCGAGCAACCGCAATCGGCTATGAGCATTTCCCGCTCAAGGCCGGTTCTACCAATGTTGAGATTTCCTTTGGCAACACGCTGCCCTTCGGCGCCTACGTGATCCACGCCGACGCCATTGCCGAGATCCCAAAACGGAAAGTCATCCTTCGCCAGCGGCTCCAATCACCTCAAGCTCTGCAGGTCTTGCAGGGACCGTAGGGGGTCTTGCCCGCCCATGCCGGGTACGCAAGTCACTTGCCGTCCCTGTGCTATCCTGATTATCTTGAGGCAGTTGGCCGGGTTACGCTGGTGCAGTCTCCTCCAGGAGACCTCGGCATTTGGTATGGAGCTTTTTCTTAATCTCTGTTGGCTGTCGCTACTGGTGCCCGCCTGTTTGCTGTGGCGGCAACGGAATGCTTCGCCTAGCCTGAATGGTCGAGCAAAAAGTCCCGCGCCTTCTCCGCTCGTTTTCCTCTGTGTTCTCGGCTGCGCACTCGTTCTGCTCTTCCCGGTGATCTCGGCCAGCGACGACTTGCACGCCATGCGCGCCGAGATGGAAGAGTCTTCGCCTGGCAAACGCGGTGTCTGCCAGGCGGTGGTGGAAAAGGCCTCTGTCTGGTACAGCCCCTGGCAGAATCTGCCCGCTGTTGTCGCAACCACGGTCTCGCTCGGACCCATCGGCGAGGGCCGGTGGGAACTTTTCACGGTTCCTCTTTCGGTGCCCGTGGCTCCCTCGACTCTCCGCGCCAGCCGTGCTCCTCCGTGCTCCCGCCTCGCGTAACTGGCTACATCGCCGATGCGTAGCATCCAAGAATTGACGGCGGCTTCCCTCATTATTACGAAATTCTCAGGAGGGAGCCCACATACCCATGGGAGCCCGCGTTCATCAGATGGCGGGCGCCCCACGGAGACAGCAGGCCACATATCAACCAAGCCTTCGGAAAATCCGAGGCTATGACGGAGTTACTGGATGCGCATGAAAATCCAGCGATGTTTCTGGCGTCTTCTGGTTCTAGGAGTTGCTACGGCCTCGTCCGCACAGCAGCCAGCGCAGCCGCTGGCCCCGCAGTTCGCCCAAAGCCTGACTTGGGAGAACGTGAAAGACCGCTTCGAAATGAACAACCCGACGCTGCTGGCCGACAAGCTGAGTATTGACGAATCGAAGGCGCAGGAGATCACGGCGTTTCTGCGTCCCAATCCAGAGTTCACTCTGACGGCGGATGGGACCCAAATCGTTCCAGATAGGGGCGTCTGGCGACCGTTCGCAGGCACTTTTGAGTCGCCGGGCATCAGCTATCTGCACGAACGGCGGCACAAACGGGAATTACGCCTGGAGAGTGCAAAAAAGGGAACCCTGATTGCCGAGTCGACTCATGCCGATCTGGAGAGAACTCTGCTCTTCAGCTTGCGCGGCGCGTTTGTGTCAACTCTGCAGGCGAAAGTGGTGCTGCAGCTGGCGAAGGACAACCTGGTCTACTACGACCACGTGCTCGATATCAGCAGGGATCGCTTCAATGCCGGCGACATTGCGCAAATCGATCTCGACCGGCTGGAACTACAACGGGTCCAGTATGAATCGGATTTGCAGGCTGCCGAGGAGAACCTGGAAACCGCAAAGATCCAATTGCTCACTCTCCTGAATTCCCGAGCGCCTCTGGATCAGTTTGACGTAATTGGGCCATACGATTTCAGCGACCAACTCATGCCCCGCGATGAGTTCCGGAAGATCGCTATGGACACGAGGCCGGACCTGAGGGCGGCCGTCGAGGCCGTGGACAAAGCCCAAACCGATCACAAACTCGAAGTGGCCAACGGATCAACCGATCCGACCTTGAGCGCGTGGTATACGCACAACTCCTCCACCAATAACCCGTTTGCCATAAACACGGTCGGCGTCAGTGTCAGCATCCCATTGCGCATCTTCGACCGCAATCAGGGAGAGAAGCTGCGCACTAAGCTCGATATCACACGCAATGAAAGATTGCGCGACGCCGCCGAAGCACAAGTGCTCAGTGACGTCGATTCCAGCTACGCCACGGTGGACAGCAACCTGGTCCTACTGCGGCCTTACAAGGCTAAGTACCTGCAGCAATCGGTGCGGGTGCGGGACACGATCACGTTCTCCTACCAGCACGGTGGGGCATCGTTGCTGGATTTCCTAAACGCCCAGGCGGAGTATCGCAGCGTGCAATTGAACTACGTGAACCTGGTTGGCTCCTATTTGACGGCTGCGGCTCAATTAAATATGGCGGTGGGCCGGGAGGTGATTCAATGAAAAACCGATGCTTCGAATCCTTAGCCGGGGCGGCGCTGTGTCTGGCTTTTGCTTGTTTCCTCGCCGGTTGCGGCGAGAATAAAGCCGATCCCAAGGCCGAGGCACCGCCTGCGGCAACCGTCGAGCCCGACCTGGATGCCAACAACTTCAAAGTCGACCACCCCGAACAGTTCCCACTGGTGACGGCGGTTGAGCACAAAGCGGCGCCGGCCCTCAATGTTACCGGCGTGGTGCAGCCCGATATCGCTCGCGCCGTGCCCGTGATCTCGCTAGCCGCCGGACGAGTTGTGGAAATTAAGGCCAGGCTGGGCGACACCGTGAAGAAGGGCCAGTTGTTGCTGAGAGTTCAGAGTAACGATGTTTCCGGAGCATACCAGGTGTATCGCAAGGCCGTGAACGACGAACTGCTGGCGCGACAGCAGCTCGAACGGCAGCAGATTCTTTACGATAAAGGCGCCGTCGCCAAAAGCGCGCTTGAACAAGCCGAAAACACAGCACAAGACGCTAAAGCCGGTTTGGATGCCGCCACCGAACAGTTGCGGCTCCTCGGCATTGACAAGGATCATCCATCGGGAATCGTCGACATCTTCGCTCCCATATCGGGCGTGATCACCGACCAGCAAGTTACCAACGCGTCGGGCGTGCAAGGATTGGGCTCCCCCAATCCCTACACCATCTCTGATCTTTCCTATGTCTGGATCATCTGCGATGTTTACGAAAATGATCTCGACGCCGTGCACGCCGGTGAGTACGCGGATATCCGCCTAAATGCCTACCCCAATCGGGTCTTCAAAGCCCGGATCGACAACATCCTGCCGGTTCTCGATCCCAATATCCGCACTGCGAAGGTTCGGCTTGAAGTTGCCAACCCCGGAATGATGCGCGTGGGAATGTTCGTCACTGCGACCTTCTACGGCAAACAACCCGAAACACACGTTGCCGTTCCCGCCGCCGCCATTCTGCACTTGCATGATCGCGAGTGGGTTTACACCCCAGTTCCAAATACAAAGGCCGCAGGGCATTTCAAACGCCTGGAGGTGGTTACGGGAAACATGCTTCCGGGAAACATGCAAGAAGTCGTCTCAGGTATTAAGCCCGGAGATCAAGTGGTTTCGAACGCCTTGGTGCTGCAAAACACGGTGGAGCAATAGGTGGAGCAATAAATGATTCGCCGAGTCGTTGATTTTGCTCTCGACAACCGCCTGCTGGTGTTGGCCTTTGCGCTGATACTTTTTGCCGGCGGCATTGTCGCGTTCCATGATCTTCCCATCGAGGCTTATCCCGACGTAGCTGACAACTACGTCGAGATCATCACGCAATGGCCGGGAATTTCGGCGGAACAAATCGAACAGCAGGTCACGATTCCACTCGAAATCGTCATGAACGGCATCCCGCATGTGGTGCATCTGCGTTCGTTTTCGCTCTTCGGGCTCTCGGACCTGAAGCTGATTTTCGACGAAGAATCGGACAACGACTGGAACCGGGAGCGGGTGCTGGAGCGCCTGAGCCAAGTTACCCTGCCGCCGGGGGTCAACCCACAAATGGGCACGGACTGGAGCCCGGTCGGCCAGATCTATTTCTTCACTTTGCACAGCACCAATCCGGCCTATGACCCCATGGAGCTGAAGTCCCTCGAAGACTGGGTCGTCGAAAAAAGCTTCAAATCTGTGCCCAACATTGTCGACGTCGCCAGTTTCGGCGGCCCCACCCGCGAATACCAGGTACGCGTTGACCCCAACAAACTGGTCGCGTATGGCCTGAGCCTGGCCCAGGTCGAACAGCAACTCACAAACAACAACGTCAACGCCGGCGGAAGCTTCATCCAGGAAGGCCTGCAGCAGATCAACGTCCGCTCTGTCGGATTGGTCGACCGTGCCCAGGACATCGAGCGCACGGTCATCATGACCAGGAATGGTACGCCGCTCCGCGTGAAGGATATTGCGGTCGTTTCGCAAGGTCCCAAGATTCGGCTCGGCCAGTTTGCGCGAGCGCTTCACCGCGAGGACGGGAAGATCATCGATAACGATGATGTGGTCTCAGGCATCGTGCTGTTGCGCAAAGGCGCAACGGGCGAGAAGGCGCTCGCGAACATTCACAGAAAAGTAGAAGAACTCAACGATCACATCTTGCCTCCGGGAGTGAAGATCGTCCCTTTCCTCGATCGCAGTGATCTGGTTCACTACACGACCCACACCGTCCTTCACAACCTCACCGAAGGCATGGTCCTGGTGTCGGTCGTTCTGCTTCTATTTCTGGGTAATATTCGAGGCGCTCTCATCGTCGCCGCAACCATCCCGTTTGCCCTCCTGTTTGCGTCCATTTGTCTGGACTTGAGGGGCATTCCAGCCAATCTGCTGTCCCTTGGCGCACTGGACTTCGGTGTAATCGTGGAAGGCGCCATCGTGTTGATCGAAAACATTGTGCGCCATTTAAGCCACACCGATGGGATCAAGACCTCCACCGAACGAATCAGCTTTGCCTCGCATGAAGTACAGCGTCCCGTATTCTACGCCATTGTCATCACCATTACCGCTTTCTTGCCGATCTTTACGCTGCAACGTGTCGAAGGCAGGCTCTTCCACCCCATGGCTTGGACCGTAGCCTTCGCGCTGCTGGGGGCGCTGCTCTTCTCGATCCTGGTTGCACCCGTGCTCGCCAGTTTCGCGTTCGCCAAAGGGGCCCACGAATGGCGTAACCCGATCATGACCTATGTGAGCGAACGATACCGCGACGGCCTGCGCTGGGCGATCCGCCATCGTTTGATCACGGTCGGTGTGTGCGTGCTTCTGGTGGCCTTTGGGAATTACCTCGCCTTCAGCGGCATCATCGGTTCCGAATTTCTGCCCCACTTGGATGAAGGTGCACTCTGGGTTCGCGGCACGCTTGCGCCCAGCACTGGACCAGACGAGGGCATCCGGGTCGCGAACCAGGCGCGAATCGTGCTTTGCTCTTTTCCTGAAGTGCCGCAATGCACCAGCCAAGTGGGGCGTCCCGATGACGGAACGGATAACACCGGCTTCTTTAACACGGAGTACTTCGTGGACCTGAAGCCGAAAGAAGAGTGGCGGCCTGTCTTTCACCAAAACAAAGACCAATTGATCGCCGCCATGCAACGCGAACTCGATAAAATCCCCGGCGTCGTCTGGGGTTTTTCTCAGCCCATCGAAGACAATATGGAAGAAGCCGTCAGCGGAGTGAAAGGCGCGCTGGCCACGAAGATCTACGGCGATGATTTGAAAGTTCTGGAGCAGAAGAGCGACGAAATCGTCGGCATCATGCGAAAAATCCACGGCATTGAGGACCTCGGAGTTTTTCGTGTGCTCGGCCAGCCCAACCTGAACGTGACTGTGGACCGCGAGGCGGCCGCCCGTTACCAGATCAATGTCTCCGATGTGCAGGATGCGGTGCAGACCGCGGTTGGCGGCAACGCGCTCACCCAGGTACTCAAGGGCGAAGCGCGATATGACCTCGTGATGCGCTATCTCCCGCAATACCGGAACACGAAGGAAGCCATCGAGAATATTCGTCTGCTGGCCCCCAGTGGGGAACGGGTATCGCTCGCGCAACTCTGTAAGATCAGCGAGACGGATGGCGCTTCGGAAGTCTATCGCGAGGGCAATCGGCGCTATGTTGCCATCAAGTATAGTGTCCGCGGCCGCGACCTCGGCAGCACGGTGGAAGAGGCGATCGAGAAGGTGAACGAACAGGTCAAACTGCCCACCGGATACAGTATTGATTGGGAAGGCGAATACAAGAGCCAGAAGAGAGCCAACGCGCGCCTGCTGATCGTGCTCCCTATTACCATCCTCATTATTTTCATCATCCTTTACACCATGTTCAAATCCTTCAAATGGGCGCTGCTGATTATGGTGACGGTTGCTATCGCACCTATTGGCGGTCTGCTTGCTCTTTGGTTCACCGGCACCAACTTTAGTGTCTCCTCCGGCGTGGGTTTCCTGGCGCTATTCGGCGTGTCCGTACAAACCGGAGTCATCATGCTGGAATACATCAATCAGCTGCGAGCACGGCGCTATACCATCGAGGAGGCCGCTGTTGAGGGCGCTGTTTTGAGACTGCGCCCCATCATGATGACCATGCTGGTGGCAACTCTGGGACTACTGCCCGCCGCTCTCTCGCACGCCATTGGTTCCGACTCGCAGCGTCCGTTCGCGATCGTAATCGTCGGAGGCCTCATCGCCGCCCTCATTATGAGCGTCTTCTTGCTGCCCACCTTATATGTGTGGATCGCGGGCGAACGCGACGTGCTACCCGCGTCCGAAGAGGGGTTCGAGGTGGGCGAGCACGTGGACTAACCGGTGACAAATCTGCCAGAAGGTGCGTGGTGCGCTTTTTCTTGTCCCTGCTTTTCTCAACGATCGTACAGCGTGACCAAGCTTCGCAATCTCGCGCTCAATTCGCTGTTTAATGAGCCCGGACGATAACGCCACTTCCAGTTTCCGCTGACCCGGCCGGGAAGATTCATGCGCGCCTCGCCGCCCAGACCCAGCACATCTTGCAACGGGACAATCGCAACATCGGCAACCGACGCTAGCACTGCCCGCATCATGATCCAGTTGATTTCAGAATCGTCCTCGGGTTTGAAGTTGAGATAGGCGCGAGCGAACTCGTGCTCTTTGCGGACATCTTCCACAGTGCGCGTGCTGTCGCCGGCGCCCGTACTCGACCACCAGCCCACCGTCGTGTCATTGTCGTGTCCCCCGGTGTAGGCGACCAGTTCGCGACTGTAGTTATGCGGACGAAACGAGGGACCTTGCGGATCGGTGCCAAACGCGAACTGCAAAAGGCTCATCCCCGGCAGGCCGAACTGTTGCCGCAATTTCTCCACCGGCGGCGTGATCACGCCCAGGTTCTCCGCGACGATCGGCAGTCCGCCAAATGCATTCTGCAGCGCCGACAAGAAATCTTCTCCCGGCCCTTTGACCCAACGCCCGTTTACGGCTGTCGTTTCGCTGGCAGGAACCTCCCAGTAGGCTTCAAAGCCGCGGAAATGATCGAGGCGCATCATATCGAAAAGCGCGAGCGAGGCGCGGAAGCGCTCGATCCACCACTTGTATCCTCCAGCTGCAAGCACGTCCCAGCGATAAATCGGATTCCCCCAAAGTTGGCCGGTGGCGCTGAAATAATCCGGCGGCACGCCCGAGACTACGGTCGGGCGGCCCAGGTCGTCGAGATAAAACAGATCGGGATGAGCCCACACGTCCGCGCTGTCATGCGCAACATAGATCGGAACGTCACCCATAAACCGAATGCCGCGCTGCTGGCAATAGGTCTTGAGACGCTCCCATTGTTGGAAGAATTCAAACTGCCAATATTTAAAGACCTTCAGTTCCGGCCCCAATTTTTTCGACCACTCGTTCACCGCCTGCGGCTCTCGCCTGCGTATCGGCGCCTCCCATGAGGCCCACATGACGCCGTGGTGTGCATCTTTGCAGGCCATGAACAGCGCGTAGTCGTCGAGCCACGCACCGGCACTCTCGCAAAAGCGGTCGAAGGCCGCACGGTCGGCGCGCGAACCGTCGGCAAAGAAAACCTGCGCCGCCCGGCGCAAGGCTGCCATCTTGAATTCGATCACCGGCCCATAGTCGACGAAGTCTTCAGGAAACCGGGCCGCTAAAGCCAGGTCTGATTCTTGCAGTAAGCCCCGGTCGCGCAAGCGTTCCAGACTGAGCAACATCGGGTTGCCGGCAAAGGCGGAGAAGCACTGGTACGGAGAATCGCCGTATCCGGTGGGATTCAGCGGCAGCACCTGCCACAACTTCTGTCCGGCGGCTGAGAGGAAGTCGGCGAACTCGTAGGCGCAAGGGCCAAAGTCACCGATCCCGAAGTGTCCGGGCAGGGACGTAAAGTGCAGCAGAATTCCACTAGATCGCGGAAATTTCACTTCGTAACAATACGCAGGTTAGGGGCCTGAGGGCAAGGCGTCCTGAACTTACCTCACTGATTTACGCTCGCGATCAGCAGTCCGAAGGGCTCGAGAGTCACTTCATTGCCCTTTGCTGATGATTCGGACGAAATCAGGATTTTCACCAGAGCCCGGCCGAATCCCTGCCGGGAAAGATCGAAGACAGCTTTTTGCGGTGAAGCCGACATGTTCAGCGCCACCAGCACGGCTTTTCCCTTGTAGCTGCGCAGGTAGGACATCACGTTGGGATCGTCCTCATTGAGCGCAGTGTAGCTCCCCTCAAGCAACGCTTCGTTTGTATGCCGCAACGCGAGAACTTTCTTATAGAGACTTAGAAGGGAGTTGGGGTCCTTCGACTCGGTGGCCACGTTATGAGTCTGGTAGCTAGGGTTCAGCATTTGATACATTGCAGCGATGGAATCGCCGCGAGCTGAAGCGGAACTGCGGACTAGCCAGGCGGGAACACTGGGAACGAGCAGCGGATTCGTTTACGTTGCGGCTGTCTTTGCCGCACTGGGCGGACTACTGTTCGGATACGACACCGGCGTGATCTCCGGTGCAGTTCTCTTCATCACAAAACAGTTTGCCTTGTCCTTGTTTCCGACTGAACTTGTGGTAGCCGTCGTGTTACTGGGGGCCGCAGTGGGCGCGCTCAGTGGTGGCCGCATCGCGGATTGGCTGGGACGACGGCTCACGCTGTTCATCACGTCCCTTATTTTCATTGCCGGGGCGATCGTCTGTGCCCTGGCCAGATCGCTGCCAATACTGGTTGCCGGTCGGCTCATCGTGGGGCTGGGGATTGGATTGTCATCCGTCGTCCCCGTCTACATCTCGGAGATCTCGCCGGCGAACGCACGCGGTTGGCAGGCGTCACTCTACCAACTGGCGATCACCATCGGCATCCTGAGTGCATACCTCGTGGACTATGCGTTTGCCGGCAGCGAGGGCTGGCGATGGATGCTGGGCCTGGCCGCGATACCGGGCGTGCTCCTGGGATTGGGCATGATTGCATTGCCAGAGACCCCGCGCTGGTTGTTGGAGCGAGGACGTGCCGATGACGCCCGCAAGGTGCTGCGGCGAATTCGTGGAAACGCAGATATCGAAGCCGAGTTTCAGGACATCCAAAACACTCTTTCGGTGGCGAGTGAGCGCGGAAGGTTTTCCGATCTTTTGTTGCCTGCGGTTCGTCCCGCTCTGATCATCGGCGTTGGGTTGGCCGTCTTTCAGCAGGTGACGGGCATCAACACCGTCATTTACTACGCTCCCCACATTATTCAGGCGGCAGGAATTTCGTCCGCTTCCGGGGCGATTCTTGCGACCGCCGGCGTTGGCCTGGTGAACGTCATCATGACGGTCGTTTCCATGATGCTGATTGAGCGGGTCGGGCGACGTCCGCTGCTGCTGACTGGCATCGTCGGGATGATCATCAGCCTCGGCGTGCTGGGGTTGGCGTTCCAGCTTTCGATTCGGAGCACGACTCTAGCCTGGGTGGCGGTAATCACGCTGATGGCGTACGTAGCTTCGTTTGCTATCAGTCTGGGGCCGATCTTCTGGCTGCTGATTGCAGAAATCTACCCGCTAAGAATTCGCGGTCTGGCGAGTGGCACCGCCGCTACCAGCAACTGGGCGTCGAATTTGGTGGTCTCTCTGACTTTCCTGTCGCTGGTGCAAGTGCTGGGGCCCAGCTGGACCTTCTGGCTCTACGGCGTGATGGCGATCGCTGCCTGGATCTTCTCTTATTACTTGGTGCCGGAAACCAAAGGCCGCACTCTGGAGGAGATTGAGGAACATTGGCGAGTCCTGCGTCATGCCCGCACCATGGGGCGCTGATTTGCTGCACTGAATCCGAGGTCTGAACAGCGCAAGTTAGTCAAACGCGGCGGACATCACGGCCGCGGGTGTAAGAAATTCCGTCCTGCTCACCATCCGCGCCACAATCGGAGTTCTTGACTTGACGTGATCAAGTTCGACGAGAAAAACATCTGACTCCTCTTTGAGCGCACGAAACCAATGCGCGGTCCGACTTAAGCTGCACCGCGCACAAGACGCAAGGGCGCGGCGGCCTCTTTCCGCATGAGCAATCTGAACGCAAGAACATGGGTGACCAGGAGGAGAGGGACCCCAAAGATTGGGATGAAATAACCCGCGCCCAGCAATCCCGGCGTATCCGCAAGGGAAAGGTGGCTACCCTGGTAAAACGCATTCAGCAGGTCGGCAGTCCCAAAAATGTTGAAGATCCAGACCAGAGGTTCGGCCAATCTGGTCCTGAGAGCGGCGAGCGCGATGAGGGCCAAGGTCGCGGCTGCCAGATCACCATAGGCGAGTTCGCGAGCGAATGCAGTGGCGGGCAATTGTGGAGAAACGACGCCGGGGATCAAGACTGCGAGACCGATGTACCTGAACCCGTGCAGCACGAGGATCGGCCTGAGTGCCTCTGCGCGTTCCCGTTTACTCATCGCCGGCCAAATGTATTGCGCGGCGAAAACGCTCCATGCAAGAAAACCGAAGGCGACAGTTATGCCCCAGATCAGAGGGATAGGCATGATGTGCTCCTTGTTTTCGCCTAGCCTGTAAAAGTTTTACATTTCACGGAGAGGCGAATCACGCTAATAAGTGATGATTCAAAGTGCCTCCGAGATTCGTGCGAACATCGCGAGGTGCGTCGAAGAACCGGGAGCCTGTTTTGGCAACGTTTAGCCCCGAAGCACCCACACGGTAGTGGGCTGAACTCGTGCACGGCACCTCGCGGAAACCAATTGGCGCAAATATCCCGTGGCTGTTGAAAAAGTCGCTCTTTGGTCAAAAACGCCAAAAGGGGGTAGAAAATGTCTGAGCGACCCGAGAAAATCGATGCAACAGCCACGCCTGATTTCGACAGTTCACAATGACCTGTGCACTGGAAGGATGTTGTTGATCTGCGTTCTCCTAATGGCTGTCCGTCAGTGCAGTCACACTCCCCATTGGCTGGCTGCGCTCCGTTAATTCTTCAAGCTCTTGCTTTCTGTTGCCCTTCGGGACATTCACGCCCCGCACGAGGAGCCATAGCATCAGCGATGCTTCCGCGACGAAGCCGAGGACCTCAAGGTAAGTGGACACATGGCTTGCGAGCGGTGACAGAAAGATCAGCCAACCCAAACCGGCAAACGCCATCAGCACGCCAAGAATTCGGGGCAGGAAGGTCGACCTGAAAATGAGGTAACCGAGCAGGAGGCAATAGGGCCCGAAAAATACCGTGCTGTTGATTCTGTAGGGAGCGAGATGCAAGAGGCGAAGAACATCATTGGCGCATCCCGCGAGGCTGAAGAACGCCGCGAGTAAAGAGAGGCTCCTGTTCACCGGCTTAAACATGTAATAGAAGAGCACCGTCACCGCGATGTAGAGCGCGTGCGCGATGACGTTGACGGCGTCATAGACAACCAGCCGGCTCCGGCCAACGAAGACGTCGGCGGATACTGCCGTCAAAAAGTAAAGCAAATAAACCACACCGGTAATCCTGGCATTGCCACGTGGAGACGCCCCTGCAATCCGTTCCATCATTTCATTGCCTCCAAGTCCCCCCAAGTATTGGTTCATTGTCGGCCACGTGCTGTCTGGTCAATAGGGCTCACTTCGAGAAATCGCGATTCGGAAAGTGAGTATGGACCCGCGAGCGTAAGCATTCTTTTTTCAAATGATCCCCCGGCCAGGGGATTCCGGGAGTACCGGCAGTCGCGGATACCTGACGTAATATCCCCATTACACGCAATATAAAAGGCGCCCACTTTGAGGTAGGGTGTGATTGTTCGGATCACCACTTACCAAAAGGAGCGCCGTTATGAACCAAGAAAAGTATATCGGCATGGACGTTCACCAGGCAACGATCTCGGTTGCGGTCATGGATGGCAAGGGCAAGCTGATCATGGAATGCATCCTGGAGACGAAGGCGGACACGATTCTAGAGTTCCTCCATGGGCTACGCGGAACGGTATCGGTAACCTTGGAAGAGGGAACTTCTGCCGCCTGGTTACATGACCTGCTGAAGCCGCACGTCGCCCATCTTGTGGTCTGCGATCCGCGAAAGAACGCGCTGCTGAAAGACGGCAGCAAGAGTGACCGGATCGATGCGCGCAAGCTGGCCGAGTTGTTGCGCGGCAACCAACTCCATTCGGTGTACCACGAAGAACACGGGGTGCGTACCTTAAAGGAGTTGGGTCGTAGCTATCAGACGCTCACGAAAGATATCACTCGAGTGATGAGTCGGATCAAAGCGCTGTACCACAGCTGGGCCATTCCTTGTAGCGGAACCACGGTCTATGCCCCGCGGCATCGCGCTGAGTGGTTGGCGAAGATTCCGCAACCCGGAGTTCGTCTGCGGGCGGAACGGTTGTATCAGCAACTGGATCTACTCCAACCGGTGCGCCAGGAAGCGCGACGCGACCTGCTGCGAGAGAGCCGCAAACATGATGCCGTGAAAAGGCTGCGGGAGATTCCTTCGATCGGTCCGATTCGTGCCGCCTTGCTGGTGGCCTTGCTGCAAACACCCCACCGTTTCCGTACCAAGCGCCAGCTGTGGGCTTACAGTGGTTTCGCAATCGAGACGCACGACAGCGGCGAGTACCGCTATGTCAGAGGGAAGGTACAACGAAACCGGGAGCGCATCACCGTGCGCGGTCTGAATGATAACCATAATCACGATCTGAAGAATCTGTTCAAAGGTGCCGCTCTCTCGGCTAGCACTCAGCCCGGACCGCTGCACGATTTCTATACGGCTCTTGTTGAAAAAGGAATGCGGCCGACGATGGCCCGTCTCACCCTGGCACGAAAGATTGCCGCGATCACTTTAACCATTTGGAAGAAAGGAGTGAGTTTCGACGCCAAACAATTGCACCGGCAAGCCGCTTGAGCGTC
>DATEQN010000009.1:0-56430 GCA_035272625.1 Terriglobales bacterium | reverse complement strand
GTCTCGATCTGCTTCCACTCTTGCCACAGCCGATCCAGCAGCCAGCGTAGGCGCGGGCTCAGATTCTGTTCGGCGTCTTCGATGACAGTGGGCAGGTTCTTGCGCAGGTGGATGGGCTGGGCCGCGAAAGTGATGCCGCGCTCTAGCAGGAATCCACGAATCTCGTTGATCAGCGCCGTGCGACGCTGCACCAACCGATCCCGCACCCGGTGCATGGCCTGCCAGTCGAGTTGTTCTTGCGTCTTGAGCTGGGCAAAGCGCATGTTCTGCTTGGTGACGGCTGCCTCGGCATCAATGAAATCGTTCTTGTTCGACTTTCGATAAGGTTTTACGAACTGAGCCGGGATGAGTCGCACTTGGTGTCCTTGTTTTTCTAGCACTGCGCCCATGAAGTGTGAGCCCGCACAGGCCTCGAGCCCGATGAGCGAGCAAGGTAGGTTCGCGGTGTAGACCAACAGTTGCGTACGGGAGAACTTCTTGCGAACCAGAACCTTGTTACGCTCCCCCAATGCAACCAGGTGAAAGGTGGTCTTACCCAGGTCGATGCCGATGGATGCGATATGCATGACGATGATCCTCCTTAGGTGAACTGCCGAGCCGATTATCGTACTCGGCGGCGGACCATCTCATTAATCCCGATTACACTCATTGACCTCCTAAGGGGGTTTTGAGCGCTATCGCCTGTGGCTGTTGAAAAACTCCGTTTCCGCTCCAAACAAGCAAAATTTGGGGGATAGAAAGTGTCTAGGCGACCCGAGAAAGTCGCTTGTAGGGCTTCCTGACGCGATTTCATTTTTGCGAATTTCGCGGGAAGGAGTTTTTCAACAGCCACGCCTGGTTTCGCCAACAATAGTCATTTCCGAGTAGCCCGTAAATCTGGCCCGCTCAGGAGCGGCCCACGCCATATGCCTCCAGCACATCCCGCAGCGTCACAACACCTTCTAGCTTGTGCACATTGCCGCGGTTTACGACCGGCAGGACTTCAATCTGATTCGACCATTTCCGCAGGTCAGCCGAGCAGAATCGGAAGAAGCACTCCTAAGCCTAATACAAACATCCAGAGGGCTGGCGCTGGAGTGCCAACGGGGCGCGTCCGACGCAGCTCGCGGGCGGCTGTGCGTGGGTCGAGGAGCAGCCAATGTGCATAGCGACGCTCGAGGGCGAGAAACGTAAAAGCGGTGGTAGCGCCGTAGATCAGATAGCCCATTAGCGAAGGCAATAGTGGAGCGGCCGCCTGGGTCGTCCAGTCGAAGGAACCATGCAATATCACTGGACTGAGGGTCAATGGGCCGACGTACCAGCAGATCAAACCGAACATCCACCCCCACGCCACACCCAGACCCAAGCTCGATGCCTCGCGACGAAAGAGAAGACCATAGCTCATTCCGGCGACGGCGCTCACGCACAAATGGATAACGATCGCCAACCAGAGCGGGGCCACGCTACTCAGGCCTGTGGCACGCGACAATACCCCCGTGGCGATCATCACCGGGCTGGAGACAAGGCCGCCGACCGCTCCTGCAAATGCTCCCCAGAGGAGTGTATGCAGGACGCGCAACCCGGCGCCTTCGAACTCGCGATTGATCGGATCCGAAGCGATGAAAAGCCTTGTCCAAATTCGATCGAGGGTCGCGTAGATGCTGCCCAAAATAACGCCGTAGATGATGTGCCCAATCAAGGATCCGAACAGCGCGTTGGCGCGCCCCAGCGACCAGTCCAAGGGCCTTCCCAGCCAGAGCGGCATGATGGTCAGCGGTCCGAGGAACCACCAAAACATGCCGTAGCCCAGCCCCCAACCCATGCATGATCCGTAGCCGAGAACATCGCGCTGAAACAGGAGGCCAAACGTCGCTCCGATAATCACGGCGATGATAAAGTGCAAAGTCATGCCGACGTTGGCCGAGTGGGAATTCACCAGTCCTGCAATCAGCGGGAAGAAGTTCGCCTGCGCCATCCACTTGCCGAAGGCCCAACCGCCCACAATGCCCGCCAGTCCCCCCAGAACGATGGCACGACTAACGCTGTACCGAGGCTGAACGGGTCCGGAGCGGAGACCCAAAAGCCCCAATGTCACTCCTAATGGCATTCCGAAGCAGATGAGGTAGGCGACCAATTCCGGGAAGCGAGCTTGAGCGGTGCTGAGCATCCCCATCGAAGGCATCGCGCCCGTGGCGACAGGAAGAATCCCAGCAGGAACTGCGACCCACAACAGGAATGCGTACCCAAGCCCCCAGATCAACCCCGCCCCGGGACTTTTTGCCCGCGGCCCGAACAACAGCGCAAAAATCAAACCGTAAGCCGCGCCTTCAAGAACACTCTGTGAACTCAGCCCTGGAGCTAGAACCCGTTCGAGTGTACCCCCCAGCGCACCGACCAGAACCCCGAGGATTCCCGCTGCGATTCGCGAGGAAAGAAAATCTCTATGCTGGGGCTGCATCGAGAGTCGAGTTGCTTGTTCCATGCATTTCAACCTAGCTCAAGTCGATGGTCTGAACGATGTCGCGAGGAAAAAACAGCTCGATAGTCCAGTCCACAAAAACTCGTACTTTACGCTCCAGGCCGGGCAGCTTCGAAAGGTATATTCCTCGCCACATCAACCAGGCCAGCAAACCCGAAAAGCGCATTGACTTTTCGCGTGCGAAGGGCACGGTGAGCTCTGCGCAGGCGGTCTGGTGACCGACAACGCAAAGTGCGCCTAGCGAGTCGAAGTGAAAGGGCTGAAGGGGACGGCCGGCAATTTGAGCCTTTATATTTCTGGCCAAGGTGTAAGCCTCCCGCAATGCAAATTGCGCGGTGGGCGGGCAGGGCTGGCCGGTCTTATCGTCAACGACGGCAGCGCAGTCTCCCAGGGCCCAGAGCCCCGGAGTGCCGGGCACAGCGAGTGTATTGTCGACTACGACGCCGCCCCGCTTATCGTGGTTGATCGGAAGCGACCTCAGTAAGGGATTGGGGCTGGTGCCTGCCGTCCACACCAGGGTCTCGGCCGGAATCTCGCCATCGTTCAGCACCACTACGCCAGGGCGGGCGTCACTCAAACGGGCGTTCAGCTTAAACACGACGCCGCGAGCTGCCATGCTCTTGCGTGCGTACTCGGCGAGCGACTCACTCAACTCTGGCAGGATGCGTTCGCGGGCGTGCACGAGAATGATGCGCAGCTCTTCGGCGCGAAGATTGGGATAATCGGCGAGAATGCCCCGAGCAAAGTCATTCAACGCACCAGCCAGCTCGACGCCGGCAAAGCCGCCGCCTGCGACTACGAAAGTGAGCATCGGCTGGCGCACAGCCGCGTCGGGCTCACGGTCAGCCCGCTCAAACATCTCGATGACGTGGTTGCGGATGCGAATCGCATCGAGCAACGACTTGAAATTAAAAGCGAGTTTTTGGACATTGGTCATGCCCAGGTAATTGGAAACCGAGCCGAGCGCGAGAACCAAGTGATCGTAGTTGAGTTTGCGAGTGGCGCCGGTGGAGGCGCCTTCGTCGGCCTCGCGACCTTCCAAAGATACGAACACGCGCCGGCCTTCCAGATCGACCTGCATGACTCGTCCACGGATAAACTCGGTGCGATGCAGGCTGGTACGGAGCGGACTGCTGATGTGACTCGGTTCAAGACTGCTGCCGGCGACTTCAGCGAGCATGGGCGTAAAGAGTAGCGCATTGGTTTCGCTGACCAGTGTTATGGCAATCGACCGATCCGCCGCAAACAATGCCTCGAGGTCTTCGGCGGTTTTCATCCCGGCAAACCCTCCACCCAAAATGACGATTTGTGTCTTGTTGGGTTCGGGCGGAATGAGGGCCGCCGGCTCAGGACCCAGGATTCTGTCTGCCAAATCGCTTAGTCCCTGAGCGGCAACCCCGAGGCATGTCCCGTAGAGCACCCAGCCTACCAGTGCGGGGAAATGAGCGCGCATCTCCGCAGCGGTCCATTCCGGCATGCGTCCCGAGAGCAACGGGAAAGCAATCACACTGAGCAATCCCCAGAGAGGCACACCCAACGCCCCCGCAGCCATTAACGTGTCGACGTAAGCGTGCGGTGTCGGGCGGAACGTGAGAGCATAACTCGCCCCCACCGTGGCTCCGATGAATACCACGATCCACGGATGATCAACCGTAGCTACCAGAGCGACGCTGGCCAGCATTCCCGCAATAAGACCAATCAAGCCCCGGCGGAGATATAGGTTCATTCTGTTCATCTTTAGATCCGCGTGTCGCATTCTACGAAAGTAGGTGATGGCTCTTTATAGCTTGAAAGGAAAAAAGTTGTGGTCCGGCGTTTGGCCCTTTCCCAGAGACTATCATCTGACGATGAGGTGCCGAAGCCTCAGCTCCCTGCCCCCGTGAGCCTTCGTGATCGCGAAGTGCTTCGGCGCTAATACCCAAGTATTCTGCCCACGAACTCGCATTTTACTCTCTAAAGCAACAACCAGCGGTTGACAAGCGTGATCTCAATATCCGGATCGCGAGCCAGAGTCTCGTCCAGGTGCATGGCCGCGTGCAGACCGGCGAAACCGCCGCCGAGAATCAAAATACGAGTTTCTTTCTGTGTACTCATAATCTGCCTCCCACAACTCACTGTTTCTTGCGCGTGCCGGATTCCGATAGTCGATTTCTTCCTGCATCATGAAAAGTCTTCACTCGTCGTCAAATCATGCTGAGCAGACAGGTAAATTCGTCCGCCAATTCCGTCTTCACAGATTGCATCTCTTTAAGGTGCTCGACGCGCTCGGTGCTCTCGTGAAGCATCAATGCCTCCCAGTAGTCGAGATTGAGCCTTTGCGCCGTGGTCAGCACAGTTAGCTTGGTGTCCTGATTCATGTGCCCTCCCTACTTCTCTTCAATCTCAATCGGGTGACCATCCGGATGCCTTATCAGGAACGCTTTCTTGAACCCAATCTGTCCCGTCTGATTCGTAACCACGCCAGAAGAAACAAAATTAACTCTTGCATCCTGCAACTTGTGGACTGTCGATTCAGCGTCAGGGCTCGTGCTTGATGCTTTTGATTCTGGCCGCATCACCCTATAATGAGCCCTTGCGTTGGGTATGGGCCGGCCTTCTTCGTAACTTCAACGCGGCGATGTGAAGAGGAATCGATGGGTGCAGCCAAGCCAGATCTGGGCGCGAACGAGGCAGAGCTCATTCAGCGCGTCTGCCAAGGTGACAAAGAGGCATTCTGCGGGCTCGTCCGCCCATATGAGAGAGCGGTGTATGCTGCGGCGATGTCGATTTTGAATAATCCCGCAGATGCCGAAGAGGTCGCGCAAGAAGCGGTTCTAAAGGCATTTTCCAATCTGGCACGATTTCGAGGCGAGGCCAAGTTCAGTACCTGGCTTATTCAGATCACCATTAACGAAGCCCGGCTCAGGCTAAGAAAGGATCGGCGTCATCTGTACGAGTCCGTCGATGAGGCACGGACTAATGAGGAAGGCGAGTATTTTCCGAAGGACTTCGCCGACTGGCGCGAGGTCCCTTCCGAGGCATTGCAACGAGAGGAGCTAAAGCAGGCGCTGAGGCACGCCATCGCCGGCTTGGCTCCTAAGTATAGGGAAGTACTCATCCTCCGGGACGTGCAGCATCTCAGCACCGAAGAAACAGCTCAGGTTTTGGGCATTTCCGTTGGGAACGTAAAGACCCGCCTGTTACGAGCCCGCCTGCAGATGCGAGACGCGCTGGCCCCGGGCATTGACGGTAGTTGGTCCACAGGTCAGGCGGGATATCAAAAAGTACGGCCTTGGTAGGAATCGAGACACTGAAACTTTGTAACCAAATGCGGCCGGATGTGTCCTATGAGGAAGATGATTGAGATAAGCTGCGTCGAAGTCTGGCGAGAGATCTCCAATTACGTCGACGGAGCGATAGATCCAGAGTTGCGTGCACGGATGGAGGCTCACTTCAAGGGCTGTGCCCACTGCACCGCTGTTCTCGACGGAACCACGAACGTTGTGAAACTGCTGGCAGATGGTGTCGAGTATGACCTGCCGCAGGGGCTCAGTCAGCGCCTTTATAGCAAGCTCAAGGATTAAGCACCGCCCTGTGTGGGTGCTCATGCTCTGGCAGAGTTGATATTAGCTCGCTGTTCTTCGCTGAGGAACCAATGGCTCACCTGGCCGCCCAGCTCTTCGCGAATATCGGCGTTGTTAATGAAGAGAGAAATCTTCCAGTCCCCTGACGAGTTCTTGTTCCACAGTTCAAAATATCGGTGCCGCCTACGGATCGTCTCTCCTCCTTTGTTGGGATTCAGCGTGAACTCGTGCCACCCGTAGTCGTAAGCGGTGTTGCCGAGAACCACGATAGCGTTGACGATCACGGTGAGTTTCACTGAATATTCCACGAACAACTTAGACACACGTTCGCGAAGTGCTTCCCTCGCCGCCTTGCCATAATGGTTCGGGCCGTCGTCGGACATATCCGTGAAGCCTTCTTCCTTGAAGACGGAGAGCAATTGCTTCACGTTTCCGCAGTTGTACCCCTCTCGGAATTCTGTTTTTGCCACGTTGATGCGGTAAGTATCGTCCATCGTCTTTAGTGCTCCCGTGCTCATCGGCTCTTCGGAGCAGTAATATTATCCACCGCTTAACGGCTCTGCAAGCGCGAAAACTTTTCTCTGTACGGGAATGTAACCTTTGACCGCCAACTGTTTCCTATGCGTATGAGTGCCGCAGGTACTCATCGAAAAACAAAACTCAATAAGGAGAAATCATGATGGTTCGCAATATCAAGACCCTGCTGGCACTCGCTGCGCTGGCATTCACATTCGGAGCGTCAGCGTACGCGCAAGACAGCATGAAGCACGGGGACAAAGCCAAGGCCTTGGAGACTGGCACCTTTCATGGCAAAGTGCACAACACTTCTGGCCGCGCCACGATCTACCAGGAAACAGACGGGAAACTCGTTCTTCGCCTGACCAACTTCAAGACGTCCAACGGTCCGGACGTACACGTGATTCTGATCGCGGCAAAAGACGCGGATGACAACGCCAACTTTCTCAACAGCAGTACCGAGCGAGTTGAGTTGGGCAGCCTGAAAGGGAATGAGGGAGACCAGAACTACGAAATACCCAGCAACACGGACCTGAGCAAATTCCAGACCGTTTCCATCTATTGCGAGCGGTTCAACGCCAACTTCGGCGCAGCACCTCTCGAGAAGTTCTAGCAGGCTCACATCGTCACCGCAATCGAATCGGGCAGGTTCACCTGCCCGATTCCTGTACTCAAAGGAGAAAAGCATGAAATCGAACGTAGGTTCTTTGGTGTCCCGCAGAAAGTGGATCTTGGTCGCGGCCGGTCTTCCGATTCTCGTCGCGGCTTGGTGGGCCTTCCGGCCCGAGAAACTCTGGATTAATCAGAAGGTCAGCGAGCCTGCACCGTTCGCTTCGAGCACCGACCCTCAACCGCTTTATACCGGACGGCTGGAAGGTAGGGCGCACCAAACGAGCGGGCGAGCAACAATTTATAAAACGCCCGACGGCAAGCAATCTCTTCGTCTGACGGATTTTTCGACCTCGAACGGCCCGGATGTGCACGTCCTCTTAGCGCGGAGTAGCGACGAGAATCTCACTCAAGAGATTGTAAAAGGCCAGCTCGATAGCGTTGAACTCGGGTCCTTAAAAGGGAACCAGGGAGATCAAAATTACGACCTTCCTGCATCCGTCGATTTGCAGAAATATAACGCGGCCCTTATCTACTGCGAGCGATTCCATGCGGTATTCGGTGTCGCGCGGCTCGAACAGTTCTGACAAGTCGAACAGTCGAACGGCCCGTCAATCTAGCAGCCGAATCGCCGGAGACGGTTTTCACCGACAACTGAGTAGCGCTGCCGAACCACTATGCGGTTAGGCGAAAATCTCATTGACCTTGTCCCGCACATGCTGGCTGCGTGACGGCTTCAGATACCGCATTGTCGACTCCATGTCGGAATGACCGAGCCATTGCTGAACGGTGCGGAGATCGACACCAGCCCACAGCGACCATGTCGCAAATGTCGCTCGGAACTTGTGCAGCCAAAAGTTCTCTTTATTGAGCTTCGCACGCTCGGCCACAGCTTTCAGGCCGTCGAGAAAATCGAGCTTGGGATTGCACCCAGCGGTCGGGAAGACCAGACTACAGGTCTTGTCCGACTTCGCCTTCCAAGCTTTGAGGCTTTTCACTAGCTTCGCAGGAATGGGAATCTCGCGTTCTTTGTACGCCTTCGGTGTCCAGCCTCTGTCGGGCTTGTGGCTGACTCGAACGGTGGATGCAGTGAAGTTCACATCCGACCAGTACGTGTACATGACTTCCTGTTCACGTTCGCCTGTCATCAGGAAGAACTCATACCAGAGGCGTTCTTCTGCATCACACTTGGCGAACAGTTTGTCGAGTTCTTCCTGCTCGTAGATCTCCGGTTCTTCTTCGGTGTAGCGGGGCCAGTCGTTTTTGCCCACCAGCCCGCGAATCCCTTGCGCTTTCAAGAAGGACATGACGTTCTCAAACTTGTTGTATACGCTGCGGGGTGCCTGCTCTTTCTCATCCCGCAGGAACGCGGAGAACTTCAGCAGGTCCTTTCGCTCGATCTCTTCGAGATTGAGCTTGTGGCAGGACTCCGTGAAGTAGCTCAAGGCCGTCGTGCAGGCCGCCAGCGTCTTTGGCTTCTTCGTGAGTTCGGTTTCGTCAAGGAACTCAGCGACGGCTGCGGCTACGGATCTGTGCCCGTTCTGACTGTCAGGCACCACAGCTACGCCATTGTTCACCGCGTTCAGCTCGGCTTCCTTGCGCTGGCGTCGGGCACTGGCATCAGCCGGGTCTTTGCCGACCGACAGCCGCACCCGCTTCGAGCCTTCGCGCCACTCAAGGTAATACGCGCCTTCTTTGTGACATTCCTGCTTGCCATTAACAAGGACTAGGTCTGGCTTGACCCGGCCATTCGCGGAAAGGACTACCGTGCAATAGCGCCATCCATGCGGTGTTTGGACTCTTTTGGTGAGATTGACTTCGCGATTCATGGGTGACTACCTCGCTGATTTAGGAATCAGTATAGGTATCACCGGCTTGCAAGTGCTAGATAACTAAGGTAATGGCGGAGAGGGAGGGATTCGAACCCTCGATACAGGTGTTAGCCCGTATAACGGTTTAGCAAACCGCCGCCTTCAGCCTCTCGGCCACCTCTCCGGCGTTGCGGAATTATAGTCTACCACTGGCGGGGGTTCGGTTTGGTGCGGGCTGTCATTTTGGCTGCGCTGCATCGGCACGCAAATTTCTTTCCCCGCCAGCCTGAAGCTGTGGCTGGTGCATTATGCTGAAAGTCCTACACCAGGGAACATTCTCTTGCGCATGGCCAGCTTTCAAGCCGAACTTCCACCGTCATCGTCGAAACGGAAACTGGTCCTAGCCGGCCAGATTGCCTTTTTGCCCACCGGCATTCTCACCACGCTGCTGGGGCCGATGCTGCCCATCCTGATTGCGCGCTGGGCGATGAATGACACTCAGGCCGGCAATCTGTTTCTGGTGCAATTCCTGGCGTCGCTGGTCGGGGTGCAGCTCGCGGGAGTTTTGCTGGCGCGGTGGGGATTCCGTCCCGCGTTTCTGTTGGGGCTGCTGTTGATGGCGAGCGGGGTGGCCACCATCTATATGGGATCGCTCGGGCTGGGACTGGCCTCGGTGGCGACCTACGGGCTGGGGCTCGGGCTGATTATCCCGTCCGACAATTTGCTGATTGCCGAAATCAGTTCGGGTTCGGTCCCGAATTCGGGCGCTAGTTCGGGCGCTAGTTCGAGAGCAAGCGCAGTGAGCCTGCTGAATTTCTTCTGGGGCGTCGGCGCGGTGTTCTGCTCGCTAATGGTGGCGTGGACGGCGGCGCACAAGCTACTCCCATTCTTTCTTGGCTCGGTGGCGCTGTTCCTTGTATTGCTGGCTTTCGCAATGCGCAATTTGCCGTTTCCCGCGGCGGCGAGGTCCGCGGAATCGTCATTCTCGTCTCCATGGCGAGAGATGGCGAAGAGTCCGGCGATTTGGCTTTTCGCGGCCGTGTTCTTTCTCTATCCCGGAGCGGAAACCGCGGTGGGAGGATGGATCGGTTCTTATGTTTCGCGGCTGGGATCGCGCGGGGCCGCGATGGCGTCCATGATGCCGGCGTTTTTCTGGTCGGCACTGACGGTGGGCCGGGCTTTGGGCACCGCATTTCTGCGTCACTTTTCGGAACGTCGCGTTTTGCGGGCGGGCTATGCGGCGGGAGCGGCAGGCATCGGGCTGATGCTCTGGGCTCCGGCACTGGCGGGAGTGATTGGCGGGGCGCTGATTACGGGACTGAGCTTTGCCACGTTGTATCCGATCACCGTGGCCCGGCTTTCGCAGCGCTTCGGCGTGGCCGCTCGAAGTATTGGCGCGGTCATGTTTTCGCTGGCAGCGGTGGGACCGGCAGTTATTCCTTGGATGGTGGGCGTGATCTCTCATTCTACGGGGAGTCTGCGCGCTGGGTTACTGCTGCCGCTGGGGGCTACACTGATTCTGTTTCTCATCCATCTTTCTGAGTGGTGATTCGAAGGGTCATTTCCTGTATGGCATTTTGAGAACGGGTTGTTAGACGCCCGTCTCTTCGTCGGTCGGTCTCACTTTCATCTATACTTGCCTGTTTACTCCGGTCCTTCCCTAGCGCGCACTCAAGTCCGAAGGCTAAAAATCAGTGTCTTCGGCCGTGCAGGGGCAGTTTATGTAGCCGTCGCTGAGCGTTAGCCCGAAAGAACACAGGATTCCGAGGTTTGACAGTTCGGTCGTCCCAAGGTTCGAGTCGGCCAACTGGGTCTCGGTAACGTAGAACGGCCCCTTCTCAGGGATGTTCGTCGTTGCCCCGATATGCGTGGCCCATCCCCGCAATCCGGGAGACGGCACGGGGTTGGTCGGGTCATTCGTCGAAGACGAAATGACCTTGATAACGCCACGTGAAGTTTCCGACCGAGTGCTGAATTCGACGGACGTGAGCTGTTTGTTCACGGATTCCGAAAGCATACCGTCTGCCGTTACCGGGCAGGCGCAGCACGACTCAAACTCCTGGCCGTCATTGAACACATAGAATGCCGCCCACAGGGTTCCGTTTTCGACTCCCTCGACAGCGGTAGTTGCCTGGTCGCCATCGTTGATTATGCGCACGACTGCATCCGGGGCACCAGCGGTGTTCGCATTCGAATAGTAGATGACGAAATAGACGCTGTTGTCCCCCACGTTTTGAGCGAAGGCATTTCCCCCAAGCGTCAGGGCGATTGGCAGTAGCAACCATCCAAGCCGTTTCATTTCTTGGATCCTCCTCGTGCGCGTGTCGTTCCTGGCGCGCGCCATGTGAACCGGGGGAGGGTCAGCTCGGGGCGCTTCTACTTGTCATTCTTTTTGTGAGTTCCTTACAGCTATCTGCTTCGTGAATTCTTTACAAGTACCCACGTGGATTAGTCACCGACCGGAATACTGCTTATGGAGTAGTCCCCACCCGGCGCATCGCGCAGAGCAATTTGGCGGGAGGATTCGTTCGGTTGCGCGAAGGCTTTGGGATATAGGGTTTCCAAATCTGGCAATACGAACGCCGGCTCAAAGCCGCGACGCCTTCGAACGCTTGCCCACGGCCAGCCGCAACGGTGCGGCGGAAGCCAGTTCCACGCGGTTCCTTCCTTTGTGCTTGGCGCGATAGAGTGCCTGGTCGGCGGCCTGGATCACCTGCTCGGGTTGGCGGTAGCGGGTGCTTGGCTCGGATACGCCGATGCTGACCGTCACTGATAGATGATCGGACAAACGATCGGGCGACGGGTTGAGACTCGCGGCGGGGTTTTTCTTTTTTGCGGACTTTCTGCGGTCCGACTCACCTGTCCCCGTCCGACGATCACTTCTGCTCTCGGCGCTTCTCTCGGCACTTCGCTCGGCTCTTCTCTCGGAGCCACGCACATGAAACGTGGAGTTCTCAATGATCTGGCGCAGTGTGTCCAGATGCTCGAACGCTTCTTTGGCTGAAGTGTTGCGAAAGACGATGGCGAACTCTTCCCCTCCGCAGCGGAACGCCTGGCCGTCGCGTCCGACTTGAGTTAGCCGCGAGGCCACCATGCACAGCACCTGATCGCCAACGTCGTGTCCGTAGGTGTCGTTGAACTTTTTGAAATGGTCGATATCGACGATGGCGATGGCGTATTGCTGGTCGAGTGAAAGCAGGGATTCGTTGAAGGCGCGGCGTCCGCGAATGCCGGTGAGTTCGTCGTGGTAGGCGAGCACATAGGAAGTCTCGATCAGCGAGGCGGCGAGGATCAAGGCAGCGGTGGCTACGTAGGCGTCCGACGCTTTGCCGACCGGGGCGAATTGCAGCCATATGAAAACGGCGGCCACGGACCACACAAAGCCGGGCTCGATCGGCTTGCGCGTTTGAAAGAAACGGCGGATGAACACTGCGATGGCGACCACAAAACTCAACAAAATCCAAAGCGGGATCGCCGGCGCGCCGGAGTGATGAGGATCGGCGGGGCTATTCTCCGGACGGCACAGAACGGCGAACACTACCGACTCGAGGAAGAGCAATCCAAAGCGGGGCGCGATTCCCGCGATGGTCAGGCCGCGCTCGCGCATTGAGGCAAACACGATGAAGTTCAACGGGATCAGCAGGGCGGCGAGCGCTACGGCGGTGCGCCCAGGTCCGGTGTGCACTTGTCCAGCGGAAAAGAAATCGACAGCGCGGTGCGCGAGCAACAGAATCAGCAAGGAAAACAGCACGCGGCTGGAATTGAAACGCCAGGCAAGAAGCAATCCGGCGGCGAACACGGCAACATAGTAGAAGGACAGCGAGGGCGCGACCTGGACGAACAGGGAACTGCTGACGAGCGCCGCCGCTAGCGCCAATAAGAGACCGCCGGGGACCAGCCACGCCTTCCACGTCCTCCCGTTCATTTCTTCAGAATACGGCAGTCGGGGGCGCAAGGCGGTTATGTTTCGAGCACGGCCGCTGCCCCTACTGCGCCAGGCGCGAGCAGTGGTAGTCTTCCCTGTTCATCTCTCAAGTCCATGGCTCGCGCGTCGCATTCCGTGCTGCGTATCGCAATCGACACCGGAGGTACGTTCACCGATTGCGTGTGGATGGAGGGTGGCACTCTCAAAACTCTGAAGGTATTTTCGACGCCCGATGATCCTTCGCGTGCGATTGCCAAAGCTCTGAGGAAGATTGGCGAAGCTATAACGACGATGGGCGAAAGTAAAAGAAAGCCCGGCGGAGCGCAAAGAAAGACTGGCTCCGGAGCTGCTGTCACGCTGCTGCACGGCACCACTGTCGGGACCAACGCGCTGCTGCAAAGAAAAGGCGCTCGCGTCGCGCTGATTACAACGTCGGGATTTGAGGATGTCATTGAGATTGGAAGGCAGGCGCGGCCTCTTCTGTATGACTTCTTCTTTGATCGGGTTGCGCCGCTCGTGCGCCGAGAGCTGCGATTCGGCGTCAAGGAGAGGACCGATGCCGAAGGCCGGGTCTTGGAGCGGCCATCGGACGCGGAGTTGGCACGACTGCGGGAGGCGGTGCGGCGTTCCGAGCCGGATGCCATCGCCATTTCTTTGCTGTTCTCGTTTGCCAACCCGGAGAACGAAGCGGCCGTAGCTGCGGCCGTGACGGAACTCGGCAAACCGCTGTCGGTGTCCCATCGGATTCTGCCTGAGTTCCGGGAATACGAACGCACGAGCACGGTTGTAGTGAATGCCTATCTGCAGCCGCTTATGCAGAGCTATATGGAAAGACTGGCGGAGCGCGCCAGGGAGCAGATTGAAGAATCAGGAAATGCCTCCGGCGCGGAGCGGATGCGAGTTGAGCCGCGGATCTTCGTCATGCAATCGAGCGGCGGAATCACGGCGCTGGAGTCGGCGGCGCGGGAACCGGTGCGCACCGTGCTATCGGGCCCCGCTGGCGGATTGGTGGGAGCGGCGGCGATGGCCGTCCGCAGCGGGCTTCGGAAGATTCTTTCCTTCGATATGGGCGGCACCTCGACCGATGTAGCGGCCGTGCAGGGCGAGGTTCGAACTGGCGGCCAATCGGAAGTGGCCGGGTTTCCCGTGGGAGTTCCCATGCTGGAGATTCACACCGTGGGCGCAGGCGGCGGATCGCTGGCTCGTTTCGATGCCGGTGGCTCGCTGCGCGTGGGACCGGAATCGGCGGGCGCGGATCCGGGACCGATCTGTTATGGGCGCGGGAACGAACCCACGGTGACTGACGCGAACCTGCTGATGGGGCGCCTGCGCCCCGATCGTTTTCTGGGCGGCGAGTTTACGCTTGACGTTGAAAGAGCGCGTCGGATCACATCGGAATGGCTGAAGAAGCGTGGCTCGCGTTTCAGCTTGGAACAATTTTCCGCCGGCGTCGTGCGCGTGGTGAATGCGAACATGGAACGGGCGCTGCGCGTGGTTTCCATTGAACGCGGTTACGATCCGCGCGAATTTGCTCTGGTGGCGTTCGGCGGAGCGGGAGGTCTGCATGCCTGCGAACTGGCGGAGGCGCTGGCGATCCCGACCGTGATGATTCCGGCGCGGCCGGGAGCGCTTTCGGCGTTTGGAATCCTGGTCAGCGATGTGGTCAAAGATTACTCGCGCACGCTGTTGTGGCGGTTTGCCAGTCATCCAAGGCAAGCAGCACTGCGGGCAAAACTGCAGAAAGAATTTCGCAGGTTGGAGACGGCGGCGCAGAAGGAATTTCGCGCGGAACGGTGGCGCGGCGCTCTTCATTATGAAAGGAGTCTGGACCTGCGGTATCGGGGTCAGGGTTATGAACTCAACGTACCCGCCACGGAGAACGTCACCGCGCGCTTCCATGAAGAACATCAGCGTCGATACGGATACCATCACGCGGGGCGGGAGATTGAACTGGTTACGCTGCGTTTGCGCGCTCGTTTGCGCACACCGGCTTCGAAGTCTCAGCCCCATTCCCAGTCCAGGTCCAATGTTAAGCGGCACGAAACCTCGCGTAAGCCCTCGGCAGGCGTGGCGCCCGTTGAGCGCGCGGCTGTATTCTTTCATGACAAAACCGTGACCACGCCCGTGTTTGAACGTGGGGATCTTGTCCGCGGCCGAGCGATGCGGGGACCGGCCGTGATCACCGAATACAGCGCGACCACGGTGATTCCGGCAGGGAAGCGGTTTTGGGTGGATGCGTCGGAAAACTTGGTTATTAAGATCAGGTGAGCGCGCTCGAGACGAGGCTCACTCTTCCTCTGGTTCCTTCTTTTCCTCGATCGCCATGTCCTTCAATTCGCTGGACTCGAAAACATCCCCACATTCCTGGCATTCTACATACTCGGACTCTTCGTCGCGGGAGACGATCTGCACCCGAGGATGCTTGCACTGCTCGGGACTGACTTTCCTTTGAGGGGATTGCGACTGCTGGCTAAGCGTCATAAACTTGCCGACTGTTCATCTCGCGAGAGGGAATGTGAGTTTTGCCCCGAATTGGCGATATTTTGCGGCGGCGAGGCGAGGATGTCAAGTACCCATGCAGCGCGGGTCATACCACATTAGTAATGTCCCCGGTTAACCCACAATAGAGATGTCCATGGTTGCGATTTGACCATGCATGGCGCGCACGCGCCAGAAACCCCGTGACCCCAGCGGTCGTGTAGAATAACCGTTTGATATGGACCTGTCCGCCATTCAGCAAGCCCTGCGCGAGCGCAACATCGACGCCTGGCTTTTCTACGATCATCACCATCGCGACCCGATCTCTTACCGCGTTCTCGGGTTGCCAGATGGACTCATGGTCACGCGGCGGTGGTACTACCTGATCCCCGCCCAAGGCGAACCCGTCAAACTGGTCCACAAGATCGAGTCGGGACACCTGGACACCTTGCCCGGCACGAAAAAACAGTATGCCGGATGGCAGGAACTGTTCGACGGTCTGAAGCAGATGCTGGCTCCGCATCGCGATGTAGCGATGCAGTACTCGCCCAACAATTTCGTCTTCACCATTTCCATGGTGGATGCGGGAACAGCGGACATGATCCGCGGGCTGGGCAAGAACATTGTCAGCGCGGCGGACCTGATCGCGCAGTTTGAAGCGACCCTGACAGACGAGCAGATTAAGTCGCATTTCGCGGCGCGCGATGTGATTGACGCGGTCACCGCCGAGGCCTTCAAGGAAATAGGACGACGCGTGCGCAAAGGCGGCACGTACGAACATGAAATCCAGCAATTTTTCATGGAAGCATTCCGGCGCGAGAACATGGTGACTGACGATCCGCCGATTGTGGCTGTGAATGCCAACAGCGGCAACCCGCACTACGAGCCGAGCGCAAGCCATCCGGTGCCGATTCATGAAGGCGACTTTGTTCTGTTGGACGTGTGGGCGAAGAAAAATACCCCGGGCGCGGTTTACTACGACATCACGTGGGTGGGAATCGTGGGCAAAGCCCCGTCGGACCGGCAGCGCGAGATTTTCAAGATTGTGAGCGAGGCGCGCGATATCGGCGTGAAGACGGTGCAGAACGCCGTCGCGGTCTCTTCTCCGACCTCTGCCGCCAAGCCAATCGCGGGATGGGAAGTGGATCACGCTGTGCGCAACCACATCAAGCAGGCCAAGTTTGGAGAGTACTTCATCCACCGCACTGGCCACTCGATTGCCACCGAAGTGCATGCGAATGGCGCGAACATGGATGACCTGGAGATTCACGACGAGCGGCGCATTCTGCCCAATTCCTTGTTCTCGATCGAGCCCGGAATCTACCTCCCTGAGTTTGGCGTGCGCCTGGAGGTGGATGTGCTGGTGCGGCCGGGAAGCGCCGAGGTCACTGGTAAAATCCAACGAGAGATCGTGACGACCTGAATGGCCAAGCCGACAACAGATAAGACGAAAGACAAATCAAAAAATACAGTGAGCGAGCCGGAGTATCCGCTCACGACCATGGCGGTAGTCGCGCCCATCGTAGGCTGGCTGATTCCGGGCGGCGGACACATTCTGCTGAAGCGCTATGGGCGTGGCATTCTGCTGCTGGTGTCGGTGGTCGCGATGTTCCTGATCGGTTTGGGCATGCAGGGGAGGATTTACAAACCGAACGGCGGAGACATCCTCGACATACTCGGCTTCGTGGGTGACGTGGGCTCGGGAGCGCTCTATTTTCTGGCGCGCATCATGGACTGGGGCAACGTGATGGCCGCGAATGCCGCGGCGGATTATGGCAAGACATTTCTGATCGTCGCCGGCCTGTTGAACTTCATCGCAGCGGCAGATGCGCATCACATTGCGCTGGGGAAGAAGCCGTGACCATCAACTTGTCGCACTTCTCGGCTGCGGTGGTGTTCGCGCTGTTCGCCTCGGTGGTTTTCGGCATCACGCAGCGCAACTCGACGATGGAGCAGGTAAAGTACGGTCTTTATTGCTTCGCGCTGTTCGTGGGTGGAGTTTTTGTGGCGGGATGGGTCATGGCGCTCATCCGGCGGTAAAGAGCAGCTCTCAGCTCCGACTTCCGCAGGTTGCGCGAAAGTTCGTATCAGGGTATCGCTTCAGCGATACCGTAATTCCCCCTAAGTAAGATGCCCCATTATCAGGGGCTGCGCCTCATTATTCTGGCGGTCCGGCTCACCAGCCGTCGCCGGGCGCGAGCGGAAGGTGGGCGGCTCCGCCGAGGATGCCGCGTTCCTGCGGCGAGAACGCGCTCCTGTACTGCCCGGAGTTGATGAGTTGGTCGCGCTGTGCCGGCGTCAGGCCGCGCATCTCGCGGATCGCCCGGTTGACAGCCTGGCGGCGGTCGGGCGGTAACTGCTTGAACTGCTGAAAGAGTTGGCGCGCCTGCTGCTTCTGATTGGGAGTCAGGTGCTCCCAGGTCTCCATGCGATTGAGCACGCGTTCCTGCTGCTGTGGAGGCAGGCTGGAAAAATGCTGCAACCGGTTTTGCAACCGCTTCTGTTGTTGCGGCGGAAGCCTTCGGAACTGGGAATCGTTTTCGAGCGCGTGGTGTTGCTGTGCGGGCGGCAGATCCTTATAGCGGCGGAGCCAGTTTCCGGCATGGCCGGGCTGGTTCTGCTCCGGATGCGCTCCATTGGGGCGGCTGGGGTTGGGACGACCTTCCTTCTGAAAGTGGTGCCATTGCCCATCCGGACGTTGCGGTTGCGCATGCCGGACTTGGGCGAACGACGGCGTCAGCAGCAACGCTGCCAGACAGCCGACGATTGTCCCCCGTCCCAACATGTTTTGGTCTCCTGCTAGTCAGCTTTAACCTTTAGTCAGCTTTATTTACGGCCTGCGAATCTTGCGGATTCGTGGTTACGTCGTCCTGCACCTGCAGATCGTCGAGCACATCGAAATCGGCGTACAAATCGTCGTTGCTGTCCAGCGCCTGCAGATCGCCGACGGCGGTTCCCGGCTCGACCGGCAGACCGAGCGATGGCGGTTTGGTCGCAATAGTTGCGGTCTGAATATATGACTTGTTGCCGACCACCAGCGCTCCCGCAAATATCACGGCAGCGAGCGACATAGCCCAAGCCGGACGCCGCAGCCAACTGAGCCAGTTCAGCCCTCCGGTCGCCGGACGCGCCATTTCTTCGCGCAGGCGCGCCTGCAGGCGGGTGTCAAAATACGGAGATGGCTCGGGCGCTTGCCATTCATCCAGCAGCGCCATGGTTTTCTGCAAGTCGCGCAAGTGAGCGGCACAGTCGTTACAGGATGCGATGTGTCTTTCGACCTCCGGCTGCAGAGTCGTAGCGTCCATGCCAGCGGCCAGATCCGGCAACAGTTCGCGAATTTGATTGCAATTCATACAGCGTCCCTCTACTTCCCCGAAACAAACTCTTTCAACTGTTCGCGCAACGTTTCGTAGGCGCGAAACAGCAACGACTTGGTGGCGGACTCGCTCAGCTTCAGCACGCCCGCAATCTGGCGGTAATCCATCTGCTGATACTTGTGCATGATGACCGCCACGCGCTGGCGCTCAGGCAGTGCATTCACTACGCGGCGGATAGCCGCCAGCCGCTCCCGCTTCAAGATCTGTTCTTCCGCGGAGAGCGAGTCATCGGCCAGGTCGGGCGTCGTGCCTGTTTCCTGGTCCGGTTCATCGAGGCGCACGGTATTTTCCGGACGCTCGTGACGCGTATCGCGCGCGTGGTTCACCGCCAGGTTGGTCGCGATCCGATAAAGCCAGGTCGTGAACTTGGCGCTCGGCTCGTAACTGGTGCGCGAGCGGTACACGCGCAGAAATACTTCCTGCGCCAATTCTTCCGCGGTCGACGGGTTATGGCACATGCGGTACATGAAGCCCACCATCGGCCGGCGATATTTCTGCACCAGGTAAGCGAAGGCGGACTCGTCGCCTGTCTTCACCCGCAGCATCACGTCGACGTCGGAAACGGCCTCGCTGGAGTTTGCCATGGTGGCGGGTGCAGACGAGGACGGCGCTCCTGCAAAGTTCAGCAGCCCTCGATCCATCAATCCACGATCAATGGCCACGCTGCTCACATCAGTAGAAACCCCGTTTGGGGGCGAAAGTTGCGCCTCCTCGGGGTCACGGGGGCGAGCGGAAGTGTTTTCCCGTGAATCAGTTACGGATCGAGCGTCGGGGATGTCGGAGGCGGCCATGAAAGGGCGATGGAAAGAGGCTATCGGGCGCGGCGAAGCCGGTCAAGAGGCTGTGGTCACATTAACCTGTGGTCCAGGCGAGGTTGGCGCCCTATTCGGCGCACGCAAAAGGGATGCCCTCGGGACAGGGTATGTGGGAAATTCGGGCTCCCTAATCCTCCCCCGAGGACCGAACACCTCTCCGTTGAGTTTAGTCCTTTTCCGCGAGTGCTCGTTCGATGGCCTCGAAGTAGATCCGTTCCAGCGACCCGTTACTGGGCAGAGCAACGCCACCGGTCTGCACGTAAGCAGGAGACGACGCGAGAAAAAGCGTCTGTACGGAGACTGCGGTGGCGATATTCGCCCGCTCCTTATCGGCTGCGAGCTGCGGCGGGCGGCTGATCGAGGCCAGCTTCAAGGTCAGAACGTAGGAACCTCCGTCGGGGCCTATTTGCTTGGCAGCTTCGGGGCTGACCAACTGCCTTAGCTCAGCCGCGGTGACATGAACCTGCCTGCTGTTGATCAGGCCACGCTTTTCGTCAGAGAATGATGGGCCTTCTTTGCGTTGCTGCAAAGCGCGAAGCATGGCGCGGAAAACCCGTTCGCGGGTAGCCTCGTAGCCATGTTCCGGGGCTGGGATTTGGTGGGCTTTGGCCAAGCGCAACTGGATGCCCCCCAAATTGACGCCATCGATGACGAAGTCCAACTGGGCGATCTGGTCGGTCTTGGGGACGCGTGATTCTTTCGGGGGATCGACGTGGATGACGGCCAGCTTGATTTCGTTCCTGGCGAGCTTGAAGGCTTCGTTGGCGGGCACGCCACTGACCCGAGCCCTATAGCCCTCTGGCACTTTCAGGTTGAGGCGAGCCACGACCTCGCGCTCGAAGGGATTGCCGACCATGAAGGCGCTCTCTCCGACGAGGGAGAAGCCGGTCTCGACGTCAAAGAAATTGTTTTGCGCAAAGTTGTTGCCCTGGTTCACGTCACTGGCGAGGGTGATGGTTACTTGGACGCAGAAATGATCGAACGTACTGATTGGTGCGGGCCACAGGCCGCCGTTGGTATCAGCCAGGTTGGTGAGGTCCCAGTTTATGGGCACGACGATGGTCTGCCCGGGAGTGAAATCTTGTGGGACGGTGCCGATGGTTTTCATAGCAGCCGGCGTGATGCCCGCGAACCAAGGTGCGTACTTAAAGGTGATGGTCGCGCCGGAAGAGGCAACGTCGCCCACGTTCTTCACGCGGGCACGCAAGAGATTGACGATGCCTTTTTCAGCATTGACTTCAGTGTTTGTGGAATCGACCACGAAGATGTCGGGGGTTTGCCAAGTGGGGCCGACGCCTGTGACATAGCCCCAGGGGGTGATGAAAAGGTCCGGGCCATGCAGGAGGGCGGTGTTGTTGATGAATACGTTCATATCGGGGCGACCGCTGGGTGAGCACGGATTGGGTGCGCTGGGCGGCGGGCTGCAGAGGTTGCGCTCGTCTCCCCAAGTGGCCTGGGTGGTGGTGCCTGAGGTGGCGAAATTGTAGTCGCCCATGTAGGTAGAAACGATCAGCGGATCGTAGCCGGTGTCGGGCTGGAACGATACCGCCGAAGCAGGCTGGTCGAACCAGGTCATGCCACCGTCGCTGGAGATTGCTCGATAGAGCTGGATACGAACATTGGCCGGGTCAGTCCGGCGGTCGTAGAAGGTTACGGTGATTTGGCCCGTCGTGGGCGAAACCGCGATGGCAGGCTGCCAATTATCGTTGGTAGTTGCGTCAGCGCCACTTGTAACTGCGGGACCTTTGTTGATGGTTCGCGGCGTGCTCCAGGTGGCGCCACCGTCAGTGGACTCGGCGAAGAAAATGTCGGAGTTGTCGGTGCTCGAGGCGCTGGTCTTCGATTGGTAGACCAGATAAAGGTTGCCGCGAGTCGAGCTGCCCACGGGCGTGGTGTCAACGGCCAGATAAGGAAAATCGCGGGTCCGAATGGACACTCCACCAGAAGTCAGGATGCTTGGAGTCACGTTGAGCGTGGCTACGGTCTGGTTCGGGTTAGGATCGGACGGGTTCGGATTAACCCAAGTGGTGCCCCCGTCGGTCGACTTGAGCAGCCGGATCGTGCCTCCTGAGATCCCCGAAGAGGGGAAGTCGAATGCGCTCCATGCAAGATAGACCTCGCCGTTGGGGCCGACCGCAAGATTGGCGCCATGATGGAACAGGTCAGTACCGGTCTGAGCGGTGGGCGCGGTGAAGGTGAGCGGCGAGGTTGACGTTGAGTGCGAGACTTCGACCTGTGCGACGTTGTTAGTGGCTGTGTTGCTGAGTTCGCTCCATGCGAGGTATGCACGGCCATTGTAGGTGCCACCGGAGGTGTCAACGGTCATCCATTCTTTGTCATCGTTTGCAGCGTTGATGCCGTTCACGACCACGGGAGTACCAAACACCACGGCCGGGCTGGTCGCGGTGGAGCGGTAGACGGCGACGCCGCTGATTGCGAATCCGCCCGGGCCGATCAAGCTGGCCATGTAAAAGTTCCCGCTGGAATCGACAGTGACCATTGGGTCGCCCAGAATCTGTTTTCCTGCGGGAGGCGCCACGAGCCCACCGTAGTTCCAGTTCACCCCTCCGTTTGTCGAATAGGCGAAGCTCATGAGGCTGGTGAGGCTAAAGCCGAGCGAAGTCGTTTGGGTGCTGTCGTTGTATGCCGCGACGATGGTGGACCCGAAGACTGCGTGGCTGGTCTCGCTCTGCGCTGTGCTGTTGTCCTGGTTGGGAAGATTTGTGTCTACAGGATTGACTTGGACGTCTTGCGCGAATGCTGCAGCGCACAAGAGCACAGAGTACAAAGTGACACTACAGAAGCAGAATGCGCGTCGCATGTGGTGATTCCTCCCGATCTTGAACCTCAATCGCCCAGTGGCCCCACCGACTCAGCCTGTATCATGTCCCATCACGTTCTTATATGCAGGATCCTTGCGGCCATTGTTTAAGGCCGCTGGTTTCTTCTCGTCACGGTGGGCACGCCCCTGAGTACGCTTCAATCTCATATAACGAGAACACGCGCCAATCCCATTCAGGCGGGTTTAAAAATGCAATTTTCCTGAGCCGCCACCTGCGCTATACACGCGAATCGCCGTACAGACTACCGTGGTAATTGTCGGCGAGAGGCGCAATCATGGATGGTGCGGACGTTTCCGTCCCAAACGTTCCCGCGCTGTTGACGGGACCGGTTGTAACTGTTTGAATAGAAAGCGTTGGGCGCTTAACTCAGCGGTAGAGTGCCATCCTCACACGGTGGAAGTCGTAGGTTCAAATCCTACAGCGCCCACCATTCAAATATCTCCCATGTTGGCTTCCAGCGAAAATTTCGACCTCATTGTGATCGGCTGCGGCCCGGCGGGAGAAAAGGCTGGCGCGCAAGCCGCCTATTTTGGCAAACGCGTTGCCGTCATCGAGGGCGCGGAGTATGTGGGCGGAAGCTGCATCAACACCGGCACCGTCCCCAGCAAGACGCTTCGTGAATGCGCACTCTACTTTTCCGGCCTCAAGCAACGTGGTCTCTACGGCATCGACTATTCGCTGAAAGAAAATCTCACCGTCAATGACTTCATGCACCACGAGCGGGAAGTGGTTGAGATGGAGCGCCAGCGCATCCTGAAGAATCTCGCCCTGCATCAAATCGAACTCGTCCGCGGCCGGGGTTCTTTCGAAGACGCCCACACCGTGTCCGTTTCCGGTACGGATGGCATACGCCAACTGCGCGGCGATGTGATTCTTGTCTCCACTGGAAGCAAGCCCCACCGTCCATCGGAAATAGCTTTCGACGACGTCCGGGTTTTTGACTCCGACACTTTCTTGCAGATGGATCGCATCCCACAAAGCCTGGCGGTGATCGGCGGCGGCGTGATTGGCTGCGAGTACGCGTCCATCTTCGCCGCTCTCGGCGTGCAGGTCACGCTGGTGGATGGCCGGGACCGCTTGCTGCCATTCCTCGATGCCGAGATTTCCGAGAGATTGCGGGTGCGGCTCGCCGCGATTGGCATGCACTTCTGGTTCAACGAACGGCCGGTGAAAGTGCAAAGCACGGCGTCGGGCGTGCAGTTGGTGATGAAGAGCGGCAAGACGCTGCAAGTCGAATCGGCGCTGTTCGCTGCCGGGCGCCGCGCCGCGGTGGACGGCCTGTCTCTCGAAAAGGTGGGTCTGGCCGTCAATGAACGCGGATACATATCCGTCGACGAGCATTATCGCACCGCGGTGCCAAACATCTACGCGGCGGGCGACGTCATCGGATTTCCCGCGCTGGCTTCGACTTCGATGGAACAAGGACGAGTCGCCGTGTGCCATGCTTTCGGTTTTAAATACAAGCAGCGCGTCGCCTCGATGCTGCCGATGGGGATTTATACCATCCCGGAAATCTCCGCCGCGGGCGAGACGGAAGAATCATGCAAAGAGAAAAAGATCGACTACTGTGTCGGGCGGGCTCTCTATGCCAACAATGCCCGGGGCCACATCATCGGCGACACGGCGGGAATGCTGAAACTCATCTTCGCGCGCGCCGACAAGAAGCTTCTCGGATTGAGCATCATCGGCGAGAGCGCTACCGAGCTGATTCATATCGGAATGCAGGTTCTCGACCATAACGGAACGATTGACGAGTTTATCGAACAGGTCTTCAACTACCCCACGCTCAGCGAGACATATAAGTACGCCGCGTACGAAGGGCTGGGCACTCTGGCCGGCCACAAGGTACGCGAAGGCTAACTCCTTCCGTCAACGAAAGGCGCGGAGTTGGTCGTATCCTAGCCGCTTCACGGGCAATTCAAGAAGTAACTCGGTATTTCTTGCACGAAAACCGAAAATTCTTCTGCTTTTGAGATGCCACGCGGGTCACAAAACCTCCTTCTGGCAAGGACTTAGGGCTTTGGCAATCGTGCTGCTCCATTCTCTTATTTAGCGCCGGGGCAGCCCCTGCGGGGCTTCCAATCATCAAATGAACATGCGTGATTTCGCAAAACCGGTTACTGCGAGGACCAGAGACGCCTGGAGACTGGCGAGGCTATTCACCACTCTGCTGTTTTGCCTTTGCAGCATTCGGCACGCGCAAGCGGCAGCGACGCTACTTCTGGAAGAGCCATACAGTTACGATGGCGCTTTCGCCGGAACTGGCCACGTGGCTGTGTATCTCAGCAACGTTTGTGCTGAGTCCCCGGTGGTCCTGCGTCCATGTGCCGAGGGTGAATCCGGCGTAGTCCTGAGCCGCTACGACGGCATCGGAGGATACGATTGGATTGCGATCCCGCTCATCCCCTACCTCTTCGCGGTTGACCGGCCGGAAGCCATCCCGCTGTTCGCCGACGCAAGACTGGTTGCTTTTCTCAGAGATCAATATCGTCGCGACTATCTGGAATCGCTAGCCCCCGATCGCCCCGACGGCGGAATACCCGAGGGGAACTGGTATGAACTAGTCGGGTCATCTTATGACCGGACAATTTATGGATTCGAGATTGAGACCAGCCCGGAACAAGATGCGCTGCTGATCAGCAAGCTCAACAGCCAGCCCAACCGCGAACGCTACAACTTCGTCAAGAGAAACTGTGCTGATTTTGTGCGCGAGGTGATCGATTTTTATTATCCGCACGCACTGCATCGCAGCGTGATTGGCGATCTCGGGGTCACGACGCCCAAGCAGATCGCGAAAATGCTTGCGAGATATAGCGGCCACCATCCGGAGTTACAGAGCTCAGATTTCCTGGTGCCGCAGGTCCCGGGCTCGGTCCGGCGCAGCAAACCCGTCCACGGGGTATTGGAATCGGTGATGGCAGCCAAGAAATATATGGCGCCCTTGGTGGTCCTGCATCCCTACATTGGTGGTGGCTTGCTGGTCGAGTATTTTGGCCATCGGCGCTTCGATCCGGGACGAAACGCTCTTGTCCTGGACTCCGACCACGAGTTGAATGCGCCCATGACCCGCGATGAACGTCTAACTTACCAGAGTCGGTTGGACGAACTGAGCCTAACCCCTTCCGCGATTGATCCCGTGAACGAAGGAAAGACCAAAGAGGGGAAAGTCTGGGAGCGTTTGCAAGCGAGCGCCACGCCTGGAATCGATACTTCCGGGCGACCCGTCCTGCAGTTGCGCGCAGGGGATGATTTGGCTCAAGTGGGCCTTTCGCGGGCCAACATCTTGAGCGTTTCTGACTCGCCGGAATTGGCTGCGAAACTTCTGGAGGCGCGGCTCCGCCAGGAATTGCGGCCCCCCACAGCTCGCAAGACTTCGCCCAGTGACGTGAAAAAAGATCTGGCGCTGCTCCAGTACCTGCTCTCGCTTAAGCCGAAAGAAATTGCCATCACGCCCTCCTCGACGAATACTAACCAGACTCAAGCCGGGGCCGGCTTGCAGTAGCCTTCCTTTTCTTGGGGCCCTGATTCGCAGCAGACAATTAGGCTACGCAGTTATCATTGATGACTATTACTGGTGTTGCCGGGGTAGTCTCGACTGGATCAGGGATTCCACCTGAGTCCAAACCCTGGGATCGCACTCAATTTCGGTATGGGACTTCATGAAGAGACGGTCGTACCAGGGATACTGCTTACAATCAATCGGATTCGCTTTGTAGTCGAAGCGGAAATTTCCAATGATGTGCGTGCGTGCCGGATCGGCAGCGCGGATCTGGGGTTGGCCGTGCAGAAAGCCACTCAGTTGATAGAAATTTGCGGCCTCGGCTACGTTGGCGGGAATGACCTTATCGTTCTCGCCGCGTTTGGAGACACTGTCCACCTGAATGGTGAGCAACACGGGAATGCCCTCTCTTTCCAGTTGTCGCGCCAGCGTGACGGCTTCCGAAGCACCCCAGCTGTGTCCGTATAGGATGATGCGGGCGTTCTTCTTCTCAGCGGCCGATAGTGTGCCGTCGTGATCGGTGTCGACCAATCGAATGATCTCCGCGTGAGCTTCTTCCCGGCGATGATTTTCAAGAACCTCTGCGTATACGCCCGACGGATAATCGTGGCGCAGATGCGCAGCGACTTGGACCGCGCTGTGGACCATGTCATCGTGCCTGACGAATCCGCCGACGAAACCGATGACGATGACGGGCGGCGTCGTAACAGCGTCCGGCGAACTGACAGGGCGTGCCGAGCCCGCGGGAGTGGCGGCAGGAATGAGGCAAAGAATAAACGAAACACTACGGATTGAAGCGTGGATAAAGTGACTCACAATCCAATAAATCATAACAACAAAGAAAGGCTGTTTTCGATAGCTATCCCTCCCGTGTCGAAACTATTTCCTTATTCTTGCTGAACGGCCACTTCTGTCTTGCGCTTGAACCTCCGCCTTGCGCGCACTCTGCAACCGAGCAAAACGGGAACGCGGCCGATGCCAATTTCGGGAATCCGGACATCGCATTTGCGTGTTCCGAGCGGGCTGGGTTGGTTTTGGGCCGATTCCTATTCTGGGAATCTGGACATCGCGTCTGGGCGTTCCGAACGATGCCCTTGTGTGTACTGCCACGTGGTTCCCTGTGCACTAAGGGCACATTGACCGCACGCGGTTTCAAACGTAGATTGCCACTCAACGCTTCAAACCTCCGCGCGGTCAGCGGATGCTTTCAGCCTCGGGCCTTTCCGGCCCAAGGCGCAACTGTCCTCGCACGAACAGGACGACGTCAGCGATCGCTGGCCGGCCTGTGCTCGACCGGATGGCATCAAGCACGGCGCCATCGTCTCTCGACAAAACGGCATGAGCCGTAGTGTGTCTGGCCAGCCAAGGAGTGTTCAAAATGAAGAGATGGAATGCAAGTAGCGTAGCTTTGCTTTTTGTTCTTGGAATTTCATTCGGGGCATGGGCTCAACAGGACCCAGGCCCGCGCCCCGGTCCCGCCGGAGCAGGCAGTTTTTATCCAACTCTGAATACAGCCGAGCAGGCTGCGTTTGCCAACGGCATTTCTCAGTTCATTGAAGACGAACCGGTACCTGACGTTCCGCAAGGCAATGGAGGACTAGGGCCGGGATTCAATAGCACGAGTTGCGGCTCATGCCATTCGCATCCAGCCACCCTCGGCACGAGTCCGAGCCCGTCAAGTCCTCAGGTTCCGCAGACAAATCCGCAAATAGCGGCTGCGATGGAAATGGGAGCTAAGAACACGATCCCATCATTTATTACGCCAAATGGTCCGGTAAGAGAAGCCAGATTCATTCGGAATCCCGATGGAACACTTGACGGTGGAGTGCATGATCTGTTTTCCATCGCGGGGAGGACTGATGCTCCAGGTTGTAATCTGCAACAGCCTGACTTCGCTGCCCAGTTGGCTGCGAACAATGTGATCTTTCGAATCCCGACGCCGCTGTTCGGACTGGGGTTGGTCGAGAACACGCCTGATTCCGTGTTGAAACAAAACCTGGCCGGCACGGCCGCCCAAAGGCAAGCTCTGGGAATCGGAGGAACGTTTAACCTTAGCGGCAACGACGGAACCATTATGAAGTTTGGCTGGAAGGCCCAGAACAAGTCTCTGACAATCTTTGCCGGAGAAGCCTATAACGTGGAAATGGGCATTAGCAACGACGTAATGTCAAACGAGAGAAATGCGATCTCAGGGTGCGTATTCAATCCTACCCCGGAAGATTCGCATTCCCAAGTCGGTGGTTCTGACGTTGATGCGTTTGTCGATGCTATTCGGCTGTCGGCACCGGCTATACCAATACCCCCGACTCCATCCACATCGAATGGTTCTAAGCTCTTTGCCAGCGTTGGTTGTGCTCTGTGCCATTCTCCATCGCTCACTACAGCGGCATCTCCCAATACCGGTATGGGCGGAGTAACCTACAATCCGTTCTCGGATTTCGCGCTCCACCATATGGGGCCGGGTCTGGCGGACGGTATCAACCAGGGCGCGGCAGGGCCAGATCAGTTCCGCACCGCTCCGTTATGGGGCGTCGGCCAGCGTCTGTTTTTTCTGCACGACGGGCGCACTTCCGACCTGTTGCAGGCCATCAAAGACCACAGCTCTGACGACTGCCGGGGCCAATACGATCACCGCTCCGACCAGCGCAACTGCGGCTCGGAAGCCGACGGCGTGATCCGCAACTTCAAAACGCTCAGCCCGTCGCAGGTCCAGGACCTCCTGAACTTCCTGCGCTCGCTGTAAATCACGACAAATCATAACGGTGGAGAAACGGGCATCTCACGCTCAGCCGGGCGGAGACGCCCGGCTCTCCACAGCGCGACGACCTTTCCGGCTCCACTCCCTCTGAAATGCTAAGATTTCCGGCATGCCACTGCGCAGCAAACTGAAGAAAGTCACACATGCGCCGGGAAAGGTGATTCGCGGGCGGAAGGGTGAGCCGCACGCCGCGGCGGAACTGGTCATCATTACCGGCATGAGCGGGTCGGGAAAGGCTTCGGCGCTCAAGGCCTTCGAAGATCTCGGCTACTACTGCGTGGACAATCTGCCGGTGGAGCTGATTCCGCGCTTTGCCGAACTGGCCTTGCAGTCGGGAGAGATTCCGCGCACGGCTTTGGTGGTGGATGTGCGCGAGGGCTCGCAGCTCGAGAAGCTGCCGGCGATTCTGAAATCGGTGAAGCGGACCATACCGACGCGCGTGATTTATCTGGAAGCGAGCGACGCCGCGTTATTGCGGCGCTACAGTGAGACGCGGCGGCCGCATCCGCTGGGGACGGGCACGACGGTGCGGGCATCGCTCGGCACCGAGCGGCGGCATCTGCGGGCGATTCGCAAGATCGCGGACCTGGTCATCGATACTTCCAAATTCAATGTTCACGAACTACGGGCGCACTTGACCGACCGCTTCAAACAGCAGTCGGGAAGCCAGCAGACGATTCTGGTCTCGTGCGTGAGCTTCGGATACAAACACGGCGTGCCGGACGATGCCGACCTGGTGTTCGACGTGCGCTTTCTCCCGAATCCTCATTTCGTGCCGGAGTTTCGCGGGCTGACCGGGCGCCATCCGCGGGTCGCCAAGTACATCCGATCGTTTCCCCAGACGCAGGAGTTCATTAACCGCATTTCAGAACTGCTCGTCTACCTGCTGCCGCACTACATCCGAGAGGGTAAGAGCTACCTGACCATCAGCTTCGGATGCACCGGCGGTCAGCACCGCTCGGTGATGATTGCTGAGGATGTAAGCAAACGGCTGCGGAAGGCCGGATACAAAGTGAAGGTCGTGCATCGGGACAGTCCGAAGTAGATGCCGCATGACAGGCTTCCGGTAACTACGGTTACGCCTGTGGAGACGCGGCAAATCGCTTCTCTGCGGCAAATCACATGTAGAATTGAGCCTTACACGCATGGCAACTTCCACAGTGGCGGGCGCGAAGAGTGCAGGAACACCTGCCAAGGCCCGTCCGCCCCGTCCAATCAGGCGCCTGTTGCGCTACGTTCTGCCCTACTGGTGGCAGGTTCTGGCATCGGTGACGCTGATGGCGCTGGTGGGACTGCTCGATGCGGGCCGGGTTCTGCTCATCGGTCCGATTTTTGATCGCGTGTTGAATCCCGGCTCCCAGGGAAAAACCATCCAATTGTTCAAACTCCCGGGCACCGAACGCTTTTTTAACCTCCAACAATTGGTTCCGTCGCACTTTCAAAATCCATGGACAGTGGTGGCCTTTGCGCTGGTTGCAGCCACGATATTGAAAGGGATCTTCGATTACGCCGGAACCTACCTCGTCAACTACGCGGGCTTTGGGATGATCACGGATCTGCGGGATGATCTGTATAACGCCATTCTGCGGAGTTCGGCGGCGTTTTTCACGAAGCACACCACGGGCACACTGCTTTCGACCATGGTCAACGATATCGAGCGGGTGCAGTACGCGATGTCGGGCGTGCTGGCGGAATTTCTGCAGCAGTTTTTCACTCTGATCTTTACCGCCGCGGTGGTGGTTCTGCTGGGAGGAAAGCTGGCGTGGGTGCTGCTGCTGTTTGTTCCCGTCATCTTGTACTCGTCGAGAAAAATCGGCCGGCAAGTGCGCAGCACGACGCGGGGCGGACAGGACAAGCTCGCCGAGATCCAGAACATTCTGCACGAAACCATTACCGGGAACCGGATCGTCAAGGCGTTTGGCATGGAGAACTGGGAGGTGGAGCGCTTCCGCGCCGCCGCCCGGCGCCTGTTCCGGGCGAATCTTCGGCTGGTGGCGGCGTTCGCCATCAGCTCTCCGCTAATGGATATTCTGGGCTCGATTGCCATCGCGCTGCTGGTGCTGATGGGCCGGAACCAGATCAACCGGCACGTTTTTACGGCGGGAACGTTTCTGGCCTTCATTGTGGCCGTTTTCAAGCTGTATGACCCGGTGCGCAAGTTCGCGCTCTTCAATAACAATTTCCAGCAGGCAGTGGGAGCCTCGTCGGAAATTTTCCGCTTCATGGATATGGAAGACGAAGTACGGGAGAAGCCGAGAGCAAAGCGGATGGGGAAGTTTGCGCGGTCGATCCGGTTTGCGGACGTGTCTTTCTCTTATGACAATGCCGAGGATTCGCCGATCGTGCTGCATGGCATCAATCTCGAGGTGAAGGCGGGCGAGGTGGTGGCGGTGGTGGGATCGAGCGGCGCCGGCAAGAGCACGCTGGTGCACCTGATTCCGCGCTTCTTTGACGTCAGCGGCGGGCGGATTCTGATTGACGACAACGATGTGCGGGATGTGACGCTGGAGTCGCTGCGATCGCAGATCGGGATTGTCACGCAGGACACGGTGCTGTTCAACGATACGGTGAGGAACAATATCGCGTACGGCCAGCCACATGTGTCGCAGAAGCGAGTGGAAGAAGCTGCGCGGGCGGCGCGAGCGTATGAATTCATTCGCGGGCTTCCGCAAGGATACGACACAATGATCGGCGAGCGCGGCGTGCGGCTTTCGGGCGGCGAGCGGCAGCGGATCGCGATAGCGCGCGCGATCCTGAAAAATGCGCCGATTCTGATTCTGGATGAGGCAACTTCCGCGCTCGACAGCGAGTCTGAGTCGCTGGTGCAATCGGCGCTGCAAAATCTGATGAGCGGGCGTACTGTGTTTGTGATTGCGCACCGGCTCTCGACCGTGCGGCGCGCGGATCGCATTGTAGTGCTCGAAAACGGCACGATCAGCGACATTGGCGCGCACGAAGAGCTGATGCAAAAGTTGGGCACCTACCGCCGGCTTTACGAGTTGCAGTTTGCCGAATCGGATGCGCCCAAGGCAGAGGTGCCTTCTTAGGGACAGCCGAGGGTGGCTGTCCCTACGGGTTTCGAGACGAACTTTATGTCACTTCGCTCCATGACGGGATTTGCGCAGGTCAAAGGGCAGGTCAACGCGCAACTGGCGTTTGCCCTGTCGCTGAAATCGGTGAACCATCGTTTTCTCGATCTTCACTTCCGGCTGCCCACCGATACCGACGCCTTAGAAATGAAGCTGCGCCGGATGCTGAAAGAGAAAATGGCTCGCGGCCACGTGGAAGTGATCCTGAACCTGGATCGCTCGGGGACGAACGGGGTTGCCCTCAACCGGCAATTGATTGCCGGCTACGTGGAAGCCTTCCGCGCGGCAGCCGATGAATTTGGGGTTGAGGGTGAGCCCGATCTGAACGTGGTTCTGCGGATGCCGGGCGCGATGGATGCGGGAGCCGAGAAATCGGGAGACGCACTGGAAACCGCGGTGATGGCGCGAGTGGAAGAAGCGCTTACCCGTTTGAATGAGATGCGCGAAGAAGAAGGCCGGAGCATCAGCACCGAGTTGCGCGCGCGCATGGCGAATCTGGAAAAAGCGGCAGCGGGAGTGGAAGCCCATCGCAGCACCATTCTGCGCAGCTACTCGGAACGTCTGCAGTCGCGCATGCAGGAATTGTTCGGCGCACAGGTAGACAAGGAACGGATCCTGCAGGAAGTGGCGGTGTTGGTCGATCGCAGCGACATCCAGGAAGAACTGGTCCGGCTGAATGCGCACGTGAAGCAATTTTTCGGTTTGCTCGATCAGGGCGGCGAGGTCGGCAAAAAGATGGACTTTCTGCTGCAGGAAATGAACCGGGAGGCGAACACGCTGCTTTCGAAAACCTCGGGCTTGGCGGGCGAGGCCTTGAAGATTACCGAGATGGGCCTGCTGATGAAATCGGAGATCGAAAAATCGCGGGAGCAGGTGCAGAACCTGGAATGAGCATCGTTTACATTGTTTCCGCGCCATCCGGTTCAGGCAAATCGACGCTGGTGAACGAACTGTTCAAGATGGTTGATCACCTGGACTTCTCGATCTCCTACACGACGCGGCCCCCGCGCGGCAGCGAACAGAACGGCAAGGAATATTTCTTCGTCTCCCGCGAAGAATTTGAAGCTATGATCGCGGCCGGCAAGTTTCTGGAGCACGCCGAAGTTTTTGGAGACGAGAGAGTGCGCGGCGAGTATTACGGCACGGCGCGGCGGTTTTTGCTCGAGGCCGAGGCGCGCGGCAACGACCTGCTTCTGGACATCGATGTGCAGGGCGCGAGCCAGGTCAAGGAGAAGATTCCAGACGCGGTGAGCATCTTTATTCTTCCGCCGGACCGGGAGAAACTGGAGTGGCGGCTGCGCCACCGGGGGGAGGATTCGGAAGCAGTAATCCGTCGCCGGTTGGACACGGCCCGCCGAGAGATTGAGAATTACTCGAAATACGACTATATATTAGTAAACAACGTGCTTGAGCAATCTGCGGACCAGCTGAAAGACATCGTGCTGGCCGAGCGGTCGCTGCGAAGCGGGAATAAACCTTGCGAGGAAGAAGCGCAGCGTGTGGCGGCTGCACAAGCTTTCCGCCTGGAACAAGCGCGCGAGCGAGTGCAACCGATTCTGGCTTCGTTCCGCAGGCTGTAAAGGACACGTGAAGTTTTGGGGGAGAGAATATGAAGCTGGTGGAAGGGTTCGACAGTAACTATCGTTACATTCTGGTGGCGGCGCGGCGGGCACGGCAACTGCAAGGCGGCGCACCCCCGGTGATCGATACTGGATCGCGCAAACCCTGCCGCATCGCGCAGGACGAAATCAAGGCGGGCAAGGTGAAATGGCTGATTCCGGAGATTCCGAAATTGCCGGTCGTGGCCGCCAGCGAGACACTGAACAAAGTGTTTCTCGAAGACGCGTAGACACGAATCGCCGGCACTTCAAATTAGCGCCGGCGCTTTTTTGCGCCGCCAACGTGCAGGGTATGCATCTCCTGTGGCGTGGCGGCATCAATTCTGTAGGCGGGGCTGGATTCTGAGGCCGTGGCCGCCGTCTTCCTCCTATGAAAATCGTGCTGGGCGTGTCCGGTGGGATCGCAGCTTATAAGGCGGCGGAAATCGTGCGCCTTTTGCAAGAGCGCGGCATCCACGTGCAAGTCGTGATGACGGCTGCGGCGCAGGAGTTCGTTCGTCCCCTGACCTTCGCAGCGCTCTCCGGAGAAAAAGTAATCACCAGCATGTTCGGCTCTGAATCTGGATCTGGTAGTGCGCAGGCGAATGTTGAGTCGGCGATCGAGCACATTGCGGTTGCGCAGGCAATTGACGCGCTACTGGTGGCTCCGGCGACGGCCGATGTGCTGGCGCGCTTCGCGCAGGGAATTGCTAACGACTTTCTCAGCACGCTTTATCTCGCGACTACCGCTCCGGTGGTAGTGGCTCCGGCGATGAACGTCAATATGTGGAATCACGCCGCCACGCAAGCGAATCTGGAAATCCTGCGGAGGCGCGGGGTACGAATCGTCGAGCCCGGCGAAGGCTATCTGGCCTGCGGGATGACCGGCGCCGGACGCTTGGCGGAAAATGAAACGATCGTGGCAGCCGTCATGGAAGCGCTCGGCGCCGCGCAGGATCTGGCGGGCGAAACGGTGCTGGTGACGGCCGGGCCAACGCGGGAGAAGATCGATCCAGTACGGTATTTGACAAACCGGTCGAGCGGGCGCATGGGATACGCGATTGCCGAAGCGGCGCTGCGCCGCGGAGCGCGTGTGTTGCTGGTGAGCGGCCCGACAACCATTGCTGCTCCGGGCGGGGCGGAACTAACGCCAGTGCAGACGGCAGAAGAGATGCTGGCGGCGGTTCTGAAATTGCTGCCCGAGAGTACCGTGGTGATCAAGACGGCGGCCGTGGCGGACTTCCGGCCGAAAGCGGCGGCGGGGCAGAAGATCAAGCGCAAGGGCGAGATGTCGCTGGAACTCGAGCCGACCGCTGATATTCTGGCGGAGGTGGCACGCCGCAAGACCTCCCAGGTCGTAGTCGGATTCGCGGCTGAGACGGAGAACGTGCTGGAAAACGCGCGCAAGAAGCTGGCGTCGAAGTCGCTGGATGCGATCATAGTGAACGACGTTTCGCGCGAGGGTATTGGTTTTGATTCCGACCGCAACGCGGTCACGATCATCTCTCCGAGCGAAGTGGTCGAGGTTCCCGAGACCTCGAAATGGGATGTTGCGCACCGCGTGCTCGACCAGGTGGTGAAGCTGCGGAAACACCGTGGCGCGGTTGTTCGTTAGTTTGCCCGTTAGGAGAATCCCGTGAACATCTGTTTGTGGGCCGCCTCGGTACTGGTGTTGTCCACTCTCGTTGCCTCGCAGCAGTCATCCGTTCCGGTGAAGCCCGTTCCAGTAGAAGAGGAGCCGCACCATCATCTTGTTCTCAAAAATGACTCCGTCATGGTCATGAGGGTGAAGCTTCTGCCGGGCGAAAGCACTCTGTTTCACACACACTTGCACGACCGCGTGGCAGTTGATTTGTCCGACACCACAATCACCCGGCAAAAGCCTGGCGAGCCGGAAAGCGCGCCCGAGGCGACGAAACCTGGGGACGTAGCGGTGCTGGAGTCGAATGGGCCTTACACCCACCTCGTGCATAACGCCGGCAACGCCGTTTTTGAAGTGTTGGATGTGGAGCTGCTTCACCGGCCAACGAAGCCTTCGGGTCCAGCCGCGGGGAAGGTGGAAGCGGAGAATCCAAGCGCGCGGGTTTACAAGTGGACACTGGCGCCGGGAGCTACGACCGCGATGCATACCCACGAGCGCCCCTACCTGATTATTTCGGCTACGCCACTCATGCTGAAGATGACGGATCCCGAAGGGAAGTCGCTTACGCACGAAGTGAAAGCAGGGGACGTTCATTGGGTCGATGCCAAGGTCACGCACTCGCTCGCCAACGAAGGCACGACCGTGGGGCAGATTGTGGAGATTGAATTGAAGTAGTTTTCAGACCGCGGCCGCACAGTTTGTTATCCTTATCCGCAATGCCCCGCACTCTTGGCCCTGAACTCCGCCGCGCTCTTGCAACGCGCATCCGCTACTACAACGAAATGGGGATCTACGACTTTTACCGGCGGCCTCTGTCGCATCGCGCCGGGGAATCTGTGGCGCCGGTTGCAGTGGATAAACAAGAAGCAGGTATTTCGGCGCACACACTCGATCCAGGAGAAGAGATGAGTCCACGGAAAGCAACTGCGGTCGCGATGCCGGTTGTTGAAGAAAATATTTTTGAGGTGATCGCACCGAAGCCCGAGCAGAGTGTAAGCGATCCGGTGAAGGCGCTGAAGATCATCCGCGAAGATCTGGGCGACTGTACACGCTGCGTGCTCCATAAACAGGGACGGAAACAGATTGTATTTGGCGTTGGCAACCCAACCGCCGATCTGATGTTCGTGGGCGAGGGCCCGGGCGCCGATGAAGACGCGCAGGGCGAGCCGTTCGTGGGGCGCGCCGGGCAACTGCTCAACAACATGATCAAAGCGATGGGGATCGAGCGCGAGCAGGTCTACATCGCGAACATCGTGAAGTGCCGCCCGCCGGGCAATCGCACGCCGGAGCGCGAAGAGTGCGCGACTTGCTCGCCGTTTCTGATGCGCCAGATCGCGGTGATCAAGCCGAAAGTGATCGTGGCCCTCGGCGCCGTGGCGGCGAAGACGCTGCTGGCGATGAGCGCTTCGATGGCTCAACTGCGCGGGCGCTTTTACGAGTTCAGGCCGGCGGGCGTGCGCAGCAACGATCTCAATTGGGATGGATGCAAGCTGGCGGTTACCTATCATCCCGCATTTCTGCTGCGCGATCCGCGGCAAAAGGGCGAGGCGTGGAAAGACTTGCAGATGGTGATGAAGGAGTTGGGGCTCCAGGCGCCAAAAGCAAACACGTAGGGACGGACGCATTCGTCCGTCCAGCGGAGCGAGGCTCCGCCGTTTCGCTGTGAACTATGACATTCGACATCAGCTCGATCAGCAAAGCGACCGCCGAGCATTACATCTGGGGCAACCGTTGCGATGGCTGGCACCTGGTAAAGAACGCGCAACTAAGCGTAATTCAAGAGCGTATGCCGGCGGGCACGTCAGAGGTTCGCCACTTCCACCATCACGCGCAGCAGTTTTTCTACATTCTCGCGGGCGAGGCCGTCATGGAAGTGGATGGTCGTCGGATAATTCTGACTGCCGGAGAGGGGATTTGGATTCCGGCGAGTACTTCACACCAGATGAGGAATGACTCGAGTGACGAAGTTCATTTCCTTGTCGTCTCACAGCCGCCTTCACACGGGGATCGGGACAACGCGTAGGGACGGCCGCTTCAGCGCGTGCCAGCGAGTTCGGCATCATAAGCAACCTTGCGGGGCCTAATACCTTTGCCGATCCCGCTTCCCTCCGCGATTCTCAGATCGTAGTCGTTCTGAAGATTGAGCCAGAACTGCGCGGGCAAGCCGAAGTACTTTCCCAAACGAATGGCCGTGTCTGCGCTGATGGCGCGGTCTCCCCGGACGACTTCATAAATGCCCGGAAAACTGAGGGCCTTCGCCAGTTGATAAGCACTCACGCCCATGGGTTCCATGAACTCGGTCTTGAGAATATCCCCCGGGTGAACCGCAAATACCTTCCTCGATTTGGCCATGTGCTACTCCGCTTCCTAGTGGTAATCGACGATCTCTACCTCAAAAGCATTTCCGTCCCGCCACACGAAACACACGCGATATTGATCGTTGATTCGAATGCTCTGCTGACCAGCGCGATTTCCGCGAAGTGCTTCCAGTTGATTCCCTGGAGGTATCTTCAAATTGTCAAGCGTGACCGCAGCGTTCAAAATCGCCAGTTTCTTGAAAGCCCTTAGTTGCAGATCCGCTGGGAGCCGACGGCCTCTGCCCGACTGCCACAGCCTTTCGGTTTCCTTGTCCCGGAAACTCACGATCATTTAACATGATACTAACGTACCGCGATACTACTGTCAAGCGGTAGTATTCAGAAGTGCGGTAGGATCTGATTGGCCCCGACATGCCCATTTTTTGCGATGTCGCTCTCGCCGTGCCGCTCGACATGGTGTTTACCTACGCCATCCCTCCGGGCATGGAGCCGGTCGTCGGCGGACGGGTGCTGGTGCCGTTTCGGCAGCAACGGCTGTCGGCCATTGTGGTTGAGTTGCATGACCGTCTGCCGCCGGTCAAAACCAAAAAAGTAATCGAAGCGCTCGATCTCTCTCCGGTTCTCGATGAACAACTAATGAAACTTGGGAAGTGGATTGCCGGTTATTATCTCGCGCCACTGGGCGAAGTGTTTCGCACCATGCTGCCACTCTCCGCCGAGTTCAAACGCTCGGTGGCGTATCGCATCACCGATCAGGGGCGGCTGGCGCTGCATCTGGCGGGGATGTCGGGGTCTCCGGCGCGGTCGAAGCGGACGCCGGACGAGGAACTGGTTGAATTCCGCGTGCTCGATTATCTGGCGGAACGCGAGAGTGTGCGCCAAGAGCGATTACGTGGGGCGGCGCGGGTTTCGAAGGCGCTGCTGAACGGGATGGTGCGTAAGAAGTGGATTGCGCGCGAGGATGTGTCGGCGGCGCGGGATGCGGCGCGCTTGGTGAAGGTCGCGGTGCTGCTCGCGGCCGAGGAGCGTGCGAAGGCTTTGCCTCCGCTGGACGGGCCAGAGGCCCGTCACCACACGGGCTCAGTGGGCGCCGCAAAGAGGCTCAACGCGAACCAGCTTACTTTGATTGAGACGTTGGCTGCTTCGGGCGGGCGGCTTCCGGTGGAGGCTTTGCGCGGGTTGGATGTGCCTCGCACTACGCTTGGCACTTTGGTCCGGCGCGGGTTGATTGAGTTGGTCGATGAGCCTCAGGACTTCACGGCATCAAAGCTCAAGCCTCGGCAATCTCCCTTTGAGTTCGAGTTCAGCCCAGCGCAGAAAGAAGCGCTCGCGAAGATTAGCGAGGCCGTAGCATCACGAAAGTTCGGCGGCCTGCTGCTGCACGGCATCACCGGGTCTGGAAAGACGGCGGTGTATCTGGCCTGCATGCGTGAGGTGCTGGAGCAGGGTCGGTCGTCGATCCTACTGGTTCCTGAAATTGGTTTGACTCCGGCGGTGGCGGCCGATCTGCACCAGGTGTTCGGCGATGAAGTTGCCATCCTGCATTCGGGGCTGTCGGATGCGGAGCGGGCGGAACAGTGGCATCGCATAAGGCGCGGCGAGGCTCGGGTAGTGGCGGGCACGCGGTCGGCAGTGTTCGCGCCGGTGAGCGATCTGGCGCTAGTCATTGTCGACGAGGAGCAGGATTCGTCGTACAAGCAGGAAGAGACGCCGCGCTATCACGCGCGCGATGTGGCCGTGATGCGCGCGAAGATGGCGGGAGCTGTCGTCGTGTTGGGCTCGGCCACGCCATCGCTCGAGTCGTATTACAACGCTAAGAAGAATAAATATGCGCTTGTAGAGTTGCCGGATCGGGTCGAGCAGCGTCCGCTGCCGGAAGTTGAGATTGTGGACATGCGGCAGGAGTTTCAGGAAACGGGACAGGAGCAGGTGGTCTCACGCAAATTGGCGCAGGAAATCCGCGAGCGGCTGGAGAAAAGAGAGCAAGTCATGGTGCTGCTCAACCGGCGGGGATATTCCCCGGTGGTGTTGTGCCGCGCTTGCGGCAAGACTTTGCAGTGCAGGAACTGCGCGGTTTCGATGACTCACCACAAGCGCGAGCGCAAGATGGAATGCCATTATTGCGGGCATGTCGAGCGCATCCCCGACAAGTGCGTGCATTGCGGCAGCGAGTACGTGTACTTTGTCGGGACGGGATCGGAGAAGCTGGAAGAGTTGCTGCACGGCATGTTTCCGCAGGCACGGATCGGGCGGCTGGATCGCGATACGGTGCGCGGGCGGGAAGATTTCGAGCACGCGCTGAACGCGCTGAATGAAGGCGCACTGGACATGCTGGTGGGCACGCAGATGATTGCGAAAGGCCACGACATCCACGGTGTGACCTTGGTCGGCGTGGTCGGAGCGGACATGGCGCTGGGGCTGCCCGATTTCCGAGCGGCGGAACGAACGTTTCAGCTATTGACACAAGTGGCAGGGCGCGCGGGACGCGGGCAGTCTCCGGGGAAGGTCGTACTGCAGACCTACTTTCAGGATCACTACGCGGTACAGTTCGCAGCGCGGCACGACTTTGCCGGATTCCACGAAAAAGAACTGCAATTCCGCGCCTGGATGCACTATCCGCCCTACAATGCGATTGCGAATGTGCTGATTCGCAGCGAGAAACTGGATGAGGCGCTGACGTGGTCGGGCGAACTCGGGCGCTGGTTTGAGAAGACACGGCATGAGGGCATTCGCGTGCTTGGCCCGGCGGCAGCACCGATCACGCGGTTGAAGCGCGATTACCGCTATCACTTCATTCTGAAGTCTCCCAGTCGCGAGAAAATGAATGCGCTTTTGCGGGCGATGCTGGCGGAAGCAGCGGCGCGAAAGATTCCGCGCGCGCAGGTGATTGTGGATGTGGATGCGGTGTGGCTGATGTAGCGTCGTTGGTCGCTAGTCGTTGGTCGTTCCCAGGCGAATCCGCCCCGCCGAGCATCGCAGCGATTATTTGCCGGGAAGCAGACGGCGAACGTGGTCGCGCATGAAGTGCGCCCCTTGAATCCCCTCGTCGCGGAGGAAGTCGCGCATGTCCGGCCATTTTTCCCGGCCGGAAGCGCCGGTGATGGGCGTTGGCGTGAAAGCCAGCACTAACATTGCAATTGCAAAGACCGAAAACCACTTTCGCCCAGTAGAAATTCTAGGACGATTCGGAATCGGGGGATGCCGGCTGGTCAGCCACAGCACCACAGCCCAAAGCAGCCAGCCGATCCAGCAGTACTTGGCAAGCGGGACGAGCGCGAACACGACGGCGAGGGAAACCCATTGGTGCAGTTTCGGAAACACCGAAAATAGAATGTGCCCGCCATCGAGTTGCCCGCCTGGCAACAGGTTCAGCGCCGTCGCGAACATTCCCACCCACCCGGCGACCGCGATCGGATGCAAGGACAGAGATGCTAGCGGCATGCCCAAGTGCAGGAGGCGAGCTGCCAGATAAAAAGCTAGGGGGAATCCGGGTTGATTGTCGAGCGCGCCGCTGAACGCCAGCGGGTGGGACAACGAAAGTCCCACCAGGACAGCTGCACACGAAGGGATGAAGCCTGCAATTGGACCCGCAATCCCGATGTCGAACAATGCAGCGCGATTGGGAATCGGGCCCTTAATGCGAATGAAAGCTCCCAGCGTGCCGATCAAGCTGGGAAATGGAATGAAAAAAGGTGGCGTCGCATACACGTGATAGTGTCGCGCATACAGGTAGTGTCCCATTTCATGCGCAAGCAGTATGAACATCAGCGTGAGGGAAAAGGGGAGCCCATGCATCAGTCTTGCCGGAGCCTCCCACATCCACTCCACTGGGAAGAAATTGTCATCGCCAAACGAGAAAACCGGCTGGTGGGCCGCGAAATTGGCGTAGATGTGCGCACCCACCACCAGGGTGCTCAGGAAGGTCGCGGCCAGAAGCAGGATGTGCAGCCACCAGCGTTGGCGCGGAGGCCGAACGACCCAGACCTGTGGCTGGGGCTGCTGCTCCCATTCGAGGGTGGACGGAAAAGGGGATGCGGGTTCGGACATAGCAACCTGGGGTCAGAGGTTCGAGGTCAGATTGCAAAGGTTTGGGGCTGCTTCTGCAATCCGCCCTCTGCCCTCTGCAATCCGAGAGCGGCTAGTCAATCGACTGCAGCTCCTTGCCGGGCTTGAAGCGGACGGCCTTGCCGGGCGGAATGGAAACTTCGGCGCCGGTGCGCGGATTCCGTCCAATGCCGGTCTTGCGCGGACGCACGTTGAACACGCCGAAACCGCGCAGCTCAATGCGATCGCCGTTCGAGAGCGCCTTCTTCATGCTCTCGAAGACGGTTTCGACGGCAAGCTCCGCCTTGGTCTTGGTGATCCCGGTGCGGTTGACCACTTCGTTGATGATGTCGAGCTTAATCACGGGTATCCCCCGTCTCCCAAGGATTGGTATGCCTCAAGTTATTGATGCTAAGGGGGATAGGACAGATTGTCAACCGGGGGACCATTCTCGTAATATGGCAGCACCAGCCGAAGCAAATTTCTAATTGGTGATTTGTAATTTGTGATTGAAATCCCTACTGTTCCGGCTTTCAATTCGCCGCCAAAATTACCAATTACAAATTACCAATCACAAAGTCCTAAGGAGTTTCATGATCAAGAGTGACCGCTGGATACGGCGCATGGCGCAAGAGCACGACATGATCAATCCGTACTCGGAAAAGCAAGTGAGCGCGGGAGTGATTTCCTACGGCGTATCGAGTTACGGATACGACTTGCGCGTGGCCGACGAATTCAAGATTTTTACCAACGTCAACAGCACCATTGTCGATCCCAAGCATTTCGACGAGCGCTCGTTCGTCACCGTGAACGCCGATGTCGCGATCGTGCCGCCGAATTCGTTTGCGCTGGCGCGGTCGGTCGAGTACTTCAAGATTCCGCGGGATGTGCTCACCATCTGCGTGGGCAAATCGACCTACGCGCGCTGCGGGATCATCGTGAACGTCACGCCGTTCGAGCCGGAGTGGGAAGGTTTCGTCACGCTCGAGATCTCGAACACCACCCCACTGCCAGCCAAGATCTACGCTAATGAAGGCCTGTGCCAGATTCTTTTCTTCCAATCGGACGAGGTTTGCGAGACTAGCTACAAGGATCGCAAGGGAAAGTACCAGGCGCAGAAGGGGATCGTGCTGCCGAAGCTGTGAAGGGCGGCCCTCAGCTCTCAGCTATCAGTACTCAGCCCTAGGCTGCGGCGAAGATGCAGGTCGTTATTCCCAGTTCCTCCGCGGCCTGCTAGAAAATAAGTAATGGTGCCGAAGCGTCGAACAGTCGTACCTCTTGTCGGGCTTTTGCTGTTCTTCGGCACCTTGGCGCTCTACTACCCCGCGCTGCAGAACGGCTTCGTCAACTACGACGATCCCGCCTATGTGACCTCGAATTGGCACGTTCAACAGGGACTGACCTCACGCAGCCTGGCGTGGGCTTTCACTTCGACTTCAGAAGCCAACTGGCATCCGCTGACGTGGATTTCGCACATGCTCGATGTGCAGTTGTTCGGGTTGGGGCCGGCGGGACATCACGCCCAGAGCGTCCTCTGGCACGCTGTCAACGTGGCGCTGCTGTTCCTGCTGCTGGCGAAGGCCACCGGATTCGTGGGGCGCAGCGCCGTCGTCTCTGCGCTGTTTGCTGTCCATCCGCTGAACGTGGAGTCGGTGGCATGGGTGGCGGAGCGCAAAACTGTGCTCTGCACTTTTCTCTTTCTTCTGGCTCTGGGCGCTTATGGCTGGTACGTGAAGAGGCCGCGGACAAGCCGTTATCTGCTGGTTGCGCTGCTGTTCGCGCTTGCTCTGATGGCGAAGCCCATGGTGATCACGCTCCCGTTTGCGCTGCTCCTGCTTGATTTCTGGCCCCTGCAACGGTTTCCGGAGACGCCACCTGCCAAGCTTTTTCTTGAAAAGATTCCTCTCCTGGCGCTGTCAGCGGCCAGCGCGGCGATGACTCTCTATGCGCAGCGCGCGGGTGGCGCCGTCGGCTCAGCCGAACTACTGCCGCTGACGATGCGCGTGAAAAACGCCATTTATTCCTACCTCATTTACATGGAGAAGGCGGTATGGCCGTCGCGGCTGGCGGTGTTTTATTCCCATCCCGAGGGCTCGCTCGCGCTCTGGAAAGTGCTGACTGCGGCGGCGGTGCTGGCTGCAATCACCGCTGCCTCCTGGCACTTCCGCGAGCGCCGCTATCTGCTGGTGGGCTGGTTGTGGTTTCTGGGCACGCTGGCTCCGATGATCGGCATCGTCCAGGTCGGGCGCCAGGCTTGGGCGGACCGCTACGCGTATCTTCCTCTTTGGGGATTGTTCGTGATTGGGGTCTGGCTGGCCTCTGAAGGCGCCACGCGGATTTCGCTAAGCCGGACGGCGCAGATTGCTATTGCAGCGGCCGTGCTGCTCGGATATTCCGCAGCCGCGCACATCCAGATTCAGTACTGGCGAGACAGCTACAGCCTGTTTGCCCATGCGATTCAAGTGACGGACGCGAATCCGATTGCCGAGGGGAATCTGGGATCGGCATTGATGGAAATGCGCCGCCCTGACTTGGCCGTTCCACACCTGGAGCGCGCCATCCAGTTGATGCCCACATTCTCGACCGCGCACTACGATCTCGGCACGCTGCTGCAGAGGCAGAATGAACTCGATCGGGCGCAGCAGGAATATCAACTCGCGCTGCAGTATGCACCGGACGAACGGGAAGCCGCGCAGACGCACAACAATCTAGGCGTGCTGTTCAATCAACTCGGGCGGCGGGATGAGGCGGTAGCGGAGTTCACCGAAGCCATTGCGCTGAACCCGTATGCACAGAATAGTTTGGTCGGCCGGGGTTTGATCGAGCGCGAAGAGGGCAAACTCGACGACGCTCTGCAGGATTTTGCTCGGGCCGCCCAAGTCGCGCCCTCGCCGTCGGCCTTCTACTGGCAAGGCCGTGTTCTCGAAGAAAAGGGACAACTCCCGTCCGCCGCGGAGGCCTATCGAGCCGCGCTCAAGCTGGCGCCCAACTTCGGCGACACGCAGGTGAGATTGGAAAACGTTGAGAAAGCGATGAAGTGAGGTCTGAAAATCCGTGTCACAAGTACCGCGCTAACGCCTACTTCTTCCCGTTCTCGCCTTCCTTGAACATGTACTTGATAGCGGGCTTGTAGATCATCAGGTTGGCGGCGCCATTGCGGTTCAGCTTGATGCAGTTTTTGTCGTACCACTCGATATAGCCGTGGACTTCTTCGCCATCGCGCAGCACGATGACCATGGGAGTCTTGCTCTGCATCTGTTTCTGATAATAGAAATTCTCGGCATTGGTCTGCTCGCTGGGCGCGGTCTTCTTGGGCGGCGCGCCAGCGGAACGATCGCGGTCTCTATCTCTATCTCTGCGTTCGGCGGGCACGTGGTTGTGGCCATGATTATTGTGCGCGTGATCGGCGCGGTTGAGGGTCGGACGGATCAGCTTGCGATTCGCGAAGCTTTCCTGATCCGCGGATGGTTCAGCTGGTATCGAGTCGAGAGCGTCTTTCAAATCGCACCACCTGCGCGCCGGGCGGGCAGAATATGCCACAACACTTGAGCCTGAATTGTGGGTCCAGAGGTGTGAACTGACGCTTACGGTATCACAGCGGGCAGGGGATGACAATCTTTGTGAAGTGTCTTCTGTGCAACCCGCTTCAACTCTGCCCTTACCATACGGTTCTACGCCGTGCCGTTTTCCGGCTCAACAGGCTGCGGAAAGGCCAGGGCTTCGTATCAAGGCACCGCTTCAGCGATGCCGAGATTCCGCGATCAGAGCCCTTTAGGGACTGGGATCGGCATCCGACTCTCGCGCAGCCTGCCAGTCTAGGAGACGCGTTCCAGCGCGGTTGCAAAGGCATCAAGCGAGAGCGAACGCAGCAGGTTGCGGCGCAGGCCGCGCTCCACCTCGCCGAGACCTTCCGCCGCGCGCTGCACCCAGGCGAGGTCGGCGGATTCAGACATCTTCTTGAGTTCGCCCAGAATGTCCGTATTGCGGACCAGTTGCACCGCGCCGGATTGCAGAAACATCAGGTCTTCGAGCAACGCATAGAGAGTGCGGAGGAGGTTCCCGATTTTCTCGCGGCCTTCGGCGCCAGACCGGTAGCTCTCAGTAATTTTGAACAACTCGCTATGATCGCCACCCCCGAGCGCGGACTTCAGCATGATGAGGGCGTGGCTCCGAGCCGCGATGTAGCTTTCGAGATCGAAGGATAAGGCGCGTCCGACCGCACCTTCGCTGAGGCGGGCGACCAGCGCGCGCTGCCGGGCATTCCAATCGGGACGATGCTGGGCGAGCCGGCTCTCGATTTCGGAGGAAGCGAGCGCCCCAAGGTTGAAGGTCATGGAGCGGGAACGAATCGTGGGCAGCAATTCGCCGGGGTTTTCGGTGAGCAGAAAAATGGTGGCGAACTCGGGCGGCTCTTCCAGAACTTTTAGGAGCGAGTTGGCAGCCTCTTTCATAAACGCCGAACTGGTGAAGATATACACGCGTTCGCGGGCTTCCGCGGGCCGATAATAGATGGTCTCAATCACATGCCGAACCTGGTCCACCTTGATCATCAGCTGCGGTGGATCGGGCGGGATGATGAGCACGTCGGGATGGGTCTGGACGAAGAGCCGGGTATCTTTCTTGTCCGAGTCGCGCAGATTTTCGCGAGCCTCGACCGCTTCGGCGAAACGGGAATCGAGGTCCGCGGATTGAGCGATGCGAGTGCAGTTCGAGCAATGTCCGCAGAAATCGGGCAAACCGTCGGTGCCCCCGTTAACGGACTGCTCCAGGCAGTTCATGGCGCGGGCGAGCATCAGAGCCAGCGTGTACTTGCCCGATCCGTGCGCGCCCGAAAGAATGACGGCGTGCGGAAAGCGGTTGCGCGCCAGCATCTCGCGCAGCCGATGGATAGTTTCCGGGTTGCCTGCGAATTCGGAAAAGGGCATAGGACTGACCGTTACCGCGATCCAATTTGCTGGTGGAGTGCCGAGCGAGATGCCCGCCCTTCACTAGATCTTCAATTTCTTGCGCACCAACTCCATGATAATCGCATGCGTTTCGCTGGGCGTGCCTCGGGCGTTTATGACGTGCACGCGCTGCGGTTCGCGGGCGGCGATGGCCAGGTACGCATGGCGGACGCGTCCAAAAAATGCCCGATTTTCCTGCTCAAAGCGGTTCTCGTCTCTTTCCGAGCCTTTTTCTGACCGGGCACCTTTGTGTTTTCGATTGCGACGCCGGGCGCGCTCGACGCTGAAAGCCACTTCGTTATCCAGCAAAATGGTCAGGTCGGGTCGCAGGTTTCCGCAAAGGATTTCGTGCATCTCAAGCACCGCCTTGGTGCCCAGCTTGCGGCCTGCACCCTGGTAAGCCTCGGTTGAATCGGTGAAGCGATCGCAGAGGACGATGCGTCCTTCAGCGAGGGCGGGCAGAATGACCTCGTGAATGTGCTGGGCGCGGGAAGCGAACATGAGGGCCATTTCAGTCAGCGGAGTAATTCCCGCGGTGGCGGAATGCAGCAGCACCTCGCGAATCCTTTCGCCCGTGGTGGTGCCGCCCGGCTCGCGGGTTACGGTTACAGAGATGCCATGAGCGCGCAGGGAGCGTGCCAGCTTCTCGACTTGCGTGCTCTTGCCGCTGCCGTCGAGACCTTCGAACGTGATAAATTTTCCGCGCGCGGGCACGTCGGAGATGATAGCAGGCGAGCCGACTCTGATTTGCCTGTGGATGGCCAGAGCGGCGGCGGCCAACTGATCCGGCCAGACTGATATATTAACGTACGGTTCTATTGGAGGTGGAATGGGTTCACGAGGGGGCAGAAGCTTGTTTGGTCTCGCAATTGTTCTGTTGGCTTCATTTTCAGTTTTTGGTGCAGATGCCCCAACAATCGCGCTCTCTGTGGATGCCTCGGAAGCGCCGCGCAAGATCTTCCACGCGCAATTGCACATTCCGGCAAAGCCAGGGACGCTCACTCTCTACTATCCGAAATGGATTCCCGGCGAGCACGGGCCGACCGGTCCGATCACGGACTTGACCGGCCTGAAGTTTACCGCGAGCGGAACGACGCTGAAATGGCAGCGCGATCTGCTCGATGGTTTCACTTTTCAGGTAGAAGTGCCGCCGGGCGAGAATGAAGTCGTCGCCAATCTCGATTACGCTTCCCCCGCGTCGTTTGAGCCTGGATACAGCGCCGGAATGTCCGCGACGGATAAGTTGTACATTGTCAACTGGAACACGCTGCTGCTCTATCCCGCGGGGTATGGTTCCGATCAACTTACGTATAGCGCGAGCTTGCGGCTGCCCACAGGCTGGAGGTTTGGCACGTCGCTGCATGTTTCCACTCAGGTGGGCAACGATAACGAGATTCATTTTGCGCCCGTTTCGCTGACCATGTTAGTGGATGGTCCGGTCATCACGGGCGAGTACATGAAGGTGGTGCCACTGACGCCGCCCATGGAAAATCCCCCGGCGGAACTCGATCTAGCCGCCGACAGCGCCGCCGCCCTCGATGCTCCGCAAGAAGTCTGGGAACACTACCGGAATCTGGTGAAGCAAGCGGGAATATTGTTTGGCGCGCGGCACTACACCGATTACCACTTTCTGCTTACATTGAGCGATCACGTCGCGCATTTCGGATTGGAGCATCACGAGTCGAATGACAGCCGGGTCGACGAGAGGTCCTTAATCGAAGAAAACGATCGGAAGCTGACCGCTGGGCTTCTGCCGCACGAGTATGTGCATTCCTGGAACGGCAAGTACCGGCGTCCAGCGGATCTAGCGACGCCCGATTACGAACAGCCGATGCAGACCGATTTGCTGTGGGTGTATGAGGGCCTGACGTCATACTTGGGAGACATGCTCGCAGCGCGCAGCGGCGAGCGCACACCCTCATTGGCTCGCGATGCGCTGGCGCAGATGGCGGCGGATCTCGACTATCGTTCGGGCCGGGTCTGGCGCAATCTGCAGGACACGGCCGATGGCGTTCCCAGCATGCAGGACGCCCCCCACGCCTGGGCAGATTATCGCCGCGGGCTCGATTATTACGACGAAGATGTACTCAATTGGCTGTGGGCGGACGTGATCATCCGTCAGCAAAGCAAGGGCACGAAATCTTTGGACGACTTCTGCAAACTGTTCTATGGCGCGCCCAGCGGTCCGCCGATGGTAAAGACCTATACTTTCGACGACATTGTGAACGTGCTAAACCAGGTCGCTCCCCAACTCCCTCCTAACGACTGGCGCGGATTCTGGACGGACCGGCTGTCCAACCACGGTCCGGGCGCTCCGCTTGGCGGCATCAAAGGCAGCGGATGGAAACTTGTTTACGACGAGACTCCTTCAGAGCTGGATCGCGCGGAAAACGTCGACAAGTCGATCCATGCGCATTACTCGGTGGGATTGATGGCCGGCGGCGACGGCGTGGTTCGGGATACAGTCGAGGGCATGATTGCCGCCAAAGCCGGGATCGGGCCGGGGATGAAGGTTGTCGCGGTGAACGGGCGCAAATTTTCGGTGGATGCCTGGCATGATGCCATTCACGCCGCCAAGAGCAGTCCGTTACCGATTGAGCTGATCGTCGAAAACACGGATTACTTCCGCGTCGTGAAACTCGATTATCACGGGGGCGAGAAGTATCCGCACCTGGTACGGGAAGAGTCGAAGCCGGATCTACTGACGGAAATTTACCGGGCGAAATAAAAACGCGTAGGGACAGCCGCCCTCGGCTGTCCAGCGAGCGCAGCTCGCCGCGTTCTTGATTAGTCCGCGTACGCATTCCAATGAGCGGCGGGGGCCTCGCTCCGCGGACAGCCGAAGGCGGCTGTCCCTACGCGACTTCGTGAACGGCGTCGTCCAGCATAAATCCCAAAACTTCCTGCGGAATCGGCGCGCTCCACACGGGCGAGAACGACTGCCGATGCAGCGGCGACGGGCCATGCTCGCGCAGCGCGGCAAGGTGGTGTGGCGTGCAGTATCCCTTGTTTGATGCCAGGCCATACATGGGAAAGACTGGGTCCCACGCCGAGATCATGCGGTCGCGTTCGACTTTCGCGAGGATGGAGGCGGCGGCGATCGAGGCCGAGAGCGCGTCGCCGTGAATAATCGGGTGTTGCGGGAGTTCGCAATCGAGTTGGACGGCATCGACCAGAAGATAGCTCGCCGGCGGCGCCAGTTGCCGAACCGCATGCAGCATAGCGAGGCGCGAAGCCTGATAGATATTGATCTGATCGATGCGGGCAGAATCCACGGCAGCAACTGCCCAGGCGATGGAATGTTGACGGATCAGGACCGCGAGTTGTTCGCGCCGCTCGGCTGGGAGCAGTTTGGAATCGCGCAGGCCGCGGACTCGGTATGCCGGATCGAGAATAACGGCGGCAGCCACGACCGGACCGAACAGCGATCCGCGGCCGACTTCATCGACTCCCGCAACGTGTTCCGCGCCCGTGGCCCATGCCCGCTTTTCAAAACCGAGAGTGCAGCGCAGTTTTTTCAGCAACCGCATCTTGGCGGCGGATGCCGATAGCTTCCCGGCGTTTGAGGGTCTTGGCGTGCGCGTGGACTTGGACACGGGATCTGCTCAGCATCTTCGCCGAAGAAGTGGTGAGAAGCAAGAGTAGATGTTCGACGACTGTGTGGAAGCAGGGCTTCGCCCCGCTTGGACAGGGCGTAGCCTGGTCCCCACACAAAAGCCTGCCGGCAGAAAAAATAACCGCTGCTTACTGCTGTTCGACTTCTTTCAGTCGTGCGGCCTTGCCCTTGAGCCCGCGCAGGTAGTAAAGCTTGGCGCGGCGGACTTTAGCGGAGCGTATGACGTCAATCTTGTCGATAACCTTGGAGTCGATGGGGAAAATACGTTCCACACCCTGGCCGAAACTGATTTTGCGGACCGTAAAACTTGGTTGGGCGCCTCGCGTCCGGGAAATGACGACGCCTTCGAACGCCTGCAGACGCTCCTTTTCGCCCTCTCTGATCTTGACCAGTACCTTGATCGTATCGCCGGGACCAAACTTGGGGATGTCGGTGCGGCGCGATTTCGCCAACAGTTTTTCGATAATCGGATTGCGCATAACGTTTCCTTCCTAAACCTTGCCCTTGATCTGGGCCAGCAATTCCTCATCTTCCGCCGTCAGCGCAACCCGCTCCAGTAAATCGGGACGGTTGCGCAGTGTTTTTGCCAACGCCGTTTTGCGGCGCCAGCTGCGAATCTGGTCGTGGTTGCCGTTCACCAGCACTTCCGGCACCGTCATGCCCCGAAAATCCGCGGGACGCGTGTAATGCGGATAGTCGAGCAATCCGCCGGAAACGCAAGTAGAACTCGGCCCCGATTCATGTGTGGCGCGGGCGCCCTCGCCCGCGTGCCCCGTGAACGACTCCTGCCGCGTCGAAGCACTGTTACCAACCGCGCCCGGAATCAGCCGCGTAACCGCATCGACGATCACCGCGGCACCCAGTTCGCCACCGCTCAGCACATAGTCGCCTATCGAAACCTCGCGATCCGCCAGATGCTCGCTGATGCGTTCGTCAACGCCTTCGTAGCGTCCACAGATGAGGACGATCCGATCGAGCGCCGAAAGCTCCGCCGCCAGCGTCTGGTCGAGCCTGCGGCCCTGTGCGGAAAGCAGAATCACCGACTGCTTTGCGTCCCGACTCAACCGCGCTTCACGCGATGCCACGTCGCCGAACGATTCCAAACATTCAAAGATCGGTTCCGGCTTCAGGACCATGCCCTCGCCGCCGCCGAAGGGGCGGTCATCCACGGTGCGGTGCTTGTCTTTCGTGAACGCCCGCAGATCGTGAATGCCGATTTCCACCAGGCCCGTTTCCCGCGCCCGGCGGACAATCCCGTAATCCAGTGGTCCGCGAAAGAAGTCGGGAAAGATCGTGAGAATGTCGACCTTCATCGCTAGACCCAGTGGTCAGCGGCTAGTGGCCGGTGGCCAGTAAAATCAAACCTCTTCGCTGGCCACTGGCCACTAACCACTGTTCTTCGGCGCGTTCACTTCCAGCAAGCCTTCCGGCAACTTCATCCAGACCTGCTTCCGCTCCAGATCCAGCTTCTCCAGATACGCCTCGGCAAAGGGAATCTCGTACGGAAGCTTCGCTGTCCGCTCTTTATTCCGAACTACCAGCAATGGCGCTTCTCCGGCGCCGAATTGCACGTCTTCAATCTCGCCAATCTTGCGCTGGCCATCGAACACTGTGCAACCGATCAGGTCGCTCAGATACGTCCAGCCGGGCTCCAACCGGGCGCGCTCACTGCGCGGAAGCTGAAGTTCGGCGCCGACCAGCGGTTCGGCATCGGAAATCGTCTCAATTCCCTGAAACTTCAGCACCAGAAAACTCTTATGCGGCCAAAGATCCTCGACCGTTACTTCGCGGCGCTCGCCGTCTTTTCGGAGCGCCCACAGCCGCATTGCTTGCCGGAAGCGGTCCGGAACATCGGTGTGCAATTCGACCGCTACTTCTCCACGGCGTCCCTGGGTCTTGATGACGACCGCCAGGGTAATCCATTCGCCGCTAGCGTCGGGTGCTGCGATTTGACAATCTCCTGCTGGACGATCTCCTACTCGACGATCTTCTAACGACGATCTGCTATTCAACGATCTCCAGCGCGTAGCGCTTGTTCAGTCTCGACCCCGCCGCACTCAGCAGGTTGCGCAAGGCACGCGCCACACGTCCTGAGCGTCCAATGATCCTGCCCAAATCAGCCTCGGCCACTTCGAGTTCGACGACGGTTTCGTCCCCGTCTTCGTATTCTTCAACATAGACCTCGCCCTTGGCTTCGACGATCGCCTTGGCGATGTATTCAATCATGGCGCGTGGGCTGACGCTGGGCTCGATCATTAGATTGTTCCTGAACTCGGCTCCTGAATTCGCGAGGGTAGGGCTAAGCGACCGAAACGGCCGCAGCCGGCGCGGGGAGAGCAAGCAGTTTCCTGACGCGGTCCGAACATTGGGCGCCTTTCGAAACCCAATGCTCAATGCGCTCCCGTTTCAGGTCGAAAGTAGCCGGATTGGTGCGCGGATTATAGGTGCCCACCACCTCCACCGGGCGGCCATTGCGAGCCCGCTCCTTCTCAATCACCACCACTCGGTAATACGGTTGTTTGCGCGCACCAAAGCGCGCCAGTCGGATCATTAACACAGACTTCAGTATCCTTTGCCCGGAAGAGTCCGGTGAGATAAAGACAAACCATCATTATGCCGGAGCTTAGCGGTTTGCGCAAATGGTGTGGTCGTCGTCGATAGTGTCATAGGTAGCGTCCTAATTTGACGCGTGGGCGGTCTTGTTGCATAAAGGAGAGCAAAGGAGAGCTCTGTGGGCGCAAAAGAGAAAATGAACTCGATTGGCAAGCCAGTGCCGGAGTTGCCGGTCGCTGATGTCGAACGCGCACAACAGCATTACAGAGATGCACTCGGCTTTGAGATCGGATGGCTTTACCCAGGCAAAGAAATTGGGGCCGTGTCACACGGTGATATGGGGCCGATATTTTTTCGGAAGAGGAAGCCGCCGTTCGAACCTACCGTTCACTGGGTGTTTGCCGAAGATATCGATGCGTCGTATCAGGAACTGAAGTCGTTAGGTGCGAACATCGTGGATCCTCTGGAAAAAAAGCCTTGGGGATTACGGCAGTTCACCGTAAAGGATCTGGACGGGAACCTCTTCTATTTCCACCATGACTAGCCAAACGTCGCATGACAAGCGGCTGGAGCGGGCAAATTAGGACACTACCGTCGTCAGCGGACGAGGTAAGGGCATTGCCGCTCGGACTTCTTCCCGGTTTTCACGCCCCGGTTCGCGCACCTCAAGGATATAATGTGGCGGTTTCGCCGGCTTAGATACCAGCTGCATCGGAGGCCCATTGCCCCTGTCGCTTGACACTCGCGAGGTCGGACGCGTTACCATCGTGCACTGCAATGGACGGATCGTTGCTGGTAGCGCGAGCGACTCCCTGCGCGAGCACGTAGCCTGGTTGTTGCGCGATCGCCGCTCGATCGTCCTGCACCTGGGCGAGGTCGGTTTCATCGACAGCAGCGGTCTCGGCACTATGGTCCGTGCCCTCACCAGCACCCGCCAGGCGCACGGAGATCTGAAGCTCTGTAACGTGCCGGAATTCGTGCGCAAGGTTTTGGAAATGTCGCGCCTGACGACGGTGTTCGATGCGCATGATTCGGAGGAGAAGGCAGTCGCCGCCTTCTACCGGCCCGGAGCCCGCGCCGAGGCACCTGTCCCCACCGGCCGCAGCGTTCTGTGTCTCGACTCCAATGCCGACGTGCTCGCCTACCTGCGCGAACTGCTGCGCCGCGCCGGATACGATGTCCAGAGCAGCGGCCGCGTGGCCGACGCTCTGCTCCTGATGCGCGTCACGCATTTCGATCTCCTGCTGGTAGGTCCCGACATGACCGCTTCCCCGGCCTCTCCGCCAGCTTTCCGGGACGTGTGCGCCAGGCTCCCGGTAATCGAACTGGGCAGTGAGTTTTCCACCAGCCATGCCGGTGAAGCCGCCGCCGGATTGCTGGAGGCAATCGCGGATCGGCTCAACCCGAAGACGTCAGACAGGTGATTGAAAGTCTCACTTGTTCCATGCGTGTATCCGCGGCAACCAGCGGCGAACGTTCCTGCAATACTCTTCATATTCCGCGCCGAATATCTTTCGCAGGTGCGGCTCCTCGTACAGCCGAACGAACAAAGCCGTGCCCAGCACCACCGTGCACGCCACCGCGATCGCGGCCAGGTTCGTCCGCCCGAAGACTACCCACAGACCCGCCCAGCCGACGAAGAACCCCAGGTACATAGGATTCCGCACGTAACGATAGAACCCCACCACAACCAACCTCGTCGGCGGAACCATGGGCGCCGGCGTCCCGTGCCCCGTCCATCCGAAGTCCCACACGCAGCGCAGTGCCACTGCGAAACCAAGCGCCGAAGGCACAGCCGCAATCCAGCGCCATCGCGCCGCCCCTCCCAGGTCAACCCGAAAGCCCAGCCAGATTGGCAGCAACCAGAACCACAGCGCCAGGAAGGCAGCGCCCACGGCCAGGGAAGCGACTGCGGTCGCCCACTGCGCGCCACGATCTGGACTTTCCCCGGTTCCAGTCTGTCCACTCGTCATGAACGCCTCCCACCAACGCCGAAGTATAAGCCCGACGAGCGGTTGAGGTCGCGCGTCCCTACGCGTGAAGTCTCGCTGCCGCCACCAGTGCCTGTCCCAGGCTCAAACCCCCATCCCCGGACGGTACTTCTTTCTGGGTGAATACCTCAAATCCAGCCTCGCATAGCCGCGCTTCGAGCCGCTGCGACAGGTAGATATTGTGGAAGGTCCCGCCACTCAGGCACACACGGTTAAGAGCGGTTCTCCCTCGCAGCAGAGTTGCCAGCTCGACGAACCCCTCAACCAAGCCGTTGTGAAAACGCCGGCTGATCGCTGCTACAGGAAGGTTGTGGCCAAGATCATCCAGCAGCCCCTCAAACAGCAGCCGAGTGCCAATGATCCAATGGTCGTCATCCGGCACGAGCTTTATCGGATAAGCAGCATCCTCGTCTGGCGATTCAATCTCTGATGATGCCATCGCCATCTCCAGTTCGATCGCAGCCTGGGCCTCGTAGTTGACTTGTCGACGCATTCCGATCAACGCGGCCACGGCGTCGAACAGACGCCCGCAGCTGGAGGTGAGCGGTGAATTCACGCTTTGTTCGATCATGCGCAGCAACAGGTCGACCTTTGGCCGATTGAGCTGACGCACGAACGGAATATCAAGTCTCAGGAACTCGCGCCCGAAATGATGTGCCAGGTAGCTAACCGCCATCCGCCACGGCTCACGGATCGCGGCCGCGCCACCGGGCAAAGGCACATACTCGAGATGAGCGCCACGTTCGAAGTCTTCATAGCCGGCGATGAGCACTTCTCCGCCCCAAATATTTCCGTCGCTGCCGTAGCCCGTTCCATCCAGGGCGAATCCGATCACCCGGCCTTCGAGGTGATTCTCCGCCATACAACTTGCAATGTGGGCGTGGTGGTGCTGCACGCCAACCAGCTTCACTCCACTCCGTTGCAGCGCCCATTTGGTGGAGAAGTAGTCGGGGTGGAGGTCGTAGGCGATCATCTCCGGGCGGATTTCCAGAATCCGCTCCAGGTGCTCGATGGCCTCATGGAAAAAACTGTAGCTCTCGACGTTCTCCAAATCTCCGACGTGCTGGCTCAAGAAAGCGTGCTTTCCTTTGGTGAGGCAGATGGTGTTCTTCAGTTCACCTCCAACCGCCAGCACCGACGGCTGGTCCTCCTTGAGGAAAACCGGTACGGGAACAAAGCCACGGGAACGCCGCAGTTGCCGCGTGACCCCGCCGGTGACTCGCACCACGGAATCATCGCAGCGCAGCAGGATGTCGCGGTTATGCACGAGGAAGTAGTCGGCGAGACCGTGCAATCGACTGACTGCTTCCCGATTATCAATTGCGATCGGCTCCTCGCTCAGGTTGCCGCTGGTCATCACCAGAGCCTTGAACCCTCCCTCGGCAAGCAGCAGATAGTGAAGAGGCGTGTAGGGCAGAAAGAGTCCTAGATAACGGTTGAAGGGCGCAACCTCGTCGGGAATGACGCTGGGCGTCCTTTTCGATAGAAGCACTCTTTTCAGCAGAACAATGGGTCGCTGAATAGACTGCAGAACCGTCTGCGCCGCCTCATCTAATTCGCAGATTTCCCGGGCGGCCTGCGAATCCGGAACCATGACCGCGAACGGTTTCTCCACCCGGCGCTTTCGCTGACGCAGCAAAGCTACCGCCGCGGGGTTGGTCGCATCGACGGCTAGATGGAATCCGCCCAGCCCCTTGACCGCAACGACCAGTCCGGCATGCAGCCCGGAGACCGCTTCGACGATGGCATCGCGGCATTCAATTTTCCGCCCGGACTTATCCCAGAGTTCCACCCGAGGTCCGCACTCCCAGCAGGCATTGGGCTGGGCGTGAAAGCGGCGGTCCAGCGGATTCTCATATTCCGCAAGACACGGCACGTCTTGGACGGCTAAGCTTGTGATCCGCGCCAGAGGCGGCGCTTCGGCGGGCAGGTGCTCAACGAAATCCTGAACGGTTTCTGCCGGCCCCTGGATTTCAATGGT